>CAZFKA010000120.1:0-9323 GCA_964519155.1 uncultured Bifidobacterium sp. | reverse complement strand
GGATTTCTTTGGCGACAATAAAAAGCGCGTGACCTCCATTATTCAAAATTTTGCCGGTCATGGCAATACCGCCGTTTCTCCCGCCGATCCGTCGCTATGTGTTGGTGCCAATCACGTCGTGCAAATGATAAACGGATCATCAGGTGGACGAATCACCATTTACAACAAATCGGGTGGTGTAGTAGTGCCCGCTCAATATATGGATGCCATTACGGGTGTACCCGGCTTGGGTGACCCGGTAGCGGTGTATGATCAGTTTGCAGATCGTTACGTGCTGACCGAATTTTCGAGTAGCGGCAATAAATTGATCGTAATGGTTTCGCAAACGAATAATCCAACGGGGTCATGGTATGTCTACCAGTTTATCGCACCTACTTTTCCTGACTATCCAAAATATGGTGTATGGGAAAATGCGTATATCTGCACCACGAACGAAACCACCAATAAGGTGTACGCTTTCGATCGTCCTACTATGCTTACCGGAGCCGTAACCACCACCATGATTGGCTTCTCGATACCCGGCAGTCCGGCTGTAGGTTTTCAGGCTGCAGCACCGGTAAATATCAGCGGCACCAATTTGCCTCCGGTGGGCACCTTGCCCCTGGTGATGCGTATGACCGATGATGGCTGGGGTGGTGGTGTGAGCGATGCGCTTGAAATGTGGGAACTCAATTTAAATTTCATCACACCGGGTTTATCCACGATGGCGCAATTGCCCAGTTTACTTACAGCGCCGTTTAGTACCGATCTTTGTGGTTATGTAACGTTGAATTGTATCAGACAACCCGGAAATACGCGGCTCGATCCGATTCGCGAAATCATTATGAATCGTGTTTGGTACCGTAATTTTAATACCCATCAATCCATTGTGCTGAGTCATTCGGTAGATGCTACAGGCCTTGACCAGGCGGGTGTCAGGTGGTACGAACTCCGTAGAAATGCTTTAGGCCCCTGGTCGATCTACCAACAATCAACGTATGCACCTGATACCAATAGTCGTTGGATGGGAACAATCGGCATTAACCAGGAAGGCAGTATCGGATTGGTTTATAATGTGAGCAGTAAAAATGTATTTCCATCTTTGCGACTCACCGGTCGTAAAGTATCTGATCCATTAAACACGATGTCAGAACCTGAGCAAACCATCATGGCAGGCTCTACTAATAACAGTAATAATCGTTGGGGCGACTATAATGATATGCAAATTGATCCGGCAAATGATGCCACCTTCTGGACTACCGGTATGTATATGCCAAACCCTTCGCCATGGACAACCCGGATAGCCGCGTTTGATATTTTGTATGCACCGCTCCCTGTGACATTGATCTCGTTTGAAGGTTCGAAGATGAGCGAAGCCGAAAATCGTTTGCAATGGAAAGCAACGAATGAAAAGAATCTTGCCGAATATCAGGTTGAGAGATCGATCGAAGGGCGTAATGATTTTGAGACGATCGCGAAAATCAATGCAAGCCAAGCCATAGAGGCCACCGAATATCTGTATACTGATCGCGACTTCCACGCGCTGGAAAATTATACCTATCGTCTGAAAATGGTCGACATTGATGGGAAAAGTCGATACAGTCATGTCGTAAATTTGCAGGGCAAAGCCGGAGCGAATGTTGAAATCTATCCCAATCCGGTTGATAATAATACGCTCTATGTCAGACTTTCGGAATTGCTGTCGCAACAGACGCTTTATTTTAATTTCATTGATTACAGCGGCAAAAAGATCAAATCGATCAGAAAAGCAAAAGGGGAAGACGCACGTATTCAGGTGTTCGATATCAGCGAATTAGCAGCAGGGATGTTTATCCTGACCTGCACCGATGCCGACGGAACTTCTTTGGCAAAGCAGGTCATAGAAAAAAAATAATAAGGAAACAATTGCTTATCGCGTTCCTTCAACTGGACAGAACAGCTTGAGGGAACGCATTTTTTATTCAATTAGTTTATTACTTTTGTTCCATGTTTCCATTCACGCTGACATCCGATTTTGGGTTACAAAATCATTATGCAGCAAGTGTAAAAGGCAAGATCCTGTTTCATATTCCTGATGCCAATATTTTGGATATCTGTCACCATGTTGCGCCACATAACCTGCAACAGGCCGCCTATATTTTTAAGAGTGCATACCTTCATTTTCCACGCGGTACCATTCATTTGGTGTTGAACGATTTGTACGCAAACCCTAACCGGCAGTTATTGTATGTATTTGAAAACGGGCAGCATATTTTTTGCGCTGATAATGGATTTTTAACCTTATTGTTTGATGACCGACCGGCGCAGATATTTTTGTTACAAGACAAACTCGTGCTATATAACTATCTAGAAGTAGTAGAGCATTTTGCCATGAATGCGGTGCAGATCTTGCAAGGTCTCAAGCCCAATATAGAAAATATAGCAGTTAATCAAATCATGATCAGGAGACCGGCTTTTGCTTTCGAATCAAACAATACCCTTGAAGCGCAAGTGTTGCATATCGACAGCTACGGCAATGTAGTGCTGAATGTCACCCGGACTTTTTTTTACGAAACGGCTAAAGGAAGGGCATTTCGCATACTGTTTATGCGCGATGAAGAGATCAATACCATCAGCGAGCATTATCATGATGTCCCGGTCAACGAAAAGCTTTGTTTGTTTAACGCGGCTGGTTTTCTCGAAATTGCCATCAATAAAGGACATGCCGCCTCCTTGTTTGGATTTAAAGATGCTGATGAAAGAAGTTTATTTTATAGCAATGTCAAAATATTTTTTGAATGATCAGGATTGTAAAACTTAGTTTTGATAGCCGGTATACCGAGCAGTTCAGACAACTGTTTGAAGAACGCAAAGCAATGATCCGTCACTTTCCCGGATGCACTTATCTCGAACTGTGGCAAGATCGTCAGCACCCGGATATTTTTTATACCTATAGCATTTGGCATGAAGCATCGCATTTGGAAGCGTATCGGATATCGGATCTTTTTCAGGACACCTGGAACCAGGTCAAACAATGGTTTAACGCGCCTCCACAGGCGTTTTCTGCAGATCAATTAATGAGTGTAACATAATGACAGACCTATTTTATACGGCAGATGCTTTCGATCAGTATTTGCGTACTTTAAACGGTGCGCCATTATATCTTTTAGCTGACGCCAAATCAAATGGTTTTTGTGTACCGGTAATTCGAAAAATGCATCCCGCTTTACGCGATGCCAAACTGATTGTAGTACCCGATGGCGATCATAATAAAACGATAGCTGCTGCTGAATGGGTGTGGCAGGAACTTTGGCGTACACAGGCAGATAAGAAATCGCTGTTGCTCAATATCGGCGGCGGGATGATCTGCGATCTTGGAGGTTTTGTTGCGTCTATTTACAAACGAGGGATTCCGTTTGTTCAGGTGCCGACAACGTTGCTGGGTATGGTAGATGCGTCGATTGGCGGGAAATGCGGGCTTAATTTTCAACAGACAAAAAATTGTTTAGGGGTATTCAACGATCCGCAAAGTGTGTATATCAATCCGGTATTTTTAAACACATTGCCCGATAGGATCTTAAAAAGTGGAATCGCCGAAATGATGAAACACGCCCTGCTCCAGGGTGAGGAAATCTTTCAACAGTATTTGCAACAGGACACAGCTTATTTTTACACCGCCGAATGCATTCAGCGATCTATTCGATTCAAATCCAAAATTGTACAGCAAGATAAGCAGGACGAACATGTCCGACAAACCTTGAATCTGGGTCACAGTATAGGTCATGCCATAGAGAGTTTTTCGCATACAACCGCATACTCCTTGCTGCATGGTGAAGCAGTGATGACTGGTCTTTTAGTTGAAATGATGCTGAGTCATATCAAGTTCGGTATGCCGCTTGATACAATCAGCCAGCTCCTTCGTTTTCAACAAAAAATATTTCCCCAATTAGCGTTCAGTTGTACTTTTGCTCAACTCGAGAAATTTCTGATCAATGACAAAAAAAACAATGGCGGATACAGAATGAGTTTGTTACAAAATCCGGGCGACTGTCGTTGGCAAGTGCCTGTAGAGCCGCATGAGATAGAATTGGCCTTGCAAACCCTGCGATCATTGATAAAGGATATGGCTAATTGTGATGAGTAAGCTCCGTGTTAGATATCAACATCCGTTTACACACCTGGAAGGTCCTTTACGTTTGCCGGCATCAAAAAGTATCAGCAATCGTGTCTTAATCATCCATGCATTGTGTACAGATTCATTTAAGATAGCTAATTTGTCGGCAGCAAACGATACCCGAATTTTACAAAACGCGTTGCAACAGATTCAATCGTCTGTGCAGAAACAATGCATTAATGTAGAAGATGCCGGTACGGCTTTCCGATTTCTGACCGCTTACTTATCGCAAATCGATCAGGGTGAATTTCTGTTAAGTGGGAGTGGCCGAATGCATCAACGTCCGATTGCTGCTTTGGTAAATACTTTGCGCTCGATGGGAGCGGATATCACTTACGCCGAACAAACGGGATATCCGCCCTTGCTCATCAAAGGCCGAAGTCTCGGTGGCGGTGTAGTCAGTGTAGACGCACATGAGTCGAGCCAGTTTGCGTCTGCCCTGTGCTTGATTGCCCCAAGCTTACCGCAGGGCTTATCAATCGATCTCGGTCAGGAAATAGTGTCGTATCGGTATATCGTCATGACCTTGCGATTGATGGAAGTGTTCGGCATTCATTACGCCCTTACACACAATCAAATTCAGATTCCGGCCCAGGCATACCGGGCGAATGACTTCCTCGTTGAAAACGACTGGAGCAGTATTTCATTTTTTTATGCCTATGCAATGCTGACGGATGAGACTGAATTGCGATTTACGCATTTGCTTCCAGATAGTTTTCAAGGAGATGCCTATATCCAGGAAATTGCCAGCCATTTTGGAATCGAAAGCTATTTCGAAGGAGATATATTCTGTATACGTAAATATAAGCTGATTCGACCCATAGAGGCCAGAACCTACGATATGACAAATTATCCCGATCTTGCCATACCGCTCATTGTCGCCTGCGCAATACGATTTCCGCAAATTCAGTTTAGCGGTATCGATCATTTGCAATACAAAGAATCAAATCGCTTACAAGCATTGTCTGACGAACTGCAAAAATTCGGTCTGTCGTTTACCTATGCACAAGGTTTGTTGACGTTTTCTACAGCACAACCGATCAATCCATCAGAAACTATTTTTGTGCATACTTATGCCGATCATCGAATCGCTATGAATTTGTCTTTATTCGCCCTGGCCGGATATACCCTTGTACTCGATGATGCAGCCTGCGTGAGTAAATCATTTCCGGGTTATTTTGATGAACTCAGTCGTATTGGTTTTAGCTGCGAGGTTGTATAGATTAGAGAAAAAGATAACGACACATTTCCAAAAATCATATTCGGTTGTTTTCGATCTGTATTGCAAACCCAATTACTTTTACAGAACTTAAATTTGATTTCATGTTTCGATTTCCATCTTTGCTTCTATTGTTGATTACGCTTGTGGTGCAACAACGACACCTTAGCGCGCAAGACCTGTTGAACGACGAACGCTTTATTACTTATGTGGCAGATCCACGCAAACAGGAGATACGTATGCATTGGCTCGACGACAACAAGAAGCACTTTTACAATATGCATGAATTGCGTAAATGGTATACGGCCCACCACAAAGAGCTTCTGTTTGCAGTTAATGGCGGAATGTTTCGACCCGATTTTTCGCCGGTTGGTTTGTATATCGAACAAAAAAGAATATTGAGTAAGCTGGAGAAAAAATCAGGCGAAGGAAATTTTTACCTTAAACCCAATGGCATATTGTATATCACCGATCAGCAAAAAGCCTTCATCTGCAAAAGCGAAGATTTTGTACCAGACCCGCACATCGTTTATGCGACACAATCGGGGCCCATGCTACTGTTTGGCGGTACAATACATCCTGCATTCAAACAGGGTTCAAGCAACTTGAATATCCGGAATGGGGTAGGTGTTTTACCCGACAAACGGCTTGTATTTGTGATGTCGAAGAAAGCAATCAACTTTTACGATTTCGCAACCTATTTCCGCGATCTGGGATGTGCTTATGCACTCTATCTCGATGGTAATATTTCAAAAACATTTTTGCCTGAAAAAAACTGGAAACAAGAAGACGGACAGTTGGGCGTGATCATTGCGGTTAGTGAAAAATAAAATCATTTTTTTATTGACCAACAACAATACATCCTGTAAATAATAGGCGTTTGTCTGCAAACAACTTTTGCCATTTGCAACAAAAAGGCATGCAAAAATCAAACAAAGGATCTTATCTTAGCTAGCATGGAAATTTGTCCCATTTGTCAGCATCCGACAAAACCCGTATTCATACATGGCCACTATCAATGTACGGTATGCGGTAACAACATTGTGCCTTGCTGCAACGGAGAAACAGAAAACGATACGGACTGAATTTAAACAAAAAAAAATCGCCGACAACTCGACGATCTTTCAAAGGGTTTGCGGGGGGAAATTATTCGATCGACTTTTTGGGGTTACGGACCAACACTTCATCCACCATACCATATTCCTTCGCTTCTTCAGCAGTCATCCAATAATCACGATCACTGTCTTTTTCTACTTTGGCAAATTTTTGTCCACTGTGTAATGCGATAATTTCGTACAGTTCTTTTTTTAATTTACCAATTTCTCTCGCGGTGATTTCGATATCGCTGGCCTGACCATCGGCTCCACCCATCGGCTGGTGTATCATGATACGGCTATGCTTCAAAGCAGAACGTTTCCCTTGTACACCGGCACACATCAGCACAGCACCCATACTGGCAGCGATGCCGGTACAAATGGTGCTGACATCGGGTTGTATGATCTGCATAGTATCATAAATACCCAAACCCGCGTAAACACTACCACCCGGGCTATTCAGGTACATTTGTATATCACGGGTTCGGTCAGTACTTTCAAGAAACAACAATTGTGCGGTTACGATATTGGCCACATAGTCGTTGATGGCTTCGCCCAAAAAAATGATACGGTCCATCATCAGTCTCGAAAAAACATCCATCGAAGCAACATTCATCGGACGTTCTTCAATAATGTATGGCGTAAGGTTGGTAACCTTTTTATTGAGATGTGAAGTAAAGTTGTGTAACGTAGCGCTGCTGATGCCCCGGTGTTTGATGGCATACTGGTTAAATTCATTCGGATTCATCTGTTTAATTTTTATTTTGAAACTCTGTACACCAAAACTATGCTAATTTTTAAAATATGCCAATATTGCAGAGAAATTGTTTAGGTCCACAATAAACTTCTCTATTCGCTGCGTTCGTTACGAATTTAAAAAATTGCCCTCTCCAGCCCGGTTAAGCTGCAGATGTTTTTGATACGAAAGCAAAAACTTGCTGGTCAATACCCCTAAAACCTAAGCATTCTCTTGCATAAAAGCAGTAACGCTTTCCATGACATGTGCGATCTGGGTATCATTCAACCCGTGATGACAAGCCATAAGCATACCGCCACGCATCACTCTATCGGCTTCGGGATATCCGTCTGTTGACGCTTTGTGCTCAACATGTTTAAAACCCGGTTGACGCAGAATATTGCCGGTAAACACCGTTCGGGTCTGGATATTTCTTTTTTCAAGAAAAATTTGCAGATCACGACGGATAAACGGCGCTGTTTCTCTGATGGTTACCGCAAAGGCGAGCCAACCGGTACGCGAATTCGGTAATTGCTTGGGCAAAATGAAATACTCTTCATATTGCTCAAAAAACGTCCGCATTTTATGATAATGTGTGGTGCGTAAATCGATATTGTGAGGCAATTTCGCCAATTGTACCAGACCAAAAGCAGCACCCATCTCAGATGGTTCAATATTGTATCCGGGTTCTTCAAATACAAATTTTGCATCGTAGGGTATACCATCCACTTCAACATTGAAACGGTTTTCGATGGCTTCGCTTTCCACAAACAACGACGATGATCGGCCCCAACTGCGCAAAAGTTTTCCCCGTTTATAATGTTCTTCATTGTTGACACATAACATACCGCCATTGCCCGCACAATTCATGATATGCGATCCGTAAAAACTGGTGGTACTCATATCGGTAAATCGTCCGCTGCTTTCGCCGTCAATTTCTGCACCGATTGTATCGGCACTGTCTTCCAGGAGAAAAATATTATGTTTGTCTGCTATCTCCCTGATCTGCCGCCAATTAGGAAGATTCCCGATAAGGTTGGGAATCACCATCGCCTTCGTTCGTGGGGTGATCATTTCTTCAATTTTGTTTGCATCCAGATTATAGGTTCCTTCTTCCACATCAATAAAAGCCGGTACCCATTTTCTTTTTACCAGCGGCGCTACCGTCGTCGAAAATGTCAACGCAGGTGTTATGATCTCTGTCCCTTCATCAAAGTTCAACAAGTCTGCAGCCAGATATAAGGCACTTGATCCGGAATTGACACCGATACCGTAATTTTTCTGATACAGTTCGGCAACTTTACTTTCCAGTTCACGTACATGTTTACCCATTTGGGTGCTCGTTTTTAAAACATTGACCACGGCGTTGATCTCTTCTTCGCCATGTACGGTAGTGCCATAAGGAACATAAGGATAATTACTCATTGATAAAGATTTGCGTTGATAATAATGGCTGCAAATTTATTCTTTCGAATTGAAACCCCTTTATTTTTATTTGATAAGGAAATGATAATATTCCGGCTCATTTTTGAATCACCCACACAGTTTACACCTCCTGATCAATTAATTGTAAACGCCCGACAATAGTATGAGGCGACAAAATTGTACCGGGTGACAATACTGCATTCGCACCGATTTTACATTGGTCGCCCACTAAAGCACCAAACTTTTCGCAGCCTGTGTCGATGCGCTGGCCATGCACAGCAACGCAAATGCTTTTGTTTGGTCTTTCATTGAAATGATTCGCTGCAATTGAACCCGCCTCAAAATTGACAAAGCTGCCGATGATACTGTCGCCGATATAGTTGAAATGAGCAAAAGCACTGTCGCTGAATAAGGCACTTTGTTTGATCTCGGTTCCGGGGCCAATCTTTACGCGTTCGCCGAGCCATACCGGACCACGGATATAGGCATGCGCAGCCACAAAACAGTTTTTACCGATAATAGCCGGACCTTTGATCACAACGCCTTGTTCAAGTATGGCGGTCGGGTGAATCGCAATATTATTGTCGATTGTATATTCGGGAGTCAAATTTGCCATTGACTGCCGCAGAATGGAATCAAATTCGCGGATAAACAGCCAGGGCGGCATATTGCAATATGCACTAAATTGTGATATGATAACTCAAACCGGACTAAAGT
>CAZFKA010000119.1:0-9802 GCA_964519155.1 uncultured Bifidobacterium sp. | reverse complement strand
CATAAAAATAAGGGTTCAAAGATACAATAACAAGTATTTTATTCAAATCTAATTCTTTTGCCCCCTTTTTACAAAATAGGGAGATGTATTTTCACCATCGTGCCCAAAGCTTCCCCGTTTTCATCCTCAAGATCAATAATTTGTATAGAATCATTTTGCGGAATTTTCGAAAGGCGTTTCAAACGTTCTTTGGTAATATCAATGCCCTTCGATTTGTGTTTATGGAGCTTATTCTTGAATTTTTCACTTTGTTTTCGCCCAATGCCATTATCGATAACCTCGCACAATATTTCATAGTCGTTATTTTCAATTTCCCTGAAGTTGATATTCAGATGGGCATCACTTTCCTTGTTGAGTAAGCCATGCCAAATGGCATTTTCCACAAACGGCTGTATTACCATGGACGGAATATCGAAATCTTCATCTTTTATCGATTCATCTAAATGAAAGCTGTAGGTAAAACGGTTCGAAAAGCGCATCAATTCCAGATCCAGATAGAGGGTGAGCATCTCCACTTCTTCTTGCAGCGATATTTTGCTTTGTTGCGAAGCGTCGAGAATTTTACGCATGAGCGATGCAAAGTCTGCCAAATAATTGCTGGCGATCTTGGGTTCATTTTTAATTATATAATTTCTGATAGAATTCAGGGAGTTGAACAAAAAATGCGGGTTCATCTGTGCCCGTAACGACTTGATCTCGAGTTCGGCCAGTTGCTGATTATATTCCGATATCTTTTTCTCTTCTTCGAGCACAAGGTGTCGTTTTTTGTTTTGATAGGTTCGGTAGATCAGTACAAAAGACAGCAAAGCCAGCAGGAGCGCGATTGCGGTGGCGATGAGCAAAGCATTTTTTTCAGAAATGATCCTGTTTTGCGAAAGCTGTATCGAACGCAATTGCTGATTCTCTTTTTCTTTTAGTTCCGTTTCATATTGAGTTTGAATAAAGGCGAGATGTGCAAAATTTTTGTCGCTCAATACGGTGTCACCGAGTACTTTGTGTTTACGCAGATAAAAGAAGGCGGAATCAAAGCGATTGGTACTTTCAAAATGGGCAGCCATCAAATTATAGATCTCACATTCTTCCGTCTTATTATCAAGCGATCGGGAGGCCGCTAAAGCCTTTTGCAAATACTTAATGGTACTGTCGTGTTGTTTGTTTTTTTGAAATCCTGTCGCAAATGCTTTATAGGCCAGTATTTGCAAAAATATTTCGTTTGATACGGCAGCAAGGGAATCCGCTGTTTTCAGATAGGTAAATGCCTTGGCGGTTTGATTGGTTTCGAGATAATATTTGGCAATATCAATTTTAAGCTGGGTATTGATATTCGGGTCTTCGGAAGCCGTGGCCAGTACTAAACTTTCATTCCAATATTTGATTGCTTTGTCAAATTCTTTTTTCGCGAAATAAACTTGTCCGATTTGTTCGAGGTTAATAGCCTGTCCGCGTAATTCGCCTATTTTTTTATTCAGGGCCAGTGCTTTTTCTGAATATTCGATCACCTTATTATACTCTTTCAGTTTAAGGTAATTGTCGCCAATATTGTTATACGATATGCTGATGCCCCTTTGGTAGTCTATTTTTTCGGCATATTGTATGGCTTTTAAATAGTATTCAGCGCTGTTTTTAAAATTTCCTTCGTTGGTTTCCAGTATGGCGAAATTGATGTTGGCTAAACAAATTCCCTTTGTGAAATTGATACGAGTGGCCAGTATTTCTGTTTCTTTGGCATATCGCCATGCTCTGGCCGGATCGATTTCTGAAAGCCGGTAAGAGAGTCGGTGTGTATTCATTACCCGATTGCTGTCCTGTTCATAGTGGGTTTGCAGCCAATGCTGCAGACTGTCGACATATTTGTTCTGCGCAACACAAGGGAATAATCCGGCGATGGCCAGCATTAAAGTGAAGAATTGCTTCATGTGGTGAAAAGCTAAATGTAAGCAATTTTCCACATTTTTTATAAATGGGCAAACGAAAACGCCCGACCGAAAAATTCCGATCTGGGCGTTTTGTCACAATTAAAAGACGAAATGAAAAATGTATTCCGATTTAGTAGTCGAGTTGGTAAACCTGGCTGATATCTTGTACTTGTCTGCATGTTACCTCAAGATCTTTGATCAATCCGTTATGAATATCGTATACCCAACCATGAATATGGAGTGCCTGTTTATTTTTCCAGGCATTTTGCACAATGGATGTTTTTGCCAGATCGAGTACCTGTTCGATCACATTGAGTTCAACAAAGCGATTGACCCTATCCGATTCGTCACTGATGCTGTCGAGCTCTGTCTGATGGATACGATATACATCCTTCAAATGGCGTAACCAGTTATCGATCAAGCCATATTGTTTGTTTCCCATCGCAGCCAGAACACCACCACAACGATAATGCCCACACACAATAATATGTTTGACTTTAAGGACCTCCACCGCATAGGATAATACACTGAGCATATTCATGTCGGTATGCACTACCATATTGGCTATATTACGATGCACAAAAATATCACCCGGTTGGGTGCCGGTTATTTCATTTGCGGGTACCCGACTGTCGCTACAACCGATCCAAAGGTATTCCGGTGATTGTCCTTTGGCCAGTTCTTCAAAATATTCCGGGTTGGCGTCGAGTTGTTTGCTTACCCATTCTTTATTGTTGAGTAATAATTTTTGATATGATTTTTCCATATTTACTATTTTTTTTTAATTTTTAATGTGCCGACGACAGACTGTAACTATTGTCGATATTGTATTTTTCTTTAAAACCTTCCAAAACGCAATTGATGTTTTTTAAGGGGGCTTTGATGTCCCGGAATTCTTTGATCAGTTCCAACACATCAAAGTCGATGTAATGGGTTTTTGTGGCATCAATCTTTAGCACAGAATGTTGAGGAATATGGTCGAGTGTTTCGCGTATACTGGCTTTGTTTAGAAATGAAACCTCTTCGGAAAGATGTAAAATAATGATTTCGTTTTCAGGATGGTTGATCCGATGAAAATAATACGAGTTTTTCAGGTTGCCATGTAAAATCGCACCGAAAGCCGTGATGAGTCCGGCAACCACACCGATCAGCAAACCTTCGCCTTTTAATGCGGGAAGCAAGCCAAACAGATCGATGCATAAGATAACGCCAACGGTAACAAAAAACGGGATATACTGGTATTTGCCATTCGAGATCATTTGTTTGAAAACCGAAATTTTACACAGTTTGTATCCGGTCAGCAACAAGATCGCAGCGAGCGCAGAAAGGGGTATTTTGTTCAGCACAGGCGCGAGGGTGATGACGCATGCCAACAAGAGCATGCCGTGGAAGACGGTCGACAATTTGCTTGTTGCACCGGCATTGATATTGGCGCTACTGCGAACGATTACACTGGTGATCGGTAAACCGCCAACCAGCCCGGCCACTATATTGCCAGTACCTTGTGCCAGTAATTCGCGATTGGTATTGGTAACATTTCGCGCAGGATCAAGATTGTCAACTGCCTCAATACTCAGCAGGGTTTCGAGTGATGCTATAATAGCGATCATGACACCGGTTGTCAGTACTTTGCTATTGGTAAAACCGGAAAAGTCGGGTAAGGTAAAAAAGCTAAAAAATTCTGATACACTATTTGCCGGCGTTATGGTAACCAAATGGTCAGGTTCAACAAGGAAAGGGCTATGCAATGCGTTCTGGATTTCCGATGCAATGACAGAAACAATTACCGCAACCAATGCCCCGGGAATAAATTTGAACCGTTTTTTAAAAAACGGCCGTTCCCAGATCAGCATAATAGCAATCGACAGTATACAAATAAAAAACACACCAAGATCAATATGACGCAGGGGATGCAGCAGTTCGTGCAAATCGCCCCAGGGCAGTAATTCGGTCAGGTGCCCGTGTTCGTTTTTATCATAGCCCATCGCGTGCGGAATTTGTTTGGCAATAATGAGGATCCCAATACTGGTCAGCATTCCTTTGATCACACTTGAGGGGAAATAATTGGCAATACCCCCCAAACGGGCTAACCCGATGATGACTTGCAAAATGCCGGCTATCATTACTGCACAAAGAAATAAGCGATAGTCGCCGATATTGTGGATCGCGGCCAACACTAAAGCAGCAAGACCCGCTGCGGGACCGCTGACACTCAGCCGTGAGCCACTGAGGGCCCCGATGACGATACCCCCGATTATACCGGAAATAATACCGCTAAAAAAAGGAGCACCTGATGCAAGGGCTATACCGAGACATAAAGGTAAGGCAACCAGAAAGACCACAATGCCTGCGGGGATGTCTGTTTTTACAGACGAAAACAGGGATTTATTTTTGTTCATTGAAATTGAATATTTAAAAAGATAATGCAATGCACAGCAGTATCGCGACTGCTGAAAAATCGGTATTATGCCTGATAAATATTCGGTGGGGGAATAAAAATACTGGGATGATGGAGACTGAATACCCTTTCGTTTAGGGGAATTCCGTCAGCCTGCTTTGAAGATGAAAAGAAATGTATACCATGAATATCTTCACAAATGATATCAATGATTTTGCCGTCGGGTATATCTTCATTTTTTTCCGATTTCTCTTCTTCCATGATCGAATTGAGAGAAGTTTTGAGTTTGGCGCTCACCATTTCCGTCGGCAATAGGGATGACAAGGCCGACAAAGCTGTAATGATATTATTGGTGCCGGCAAACAATATGCAGCTAAAAATAAAAAATAATATGATCGACAATTTTCTCAAAGCATGCAATGATAAGCCAACTTTACCGGATAGTGAACATTTACCTATTGATAAAATGATAAAAATTCTATAATGAAAATCTATTGCTGTTTCATCAGGGCGCTGATATCCTGCATGATTTTTTTTGCAATATTCTCAGCAGTTGTTTCAGAAGTACTTTCTGTGTAGATGCGAATGATTGGCTCTGTATTGGATGTACGCAGGTGTACCCATTCATTGTCGAATTCAATTTTTAGTCCGTCGTCAGTATTTATGGGTTGTTTTTTATACATCTCCCTGATGCCTTCAAATATTTTTTTTACATTGACATCTTTATCGAGTTCAATTTTATTTTTCGACATATAGTAATTGGGATAGGTATGTCGCAATGCCGAAATAGATTTGCCAAATTTAGCGAGATGGGTTAAAAACAAGGCGATACCGATCAAAGCATCCCGGCCGTAGTGAAGGTCGGGAACAATAATGCCGCCATTGCCTTCACCACCGATGATTGCATTGACTTCTTTCATCTTCGTTACGACATTGACTTCCCCGACAGCGCTGGCAAAATATTCGCCGCCATGCTTGAGGGTTACATCTTTCAATGCCCGGGTACTCGACATATTCGAAACCGTATTGCCGGGGGTATGACTCAATACGTAGTCGGCAATTGCTACCAACGTATATTCTTCGCCAAACATACTGCCATCATCACATACAAAGCAAAGACGGTCCACATCAGGGTCAACTACAATACCAAGATCAGCATTTTGCTTCACGACCGTATTTGAAATTTCCCGTAGATGATCGGGGAGGGGTTCAGGGTTATGTGCAAATTTTCCATTGACCTCTGCGTTGATCACTTCAATCTTTTCTACGCCAAGGGCTTGCAGTAAAAAAGGCACATAGGTCGCTCCGGTACTGTTGATGCCATCAACCACAATTTTAAAATTGCGCTCAGCAATAGCCTGCGGATCTACCAAAGGATGTTGAACGATCAGGTCGGTATGTTTTTGTCTATAGCTATCGTCGCTGCTGATTTGTCCGATTTTGTTAATATCGGCAAATTGAAAATCCTGTTCATTTCCCATTTTTAATACCTGCTCACCATCAAGTGCTGAAATAAATTCGCCGTGTTGATTCAGCAGCTTCAGGGCATTCCATTCTTTTGGGTTATGGCTGGCCGTAATGATGATCCCACCACCGGCTTTTTCTAATTTCACAGCCATTTCAACCGTTGGCGTCGTGGTGAGGCCAAGGTCTGTCACATTTACACCCATGGCTTGCAGGGTGCTGACAATAATATTGCGCACCATCTCACCACTGATTCGGCCATCTCGTCCGATCACAATATGGGCATTCCCCGTGGTTTCCATTACCCATTTGCCAAAAGCTGCACTGTATTTTAATATGTCGATAGGTGTAAGACCTTCATCGGGTTTTCCGCCGATAGTACCCCGGATACCTGAAATTGATTTGATTAACGCCAAAATATTTTTTTTAAGGAGTGCAAATTTATAATATTTACTTTGCATTTTTGTTATAACATTACAATAAGCAAATCCAGTATTTTATGCAAGCGGAATGGTTTGAAGCATGGTTTGATTCGCATTACTATCATTTGTTGTATCAGCATCGCGGTATGGAGGAGGCTGAGCATTTTGCTGACCGCATTGTTGAACTTTTTGGCGCGAAGCCCGGCGAAAGATTGCTTGATCTGGCTTGCGGCAAAGGACGGCATGCGCTGGCTTTTGCCCGTCATGGCTTAGATGTCAGCGGGGTAGATCTGTCAATGGAAAGTATAGCGTATGCCCGCCAATTTGAACACGATCAGCTGCATTTTTATGTGCATGACATGCGTCGTATTTTTCGAGTACATTATTTCAATTATGTGTGCAATCTATTTACCAGTTTCGGCTACTTTGCGCAAGCCGCCGATAACCAACTCGCGGCACAAAGTATCGCAGGGGGTTTAAAGAAGGATGGAAAATTTCTGATCGATTTCGTCAATCGGATTCCCGCCCTGGGCAATATTGATGCCAGGCGTAATGAGGTGATTGAGCGTGAAGGCATTGTTTTTACAATTGAACGCTCATATACTGAGAACCAATTCCTCAAAAAAATTACGATCGATGATGCTCCGCGACAACTGCAATACACTGAGCGGGTCAATAGTTTTACCCTCAACCAACTGAAAACTTTGTTTGAGCAGGCCGGCCTAACCTTGTCAAGTTGTTACGGAAATTATGCGCTTGATGCTTACGATGAAACGAATTCGCCCAGAATGATCATGATCTTTCAAAAATAGTTATTGCCAGAGTTTCTCCAACATATCGACGTTTACCTGTTCAGCCTGATTCATGACGGCATGAGCAATCGTTATTTCGATCAACTGATGCCTTTTCTCCGTATCCCTTATGTATGGGCCCCCGTGTATCTTTTTTTATTGGTTTGGATGTGGTCCGCATACCGTATGGCAGGACTCATGTGGTGTGTATTCTTCTTTTTGACATTCGTCTTCTGCGATTCTATCAGTGCCCATTTTATCAAGCATTTGGTGCAACGTTTGCGTCCCTGCAATGATCCTGCCCTCAGCCTGATGATTCACCGAATTGTGCCCTGTGGCAGCGGGTTCAGTTTCCCTTCAGCCCATGCAAGCAATCATTTTGGGCTGGCGTTTTTTATGATCTTTACCTTGGGTAAAAAATATCCTTATCTCACGCCCGTCGTTCTATGCTGGGCCCTGGCGGTTTGCTTTGCACAGATTTATTGTGGAGTACATTACCCTTTTGATATTTGTGCGGGTGCAGTGCTTGGGTTGATCATCGCGAAATTGCTGTCGATGTATTTTCACCGCAAAGTTCGTCTGAATTAAATTACTTTTGCAAGCTGTATGATCTGGATCTACTTGTTGTTACTTTTTGTATTAACGATAGCCGGCAGCATGATACCGGTAATATTTAAAAAGTACAATAATACCTGGATGACGCTGATGCTCGCGTTTTCCGGTGCATTTTTGCTGGCGATTACTTTTTTGCATCTGATGCCCGAAGTGTTTCATGATTTGGGTGAAAAGGCAGGTCTGTCAGTATTGTTTGGTTTTCTGCTGCAATTGATTTTGCAAAGATTATCGCATGGTATCGAACACGGGCACATACATGAACACGGTCTGTCGTCGAAAGCTATTGCGCCTATTTTTACGGGTCTATTTATTCACGCGTTTATGGAGGGTATTCCTCTGGGCTTCAATTATCAGTCAACCCGAACGTCGCCGTCTATCTTTCTGGCCGTTGCAGCGCACAAAATTCCGGAGGCCATTACACTTAGTGCCTTGTTAGTTGCCACTGATGTCAAAAAAAGTCAGCGGGTTTTATTGGTCTTCTTTTTTGCGATCGCTTCGCCGGTGGCAGGCATCATGGCCATGTACTTCGGACAAAAATTCTTTTTTATTTCAAATCAGCTCATTTACATCAATGCGATCGTAGCCGGTGCTTTTTTGCATATATCCACTACTATTTTATATGAAAGTGGTACCAGGCATCATCAACTCAGCAGCCAAAAAGTCATAACGGTTATGCTTGGCCTGGGATTTGCGTTGTGCACCCTGCTGTTGCATTTTCATTGATGTATCGTCCGGAAATAGCAGCATCATAACAATCAAACAAACTCATCGTCATGCGAAAATGTATTTTTTTACTCGCCGGTATTTTTACGCAGTTTTTTGCAAATCTCCTTTTTGCGCAACCCAATAATAGTCATGACGAAACAACGCAAAACAGTTTGTTGTGGAAGATCAGTGGGAAGGATCTGTCCAAACCTTCTTATTTATTTGGCACCATGCACATGATTTGCAACGATGATTATTTTTTTTACGATCACATGAACAAGGCTTTTAACGAAAGTGAAAAGCTGGTTATGGAGATCGATCTGTCAGATCCCAATACCCTGATCGAGTACCAGAAAAGTATGATGCTGCCGGAAGGTAAAGTGTTGAAAGATTTTTTTGAAAGCGAAAAAGACTATCAGGCCTTTTCGGACAAGCTGAAAGAACAACTGGATATTGATTTAGCTTTTTTTCAACATTTGAAGCCATTTATATTATTGTCCAGCATCGCACAGAAAAGTTTTAGTTGCAGCAATACTTCGTCGTATGAGATGAATTTCATGTCAATGGCCAAGCAGAAAAAAATTCCCATCGCCGGTCTTGAAACCGGTAAAGCGCAAATGCAGATATTCGATGATATGAAGGATGGCGATATCAGAGAAATGCTTACACAAGGGCTAAGCGATCGCGGCGAAGAAGCTAAACAACAGGATGCCATGATCGCGGCTTATAAGCTGCAGGATATTGCTGCCCTCCATCAGCTCATTTTTTCTGCAAAAGATTTTGAACGTCATGAAGCTGCATTGATCGATGACCGTAATCGTAATTGGGTTGAGTTGTTACCCGATATGATGCGTACGCAAAGCTGTTTTATTGCGGTAGGGGCAGGTCATCTGGCCGGTGAAAATGGAGTATTGCGATTGCTCAAGCAAAAAGGTTATGCGCTTACTGCTATTACGCGTTAAACAGCGCTGCCGAAGAAAACAAATGTCGAGATAAGCGAAAGGATGGCCGAAATGACCCCCATGATGAAGGAGAAGCATAGATACTTTTTGAGCTGTGCGAATGACTGACTTAAATTAGCTTCGTGGCGATGCAGCAGATACCGACGACTATAGTTACCAAAGCGGTAGAGCAAAATGCCATTGATGACCAAAACGGCTGCACTAACCAATAAAGCAAAACCGATCAGGTATTTGCCGCCTTTTTCCAGCATGTCGATCATCTCTTTTTCAATGCCATTCACTTGAACCACTTGTTCCATCAAGGATGAAAAACTTGCTGCCAATAAAACGGTTGCAAACAGCAGCACAGAGCCAAACACGACAAATACGACACCGATGAATTTGGTCCATTTACTGATACTGCTTAATTGTGTTTCGCTGGCTGCAGCCAGTTGTAAGGAGGATGATGGGGCTAAATCGCCTGAATAATTTTCCATTGATTGTTGATTAAGATTTTACGATCAGCACTACGGTAAAAAGAAGCATGAAC
>CAZFKA010000118.1:0-9898 GCA_964519155.1 uncultured Bifidobacterium sp. | reverse complement strand
ACAAGCTGCGAATAAACTTTGCATGATATATTTACACAATATTTCACGGCACTATGGAAAAAACGAAAAAAGAATCATTTTTTAAAGACAGGGATTACCATGCATTCACAGCTTTAGAAAAAGCGCATTTTTTATCTTTTGCTCCCTATGCTTTTCAGTCGTCGATTCTTCTGCGCGATTATGGTATTTTAACGCTTTTGCAGGAAAGCAGCGAAGGTTTAAGGTTTGATAATATTTGTGAAAAAATGTCGATCAGCACTTATGGTGTTCGTATTTTGTTGGAAGCGGGTATCGGTATCGGTTTACTTTTTGAGGAGGAAGGCAAATACCTGATCACGAAAACCGGTATCATGTTTAATACCGATAAAATGGTGATATTAAATACCAACTTCATGCGGGATATTTGTTACGAAGGGGCGGCAAAACTCAAAGACAGTATTGAAACGGGGAAACCTGCAGGTCTACCCTATTTGGGCAACTGGAATACCTTGTATGAAGGATTATCAAAACTGAATCCCTTACAATCGAAAAGCTGGTTTGAATTTGATCATTATTATTCTGATTTTGTTTTTCCACAAGTCATGCCGCTGGTCTTTGCCCATTCACCGGCATCCATACTCGATATTGGCGCCAATACAGGTAAATTCAGTAAACATTGTATGGCCTATCATGAAGAGGTAAAAATGTCACTCCTCGATTTGCCCGGACAATTGGCATTGGCTGATGAAGCATTAAAAGCGGATGGATATGAGGGTCGCTATCAATTGGTAGCACATGACCTGCTCGACAATACCCAAACCATACCGGGAGAGTATGACATCATTTGGATGAGCCAGTGTCTCGATTGCTTTTCAGACGACGAAATCGTAGATATCTTACGTAAATGTAAACCTGCATTGAAAAAAGGTGCTAAGGTGATGATCAATGAAACTTTTTGGGATCAGCAACCTTTTCATGCATCAATGTATTCATTACAAATGACTTCTTTATATTTTACCACAATCGCCAATGGCAACAGCCAGATGTATGATAGCCGCGTATTTCTGTCCTTGATCGAAAAGGCCGGTTTTATCATTGAAGACATCAAGCAGCATATTGCTACAACGCATACCGTATTGACTTTGACACTGTAACAAATTGCACAAGCCAAGGGCAAATCAGCGAAGGCTTAAGGGAATAAAACACCTCGATATTTCGTTACATCCACATAAGGAAGCGTAGATCCGTATTTTGCGTTTATACTGCGAATAAATTCATTTGCAACCAAGGCATACCCACGTGGATTAGGATGTACACCATCCAAACTAAAGGCTCCACCACTCACATAGGTGGCACTCAGACTGATTCCATTGTAAACCATGCCGGTTTTTACTGTTTTCAAAAACGTATTCATATCCACCAACGCAAGACCATGCAATTGGGCGATATTACTAATGGAGGCATTGTATTTGGCGGTATACAAAGCTATCAGCGCTTTTTCCGTTTGGTCAATTACATAGGCATCGCGCAAGGGTTTGTTCGGCAATACGCCCCATTGTCCACATTTAAGTGAATCAGCGGGCGTACTAAGCAAGATGAGATCTTCAGCAGTCGCGTGACGCATAAACGGCGCTGCACTACTGTCAACGATCATAAACCCGTTGGCCCCCTCGTGCCAAGTGATGGCAGACAAGCCGTTTGCGGCATAAACGGCATTTAGCGTATCTGCTTTCCCTTTCGTGAGTATAGCTCCGTTCCAAGGAATCGTAGTGAAATAAGGTGCTGAAGTAACATCGGGAACATTGGCAATAGCACCTTTCGCCCCAAATTTGGTCAGTGAATCAACGATATTGCTAATGGAAACCCTGACTTGTGCAGTGTCGCTCAGTGAAGGGCTGAGAATATTTACCGGCGGTACGGCCCCGGCAAGTGCATACGATAATACATCGTTGCTGCCTAACCAAAGTGTAAAGAAAGTGGCATTCACTTTCATGGCTTCAGAGATTATGGTGCTGATACCGGGTGTGGTGGCAAAACGCTGTAGAAACGGATTGAGAAAACTGTACAATCCAAGGTTGGCATCAATCGCCCTCGCTCCCGGTACGGCAATGGCATTGTACGGACCCGGATTTACAGCAGCTTCGAGAGGGGTAGCCCCTGCAGGATCGTAGACCGGTGATAAGGTCGGTATATTGCTGTTGCAAGGCAATACAAAACCCAAAATCCTTCTTGGATTGTCACTTCCATCGTTACCTCCACCATCTGCCATATAAGGGATATTGAAAGCACCACCTCCCACAAGCGCAAATTGTTCCGATAACATTTTAGGATAACTGCTTTGCTGACCTTCCAGGGTCAAAGCACCGTCGGCCATACCGGCTGTTAATGAATTGCCGACGGCAACGTAACGTGAAAAATCGGCACTACCCGCACTCACCTCTCTGTTTTCCAGATTGGTTTTGCAGGCATAAAAACCGGTTGCCAACAGCCATAATGAGCAAGACAATATTTTTTTATTCATGTGTTATATATTTTCATGGATAGGATAGCGTGGCACATGCTGAAAAAATTTTCCGCTGCTATCCCTGCCAAGGTCTAGTATTTTTTACGTTTATATGTTCGCTTTTGCATGAGAAAAGTCATGCCTACACCCGGTGCGATCACCTTTGTTTGAAATGTACCACTCAAGCCTGTTTCAAGATTTGTCTGGTTTCTTTTGCGAATACTCTCATACACCAAAGAAAAATCAAAAAAGAATCTTTCTCCGGTTCTAAAACTGGCTCCGCAAGTCAATCCGACTTTATTATTATCAGGCAATTCAGGGGCTACGTAACCGTCTTGCACGGGTGTTTCGTCCCACCAGGCGCCTAACCGTAAAGTTGTATTTTTGGTGGCTGCATGTTGCAGACCAGCTTTAATGGCAAAAGCATTTTGGTATAAACGGGGCGATTTCGTATCACTGAGCGAACTCGAGTTCTGTGCATAATCGAACCCAAGAGAATCAAACGATTTCCAAAACGTATAATTCAAGTCGATGGCGGCAGTGGTTCTGTGGCTGAGTTTGAAGCTTGTGCCTACCGCCAGTTCAGCCGGTAAAGGTAAACGTGCATCAAAGGTATTACCCTGTGGAAACGAGGAAGCCAGTGCAACCGGGATATTGGTAAATATTGCCTGACCGTCATTCACCTTCATATTCACTTTTGAATGATAGGTTATACCAAACGAAGCTTTAGATCCCTGCAGATAAGCTCCCACATTAAACCCACTGCCTTTGCCTTTCCCGTCGAGCATGGCATGTGGTGTTTCCGTACTGTTCATGTTTTGAACCGGAATGTCTTTTTCAAGATTCACTCTTCCGTTGGCAAAAATATAGCCGGCACCTATAGAAAATCCATCGGCAATTTTTACAGAAAGGGTCGGTTGAATGAAAATACTTTGCAATTCGATACTATGTAGAATATAACGCCCTGTCCATTCATGCGGATACAATACCCCACTACCAAAAGGTGTATAGGCTCCAATGCCAAAATGGAACCGTTTACTTAATTTCATTTGCCCATAAGCAGAAAAGGGGGTGTACACTTGCTGTACCGCATGGGTAAGGGTATTGGTATTATTGTCTTGAAATGTTGTCGAAGGCATAAGTAAAAAAAATCCGCCATTGATCTGCGACCCGACAAAACTCATACCGGCCGGATTAAAATATATTGTGGCAGCATCTTGGGCAAATCCCACTCCGGTATGGCCCATACCCGCCTGCCGCTGACCTTGTAACCCAATTTTAAAACCGCCTCCCAAACATGTGAGAGAAGACGCACTTAGGCAAAAAAGCAATTGAAGGAAATTTTTTTTCATGCAAACCCAATTTGTTGGTCTGCAATAATAATTCAAAATTCGCACTCTTGCCAGCCCGCAGCATAAATTTCATCCCTAATATATTGATAATGACCGATTTAGGATCTGTTGTCTCTCGCATGCACTACTTTCACAAACCGACAGGCAAGCCAACAGAGAGCAAAGACGTTTCCTGGAAGAAATTTGCTGTGGTCAAATTATAACTGCCTGCTAATTGCAATTGCAGTTTAACTTTTTCCAATCCGCCCCGTAGGGTAATGGCAGGTTCAGCTATAAACATGGCATTGTTTTTTCGCAAGTAAGCAGATTGATCTGTTTCGTTATACATCAAGCTGCCACGGATATCGCTGAAATTGAGTGATACAAAACGTGATGAAATCGCTGCCTGAAAATATTTCGATTTATACCCGATATTGGGTTGCAAGGCAAAGCGCAACATATCAGCATTGATTTTCCCAGTGGTGGAAGGATAGGCAGCAATCGTATAAGGCATTTCATTTTCAACATACCCGTACCCCACTAACCCGTAGGCTTCAAAAACGACACGACCGGCCAGCGGTAAAAAATAACCTGCACCTACTTCCCCAAGTGCTCCCCGACCACCACTGCCATTGCTTTCGGTATGGGGCATATACCAGGCACCATTGGCCATAACAGCAATGCGGGGTGCTATAGCAACTGCTGCTTGTATCTCAGCCTGATGGGTATTGCCACAGGCCGATAAACTCATATTGCCCCGTTCGGAAAGCAAGGGAACATTTTGGGTATTGGGAACATAATATTTGGGACTGCACCCCACAAGCCACAATGCACTTAAACATACATATACTGCGTTCATTTTACTTTTCATCGTTCATTTTTTTTGGTTGAGCATTCATTACATTTACCTTGCAAAGTTCTGTACAGACCCAAGGATTTATTTTGCAGAATTCCAGTCATTTTTTATAAAAATTTCGGATAGTGCCATGATCCTCTGTTGATCGTTCGCTTACCACACAATTGAATTAATCAACTGTCTGCCAGGTTTTTCTCTATCTTTGCGCGATGAAAAAAACGGGCATTTTGTTCATTTGTTTTTTGACCCTGATCGGTCAGCAACTTAAAGCACAACTAACAGGCTTGCAAGAGGACTTCAGTAGTTGCACCGGTGCTCTCCCGGCCGGGTGGCAGCAATACAGTGTAACGGGCACCGATAGCTGGAAATGTACAAGTAGTGGTGTGTCGGGTAATGGCGTGTATATGAATGGGTATAGCGCAGGTGTTAATCATGATAATGAGGACTGGCTGATATCGCCACAATTGGATTTGAATACATATTCTCTCCCCCATTTATTTTTTCAAAGCCGGACAAAATTCAGTGGCAATGCGATCAGTGTTTGGATATCGACAAACTATGCAGGCAGCGGCAATCCGAATAACGCAAACTGGACTGCCCTGACGATAACCCTTCCCGCTGTAAATTCTGATGAATGGTTACAGAGCGAAAACATTGATCTGACACCCTACAAGGCGCAACCGTTGTTTATTGCATTCAAATATACATCAACCGCAAACGCAGCAGCGCTTTGGCGTTTAGATGAAGTAAACATCTTTGAAAATGCCGTAAACATCACGAAAAAATTCGTCAATACCGGACAATGTGGGGCGGGTGGAAGCTCAGTCGGTGGCGTTGTGCAATTTACCATGAATGGACTGAGTGGTACGCTGAATCTCAATGCTTCAGTACCGTTTCAGTTGTCAAAAGACAATAATTCTTTTTCAACTCAATTAAGTTACGGTGCTGCCGCATCAGGCATCCCGCAAACGGTTTATGTGCGAATCTCTCCGGCACAGGCAGATAAGGTGTGGCGCGACAGTTTATTGTTCACGTACAACGGCCATCCTGTACGCAGTAAAGTCTGGTGTTTAGGAACATCATTACCCGACGATCGCACCTTACGCGTTTGTAACTGGAATATGCGTTGGTTTGGCGAACCCCAAATGTGCGGTTGCGATACAGCGCTTGCGAAAACTAACGCCGTGACCCTGTTAAAAGATCTTCATGCTGACGTGTATTGTCTGCAGGAAATGGTGAGTATCAGCCAGTTGAATTATCTCACCACCTCACTCGGACCAAATTATCAATCTGCTGTGTCAACATTTTGTTCTGGCGTCACAAATATTGCCGATCCCTATTATGCAGGATGTCAGAAGCTGGCATTTATTTATAATACGCAAAAAGTGAGCAATATGGGTAATTACGGATTATTATCATCCACCTATCCTGCTGATACCACAGCGTATTATTGTTTCGGATCCGGACGTTTTCCTTACCTGATGAAAGCGCGTTTACTCTTGGCCAATGGCTTGAGCGATACCGTGATTTTTACTAACCTGCATGGCAAGGCTTATGATGCACAGGAAGATTATAACCGCAGATTGTGTGGTGCTGAAAAAATGACAGATAGTTTGAATGCCCTGTTCCCCGGAAAAAAAATCATGGTGATTGGCGATTACAACGATTTTCTGGAAGGTAGTACGGTTGCGGGTAATGTAAATTCTCCTTACAAATATATGCTCGATCATGGATTTAACGGCATCACACTACCGTCTATCTACCCTGGGCAAAGTACCTATGTTTGGTCTGACAGTTATATCATCGACAATATTGCCTGTACACCTGATTTGTATAGTCGGTATGCCGACAGCAGCTTTTTTATTTTTACGGAAGCCGCATCGTATATCGCTGATTATGGGCATAGCAGTAGCGATCATTATCCCTGCATGAGTTATTATCAGTTTAATTTTCCGAATGCGCTACCGCATCTCGAAGGAAATGAGCGGCGTTTGCCTTTCACGGTGATTAATCCATCAGCGCACGACCTGATCGTGTTTACTGAACAACAGTATACAACAGTCATGTTATCGGTCTTTGATGTTTCGGGAGCCTTATTGTATCGGCAAAATCTATCGCTTAAAAACGGACAGAATGCAGTAAGTATGCCGGATTTTGCCAAAGGACTTTACCTCATTACGCTCGATAATGGCGAACAGCATGGTGTACAAAAATGGATCATTCAATAATTTAAAATCGTTTAGCGAAACATGTTCAAATTAGGCGACTATAACACGTTAAAAATCGATCGCAGTACCTCTGTGGGTTTTTACCTTACCGATGGAGAGGGCAATGATGTATTGCTCCCGAATAAGTATATCCGGAAAGAATTTGCTGTCGGCGACGACATCCGTGTTTTTTTGTATAAAGATTACGAACAACGCTGGATAGCGACCACCCTGCGCCCTTGGATCAAAGTCAACGAATTTGCCAGTTTGCGGGTAAGGAGTGCTACCGATAAAGGGGCTTTTTTAGAATGCGGTCTCGAAAAAGATTTGTTCGTACCCCACCGCGAACAAAGCACCCGCATGCTGGAAGGATTTCATTATGTGGTATATGCTTACGAAGACAATCAAACCAACCGGCTAGTAGGTTCCTCAAAGATCAATAAATTTCTAAACAATGATTCGCTTAGTGTAGAACCCGGTGAGGAAGTTGATTTGTTGATTTTTGAGACCACGCCATTGGGTTTCAATGCCATTATCAACCAACAACACAAAGGACTGATTTACCATTCCGATATTTTTCAGGAAGTAAAGGTGGGTAATAAGTTGAAAGGCTATATCAAGCATATTCGGGAAGACAATACCATCGATATCAGTTTACAGAAAAAAGGCTTAGGTGCGCTCGAACAAGGCGCCGCAACGATACTGAACTATCTCGAAAATCATAAAGGGGTTTTACCGCTGACCGACAATAGTTCACCCGAGGAGATCATTAGAATCCTTCACATGAGTAAAAAGAATTTTAAGAAATCGGTTGGCATCTTATACAAACAAAAGCGGATAGCCTTACACGAAAAAAGTATAACCCTCCTTTGATCAGCGTTGCGTGAGAAACGGATTATTCATTTTTTCAAAACCAATCGTCGTTACCGGTCCGTGACCACTGTATACCTTTGTATCATCAGGCAAAACCATTAACGTTTGCCAAATACTGTTCATCAACGTTTGGTGGTTTCCCCCCGGAAAATCGGAACGGCCGATACTCATTTGAAACAGTACATCACCTGAGATAACAAATTGTTGCTTTTCGCAATAAAAACAAACCGATCCCGGTGAATGACCGGGGGTCAGAAAAACCTGCAAACGGTCTTCACCCAAGACTATATCCTGTCCTTCCTGAATATAAAAATCCGGTTCCGGCGATTTTTCAAATGATAAGCCATACATGGCAGCGGATGCATTGGCTGCATCAAACACCGGTTTATCTTTCTCATGGAATCCATAGGGAACAGGAAACTTTCGCAACACAGCGGCATTGCCGAAAACGTGATCGAGGTGGGTGTGGGTTCCTAACAAATACTGAGGCGTGAGTTCCTTTGCGTCGATGAATGAAAAAAATGTATTGGCTTCATCGGGCGTATACATTCCCGGGTCTATAATAATGGCCTCCTTTTTTTCGTTAAACAGTATATACGAATTTTCCTGAAACGGGTTAAAGCAAAAAGATTGTAGTGTGATCATCCTTTATTTTTCTTTGGGTTTGCAAAAGTAAGGGCAATTGGCACAAAATTCCCGCTTTCGTTGTGAGATACTGAGCATCCGTCGACAGAAGAAGCGTAGATCATACTTTATGGTCAAAATTCAGTAAAAAATACTTAATTTTAATTTTAAAAAAACGGAAATTCCATTCATGAATAAATACCTGTCTTTTCTCTTCTTCATCCTTGCCTGCGCGTCTGCCCATCAGCTTTCCGCTCAGGCCTCATGGGAACCTTTCGGACAAAACCGGGTACAATACCGAACCTTCGATTGGAAATATTACGACAGCACCCATTTCCGCACTTTTTATTACGATAAAGGGAATGCCCATGCTTTATATGCGTTAAATGTAGCCGAACAGGAATTGTCGCATATTGTTTATATGATGGGTGGACGATTAAATAAAAAACTGAACATCATTATCTATAACTCATTCGGCGAGTATAAACAAACCAATATTGGTCGAAAGAATGAAGCGCTCAATTTGGCCAATGGCGGAAAAATTGACGTTGTGGGCGACAATATTCCTGTTTATTTTAATGGTGACCATATACAACTTAAAAGACAAATTACTAAAGGGATTGCCTCGGTGATCAAAGACAATATGCTGTTTGGCGATAATATCAAAGATGTTGTAAAAAATGCTGTAAAGATGAATTTGCCCGATTGGTATACCTTAGGCTATGTGGCATATATTTCAGACGACTGGAGTGAAGAAAAATCAGCCGAATTACGATCACTTGTGCAAGGAAGTCAATCGAAAAAAATCAGTGATATTGCACTCACACACCCGACCATAGCCGGGCACTCGTTCTGGCAATTTATTGCTGGAAAGTATGGTGAAAACTATATATCGAATCTCTTGTATCTGACCCGTTATCGTAAAAGTGTAAACAATGCACTTGAGATGGTTTTGCGAAAACCCTACAAGGAAATTCTCACCGAATGGGAAGCATTTTACCAGATCAATCAAACGGAAAAAACAGAAGCGAAATTCAAACCGGACAATGTTGAGATCATCACGCGTATCAAGACAAAACCTAATGCAGTCTATGGCCAGATCGCCATTTCGCCTGTGGGTCGCGATATTGCCTATGTGGAAAAATTGGATGGTCAGTTTAAAGTTTTTGTCAAAGACATCAAATACGACAAAACTTACGAGATCATCGCAGGTGGCATCAGGGCCGGTATGGAATTGGCTGACCCCGATTATCCCTTGTTGTCGTGGAGCCCCAGTGGACGAAAAATGGCTATTCTCTACCAACGAAAAAATATGTTGAATGTGCGGATATTTACAGCGGGAAAATCGAAAATGGAAAACAGGGTGATCAGTAGCAATAAGATCGATCGTATTACCGGCATGTGCTTTATGAGCGATGAAAATACACTCGCAGTTACAGCCATCAAAAAAGGGCAAAGTGAGTTATATAAACTCACCATCAGAAACAACCGCTTCGAACACATTACCAATGATCTGTTTGATGAT
>CAZFKA010000117.1:0-9965 GCA_964519155.1 uncultured Bifidobacterium sp. | reverse complement strand
GATGGTTTTTTTACAATGATGAAGATCCCTTAACCGGGAAGACTAATACAGAAAGAGGACATACCAAGGGCGTTTTATGTTTTGATCTTGAAACGGATTCCGGTTTTTGAAATTTCCGGTATTCGATCACAATACCTGAAATGTGTACGACTGGTTGTCGACGAAGAGTATCCAGCCATGGAAAAAATGCAGAAAAGCGAAGTGACACAAAAAAGCTTTGTACAATTGTTTGAAATTATTGAGCATTTGAATCCTGCTGAGGGCAATGCCCAAATGAAAGCCCAGCTTTTGCTGAAAACTGCAGGTGAACTGGCCTCGTGCAGAAATCAACGGCTTTATGAAGCACAGGCTGAAATACCCCGTATAATATGGCTGACACTTTTGCTTGGATGGTTTATAACAGCCGTATTAGCGTCGATGCTAGATGTTGAGAATAAAAATTACCATTTTACCATGAGCGCAATCATGGGTGCATTCGTCGGTCTGTTGTTTTTTTTGATCATTATACTCGATCATCCTTTCTCAGGTAGTATCAAAACGGAACCTTTTGGTTACCGTTCCATCCTACAAATTGAAAGCGGTAGATAAAGGCTTAACCGATTTACTTTTTTTGCGAAAGCGGAAAATATACTGACCACATCACATTCCTTTCATTACCTTTGCGCCCGATTTTAAAAATAAAATATGGCTCTTCAAGTAGGTATCGTGGGCTTGCCCAATGTCGGAAAATCAACCCTTTTTAATGCCGTTAGCAATAATGCCAAAGCACAGGCATCCAATTATCGGTTTTGTACTATCGACCCAAATGTTGGACAGGTAGATGTACCCGATCTGCGTTTGAATAAGCTCGCCGAATTGGTAATGCCTAATCGTATCGTACCGACGACCATTGAATTTGTGGATATTGCCGGCTTAGTGAAAGGGGCAAGTAAGGGTGAAGGATTGGGCAATAAATTTTTGGCCAATATCCGTGAAGTTGACGCGATTGTGCATGTGGTGCGTTGTTTCGAAGATGAGAATATTTTGCGCGAAGAAGGGGCGATTAATCCGGTGTCGGACAAAGAGATCATCGACACGGAATTGCAGTTGAAAGATATAGACAGTATCGAAAAGAAATTTCAGAAAACAGAGCGGGCCGCGAAAACCGGCGATGTAAAAGCAAAAGCAGAAGTAGAAGTTTTGACAAAATGTTTGAAACATCTCGAAAATGACAAAAACCTGCGCTTGTTAGCATTGAGTGAAACCGAAATAGAAGCGGTGGCCGATTTGTGTTTACTGACACTGAAACCTGTTCTGTACGTTGCTAATGTGGATGAAAGTGCGATACATACCGGCAACCGTTTTTCTGATGCTTTGCTCGAGATTGTAAAAAGCGAAAATAGTGCGGTGATCGTGATGAACAACAGCATTGAAGCCCAGATATCAGAAATGGAGAATGAAGAGGACAAACAAATGTTTCTTGCAGAATATAAACTCACAGAACCTGCGTTGAACAGACTGATCCGTAGTGCCTATGGACTCCTCGATCTTATCACCTATTTTACCGCCGGAGTGCAAGAGGTGAGGGCATGGACCATCCATACCGGTTGGAAAGCACCTCAGGCGGCCAGTGTTATCCATACTGATTTCGAAAAAGGATTTATCAAAGCAGAAGTGATCGCTTATGCTGATTTTGTACAACTCGGATCAGAAGTTGCATGTAAGGAAGCCGGTAAATTGCGGATCGAAGGCAAAGAATATATTGTAAAAGATGGCGATATCATGCACTTCAGGTTTAATGTTTAATGTACTGAACAGTAGGCATTCATACATTTTTAATTTTTACGATCATGAAAACCACGGTGAATAGAGCCTTTTAACAATTGTTAAATTTTTTTTACTATAAATTATAAATTATAAATCTCTTAGTATATATTTACAACTCAAAAACTTAAAGACATGAAAAAGATATTTGTTACACTATTTATGAGTACCGTCGCGGTGGCTTCATATGCGCAATTAAGCACAGAAATTGGATGGAACGTTGGAATGAGTTCTTATCTGGGAGATTTACAACCCAAGTTCTTTACTTACGATCAACCCAGTGAATCGATAGGCATGCACATCAGGCATAATATTACCTCAAATCTGGCCATCAGGGGTTTGGTCAATTATGGTCATGTGCAAGGAGCTGACTCCAAATCATTCGATCAGGGACATATTTTGCGTAATTTGAGTTTCCGTTCTTATATCCTTGAATTTGGTGGTGTAATGGAGGTAAATTGCCTTCCTTTCGACAAATACAATACAAAAAATAAAAAATACAGAAGATATTTCAACTTTACCCCTTTCTTCTTTGGTGGTGTAAATGTATTCCATTTCAATCCCAAAGCTTTGTATAAAAATGAATGGGTTGAACTCGAACCTCTCCATACTGAAGGCCAAAGCTACTCACTGACGCAAATCGCGATTCCTTTTGGTTTTGGGTTTAAGCATCAATTGAGCCGACACGTAGGGCTTCAAATGGAATTTGGGTTCAGAAAAACATTTACAGATTATCTGGATGATGTAAGTACAAATTATCCTGATCTGAATAAAATGGCTTTGAATAATCCAACTGCTGCTGATCTTTCTTTCCGTGGGGATGAAATTCCTGAAAATCCGCAAACCTTCCCTGGTGCTGGTACTCAACGTGGATTGTCGAGCAATATGGATTGGTATATTATCAACAATATATCGGTGACCTATAAAATCTTCAGCAGTAAAAAATACTAGAAACTATTCTTTTTATGTCAGAAAAAGTCGTCCGCTGTATTGCTGACGACTTTTTTTTGTTTGAACATTAAATCGATTTCATTCTGTTGACATCATATACGTCAGTGCCATTGGGCGAAAATAGACGGTAAATAGTTTTAGGGGATGAAGTACACTACCTAATACGCAATCGTGCAATAAAACTGGGGCTGAACTTATTTTCAGCCGAACGTCTTTACTTAAAAACTTGGTGAAATGTAAAAAAGATTTATCCGCGAATGACGATCTCCTTAATTCTGATCCATTGCCCGTTCTTTTTCATTTGAATGTAATAGTTTCCTTTGGGTTGCTGACCACGGTAGAAAAATGAATACGTTGCCGTGCCGGTTCTGCGTTCCGTTTCATCAGCAAACAAAGTCACCAATACACGATTGGCGCTGTCGGTCAGATAAATACCAATGGTTGTTACCTGTTCGATACGAATCTGGAAGCTTGAGTCAATCTCCATCGGATACCGAAGAATACGAGGGGTAGAGACATAACGCTTTCGGGCAGGAACAGGTACACCTTTTGTATTGGCAACATACGCCACCAATGTATTTTCCAACAACGTGTCTTTGTCTGTATCGTAAATATTATCAATCGGATTGTTGTCGGTGAAACACCACACTGCTTGTTGGGCAGTATTGAGAAAGCACTTGTATTTTTCTAAAATGGCGGTAAGATTCGTGTAACGGGCGTCATTTCTTTTTATCAATAAAAATGTATCCTTTTCAGATGGTGCGCTATTTGATTTTTCGGTGCACAAGGCATTTACCGCAATCGTCTTACTTTCATTTGCCGCTATGGAAACAATCATGTTTTCGGTAACCATCAAATCCTGTGCACTGCTATGCTGATTTTCAAATTGGTATGCCGACTCAATTTTAACTTCCAACTTCGCCGCACCATTGTTTTTCAATTTTAGTTTCAGGCATTTCCCCGTATGCGAACCACCCGCCGGGTTTGCGGCCTGTTCATTACCCGTTGCTACCATGCTCACTTTGTTTTGCTTGAGCGCATCAATCAGGGAAATAGCGGTTGCCTGTGCATAATGACTGCCGAGCAACAGAAATAGCAATGCTTTTATTTTCATAAGTTGAATTGTATATTCACTGTAACGCCAAAAGCCCATTAAATATTGCCATCGGTCTCCGTGATCAAAATAATCCATTCACTTCAGCCTCGATCAGGTTGATCACATTCGCAAGATCATCTTTTTTTTAGTCTTAGTTGATTTTGTCAATATCGATCACCAGCAAATTACCATCGTCATATTTATCGAGCCAGGTATTGTAATATTCGTTCAGGCGTTTTAAATAATCTAACCTGATGTTTTCTTCATATTCACGTCCACGTTTCTGTATTTGCCCCACTAAAGTCGGTACGCTGGCTTTCAGATAGATCAACAGATCTGGTGGATTGACCATGCCCTTTAATGTTTCAAAAAACTGTTTGTAATTATCAAAGTCCCGTTTAGTCATCAATCCCATTTCGTGCAGATTAGGTGCAAAAATGTATGCATCTTCGTAAATGGTTCTGTCCTGTATCACCACCTGGTTTCCTTGTTGAATTTCGACGAGTTGTCGCAAACGGCTATTCAGGAAATAAATTTGCAGGTTGAAGCTCCAACGATGCATATCATTGTAAAAATCATTCAGGTAGGGGTTGTTCTCAACATCCTCGAAATGAGGTGCCCAGTTAAAATGTTTAGCCAGAATTTTTGTAAGCGTAGTTTTACCGGCGCCGATATTTCCGGCTATGGCAATGTGTTTAATTTGTTTTTTTTTGGCCATAACTTCGAGTTGAGAAGATTCTGTGTGTTCAAGGGAACGCTAAAGTAAAATTTAAGAATAAATAATTTCAATCATTAACAATAAAAATGGATGCCGATCTTTTTCCTTACTTCGGCAAGGGTCTTTGCGGCACTTTCTCTTGCTTTTTCACGACCGGCTTTTAATATCTGCTGTATCAAAGCCGGATCGCTTTTTATGGCGATGGTTTTCTCCCGTATCGGTGCTATAAAACGGATCATATCTTCAGCCAATTGTGCTTTCATATCGCCGTACCTGATCTGACAATTGTTGAAATCATTTCTAAATTTATCCACTACTGCAGCATCACTCACCAAATTCATCAGCGAAAAAAGGTTCGCTATATAGTCGGGCATGTTGCTGTTGGGTTCTACAGGTCCCTGATCGGTTTTCGCCTTTTTTACCTTTTTAATGATGTCTTCATCGCTGTCGCAAAGGTAAAGCGTTGCGGATTCGTTCTCGCTTTTACTCATTTTTCCGCTGCCGTCCAGACTGGGAATTTTCACCAGTTCCGTACCAAAATTAAATGCCTGGGGTTCGGGAAATGTATCGCCATACCGATGATTAAAGCGCTGGGCGAAATTACGCGCCATTTCCAGGTGTTGTTGCTGATCTTTACCGACCGGTACAAATTGTCCTTTGTGAATCAAAATATCTGCACTCATTAACGTAGGGTAGGTGAGCAAACCGGCATTGACATTGTCAGGTTGCTTACGGGCTTTTTCTTTAAAGGATGCCGTTTTTTCAAGCTCACCTTTGTAAGCCAGCATGTTTAAAATGAGATAGAGTTCGGGGATTTCCGGAATATCACTTTGGGTATATAAAGTCACCTTCTCGGGATCAAGGCCCGCTGCAATATTTTCCGCCAATACTTTGTACACATTCTCTTTCAAACTGGCCGGATCGGGATGTGTGGTAAGGGAGTGATAATCGGCTACAAAAAAATAACAGGGGTATTCGTCCTGCATTCTGACATAATTTTTCATCGCTCCGAAATAATTTCCCAAATGAAGATTACCGGTCGATCTGATACCGCTCACGACGATTTCCTTGTTCATGACTTACGTAATTCGATGTTATAAAAGTGTGGAACGCGAAAATATAGTTTTTACGGCAGACGGACAAAGGAAGATTATGCCGCTGTTTTGCGTCTGCTGATATGTAATACCAAAAATGTAAACGCAAAAAATAATAGGCCGGCAACAATTGCCAATACGGTTCCTCCAACAAAAAACTCCTTGCCGGTTTTAATCACCTCTTCCATGGTTAAATGATGAAAATCGATACGCCAATTGGGATTCCTGTAAATCAGTTTGCCTGTTGCAAGACTGGCAGCCCATATGATCGGCGGAAAAATACTGATATTCGCCGCCACGATGAACAAAGTTTTATTCATTCGCATGAGAATGGCCAATGGAATGCCGACCAATAATTGAAACCCCCAAATGGGAACGATACCCATAAATACGCCAAACCCAACTGAAGCTGCACGGATAAATTTTGTTTCCTGTGGATTAAACAAGAGATCCTTCAAGCCATTTTTTAAACCCTTTTCGCGTATAGGCCGCAAAATCAGGTCTCGCGGTTTGATATAGAAGAAAGCAATCAATACCAGACAGGTATTCAGCACACTGATGCGAAAAAAATCTTTAAACGGTCTGAAATGGGTTATGCGTTCTTCCCTGGATGGATAATACACCCGAATGGGTACAGCAATAACCGGAATATTCTTCCAAGCACTTCTCACGATCACTTCGATTTCGAATTCGTATTTACGGGTGAAAAAAACGGCATTCTTATACTGAAACACCGGATAGAGTCTAAACCCGCTTTGGGTATCCGGCATGTCCTTACCGGTTTCAACTTTGAACCAGAAATTGGAAAAACGTCTGCCAAAGGTACTTTTGCCGGGTACATTTTCATGACTGAGATCGCGCGACCCGATCATCAACGCTCCTTCATGGTTCGACAAGGCCTGCAAAAAATGAATGCAATCTGCAGGATAGTGCTGCCCATCGGTATCAATTGTGATCACATAGTTGTATCCTTTTGCTATGGCATACGAAAATCCTGTGCGCAATGCATATCCTTTGCCCCGGTTCTTTTCATAGGTTACCAATTGAACGGCCTCATCTTTGATCAGTTCGAGTGTATGATCGGTACTGCCATCATTGACCACAATTACATGTGTCGTTTGCGCCAGCGAATCCCTGATCACCTCCACAATAGTTTGATGATTGTTATAGGTCGGCAACAAAATGCAGGCTTTATATTGTTCAAATAATGCTTGCAAAGCCGGAGCCTGATATGCGGGTGTTGATGACATTACAGAACCGAGTAGTTTCCTTTACATTTTAAAAAAATCACCGAATCATGATGCAGATCGGCTTGAACACGATACATATCGCTTTCCATTGCCTGGTAGTTGATCGTAAAAATGGCTGTATGCGTCATTTGCGGTGTAAACATGTTCAAAAACTTAATCACCGGGCTATCAACAAGCATCAATTTATTGCCTAAGACCTGTTGCAGAACTTCTTTCAACATTTCCATCATACACACTCCGGGTACCACTGCCTGTTGCGGGAAATGCCCCTTCAAAATAGCATGTCCGGCTTCAATTCGGATGCTGGCCGTGATTTGCCCGGCATCGTGTGTACATCGATCGATATAAAAAAAATTATTCAGCAGCATGCAATTGTTTTAGAGATATCGTAAAATTTACTGTATGATGTTGCACAAAAATACTATCGGGTAATGTATTTCTGCCGATTTGATTTTTATCATAGAAACCCGACACCGTTACAACTTTTTTTCGTCGACCAAAATTTTCAATTTGCTCGATAGCAGCCGTACCGGGCCGGCAGGGATAATGTACGGTTCCCTTTCTTTTTAAACTGAGGATAAAGCGATCTTTACAATCCACTGTTGCAACGAACCGGCTTCCGACTATATCCGGCTTTTTAAAAATGCCACGCATGAGTATCATGCCAATATCTTTAGCCAACGAAATTTTGACGGCCTTTTTATTCATACTTTCCAGCACGGTATTGAAAACATAACGATCGTCGAAAAAAGTAAGATCAAAAAAAGTGACTCCCATTTCATTTACAAAAACAGTTCGGATCGAATGGTTGATGGTATCTTGTTTAAAAACAAGGATACCGCTTAAATGCTTTCCAATTACATCTACCGCTGCACGAAACTTTATGGATTCGAATTGCAAATGACCGCGTTGATTGTTGTCCATTGCCGCTTGACCGTTGACATACATTGCCGGGAAAAACAAGGCAAGAGAAAAAAGAAATCTACTGAACAGCAAATAACGCATCAGACAGATTTTTGTTCAACATAGCGCCGGAAAAACTCATCAAACTATTGTCTCCGCCATTTTCGATCATATTGAGCCGCAAAACATGAAAATCCTTTTTATCAAGAAAAACTTCGATGTTGGCAAACATCTTTTTCATAACATTACTTTGCGGTTTCATCTTTAACATGTATTCTTTTGCACTTTCAAATGCTTCCACACTGAATTCTTTATTGTTGTACACAGTACCCCGCATACAATCGAGCATGATATTATTCACCGATTGCATAATCTTATTGCTACGCGTGTTGTAATTGCTTGTTTTTTGTCCGTCCTTGATGGTCATGTTATTGTTGTTCAACACCATGAGATAGCTGTAGGGACTGGTATATTCGATTCTGACCTTATTGCCTTTTTTATAGTAAAATTTTCCTTTCGAATTAATTTTGTCTTTCAACATTGCAAGATTTTTAACCTGCTGAAAACTACTTTCAATACTTTCGATTTTTTGCGAGGCAGTAGCAAAATTTGTTTTAAATGTTGCGATGTCCTTTACCAGACTAAATCCCGCATACTGTGCAAAAAGCTGTTGTGCGCAAACGACTAAAAAAAGGACTGTAAACTTAATTTTCATCCGTTGACTTTAAGGTTACAAATGTATAACCTTCATGTTGACAATACTCTATATAATCTGTTAATACCTGCAAGGTAACCTCACAGCGATCGTGCAACAAGATCAGCGAATTAGGTCTCGTCTTTTTGATCAGACGCTGCAGCAATTCGTTCCGATTTTTGGCTATCGTATCGAACGAGCGCAAATTCCATCCCATACTGATCATACCTGTTTTGCGAATGGCCCTGGTCAGATTCGGATTGGTAACACCATAGGGTGGACGAAAGAGACGGGGTGATTGACCAAGAATGGAACCGATCAATTGGTTGGTTTGTTCTATTTCTGCTTGCATTGCTTTTGAACCAAGTAAATCGAAATGCCAGCTATGCCGAAAGCTATGATTGCCGACGACATGCCCCTCGTCATGCATTCTTTTGAGTATTGATTCGTTACCGGATATATTTTTTCCAATGACAAAAAAGTGTGCCCGAACATTTTGTGCACGAAGAAGATCGAGACATTTTACAGTATGGATGGGGTGAATACCATCATCGAAAGTAAGACAGAGTCGTTTGTCGTTCGCTGTGTTAATTTCGTTGAATGCTGGAAACTCACTGACTGCGTTTAGCGATTTGACAAAAATATTGAAACGGATCACGGCTGCTCCCACAACCAGGAAATGTAGATAGATGAAACTAATTAGCAACAGAATCCAAAAGGGCAAAACAGGATAAATGATATTCAATACACAACAGAGTATTAAAGCGATCAATACAATTTCGTGTAAACTCAATTTCATACGGCGCGTAACAAAATAAAAGAGTGATACTGACTTTTATAATGATTATAGATCAGTATATTTTGCGGAGGGTTGTCGTTTGAAACCGCATTGGCAATCAAAGCTGTCGGTATGGTTTTTTGATATAAAAAATTACTGGCGAGTGTGAGGGCAAATGCACCTGAAGTGGGAAATTCGCCACACCATTTTTTAAAGTCGATGCGTCGGGCATGTGCCATCGTTTCGAACTGACTAGACAGAATTTCGTCGTAGCGAATATCGCCATTGAAGCCCGGCAAAAAGGAATCTATTGATTCAGGCTGCATTTGATTTTCTTTCAAAAATGCGTGCAATGCTGAAGCGATATCATCAGATTGACAGAGTTGAACGTCAATAATTTCAGCATAGCTTTTGTTACTTTTTTTTCCGCTGAACACAAACAAATTTGCACCTTCACCGGCTATGCAGCCTTCTGAGGGAGTATCAAAATGATCATGTTCGCTTTTATAGGTACCAAAACGTGAAATAATATCAAATGAATCATCGGTCATTTCATCAATCCCACCGCTCAGGATTTGCAAATCTGCACGTTCGCGCAACCACAATATGCTTTCTTGTAAAGCGGATTCAAAAGAATGTCCCCTTTGCACATAGGTAAAATTATGACCATGACAACCC
>CAZFKA010000116.1:0-10009 GCA_964519155.1 uncultured Bifidobacterium sp. | reverse complement strand
GAATGGGTTTGAGAACTATTTTTGTGTCAGAATTTGCGATAAATTTTACTGAGTCATTAATATAGTTAAATGCATATCCAATTATTATTAAATTCGAATCACTATTGTAGAGTAAAGTGAATTTCCCATGTTCGTCGCATTTAGCAAATTGATTTTCACTTGACCTAATTTTAGCAAACGGAATTCCCTTTTTAGATTCGATATCGACAACTGAACCCAATACTAATTTTTCCAGAGTCTGATTTGTTTGTCCATAAATGGTACTAAGCTGAAAGAAAGCTAATATGATGAGTATTGTACGCATGTCGATCTCCGCTACCATACTTATACCCGCAACAAAATTTCGCCTATTTCACATTTCCAACCTTTAGCCGCAAAAGCATGTTCATCCCAAACATACAATTATTTGTTGACAAGCAATAGTGCGTCGGCTGATGGGGTATAAAAAATTTGTGTACCCAGTATAGATGAATGGCGCTTTTTTGATGTGTTTCGCAAACCTGCAACAAAGAACTGATGATAGGCCTCCAAAAAGCACAAAAGAGTGAAATAATTTTGCATTAGCTTTTTATAAAGTTGTATATAATCGCTTAGCACCAATTTGTTTGAAATATTTAGTCGCGTTCCTGCCTTCTATAAATGATAATAGAACCTTTATGCTTTTGAAAATGGAGTTGTGCATCAGCTCCCCCCCTGTTGGCGTTAGTTTTATTCTTTCAAATCCAAGGCTCTTGCTATAGTACTCTCTTCAATTTTACAATCTTTTGATGTTTCAAATTTCCCTACTGCATTCAGCAGTAATGCCATGAGTTTTGTATTTATTTCGCCTTTGTCGTTTCGAATATTTATTGGTACATCAATTTTTATCCCTAAAGCATCTCCGACTTTTTTTGCATACACTTCCGGATGATTATAGCCATAGATACAATTACCTTTGTCGTCACGAATGCTGCCTACACAATCGTCACTCGGCGCATACACGTTGAAGAACTTTAAAAGTGTATTTTTCTTTCTCTGCTCGATGATTTCAATATTCAATAAAGCCATTGCTCTAATTCCGTAGATTGGCGCTTTGAAAATTGCATGACCAAATTTGTCCTTAGCAATTTGTCCCATCCAAAAGCCTTTTTGTTTAGTCTTTACACATCCAAAATTGTAGTATCTAATTCCTAGTGGAGTTTTATGGTAATCATAGAAATCATCAAATCTAACTTTTATAGGTTCATAAGATTTGAGTTTCGTGTTGTAAACAGGAAATTCATCTATAATGACAAAAGTTTTAGAACTGTCGGAAAATTTCAACACTTGTTTGTCCTTATAGTCTTGAGCAAATATTTGCACAGAAATCATCAAGATGAAAATTAGAAGGAGTTGTTTCATTTGATTTGTTTTGATCTGTCTGTTTATGGGTCGCGACAAAATTACCCCTAACATACTTTTCGCCCTTATTCAATTGCGCCCATATCCACAAAATAGTAAAATAAGCAAAATACTTGCTTAGAACAAACTTAATTCTTTGCGCCTATAAATCAAAATAGAAACCGCCAGAACCAGCCCTGTTAAAAAAATACACCCCTTTTTTTCGTGCAAAGTTTTATTAGTAAAATAACGAACTACCCTTTTGCTTGTTGTAGTGTTCAAATCTGCATGTATGAAGCAAAAAAATTTGTACGCATATGTTCGTACCACATGATCGCGTATGGCGAAGACCGGGCGTGTATCATAAAAGCGCTTTCGCCGATCGATGAAGAAGTTGTCCCTGAGATCTAGCCCCGATGGTAGTGGAAAGCTCCCGGCGCTTTGGCCGGGACTTGCAACGAACAGCGGGAAGTAGCTCAAGCAGGCGATACAGACCGGCTCCCCGGCAAAAAAAACCTTCTCATCTGACCGGAACAAATCTTCTGCAAGGGTTTATCTATATTTGTTTCAAAATTGACAAACCCTCATACATCAACATGAAAATAATATTCCGTCACTGCATAGTCACCGGACTGATAGGCCTGCTTTGCTCGGCCCACGCTTCTGCCCAAAGCAAAGTCAAACTCACCCCACTCGACAAAAAAAATCTGCCTGCCGCGATCAAATACGAAAAGCATGATGGTATCATTCAACATGCCGTACAATGGACCGATAAAAATGGAATAAATATGGCGATCTGTACCGAAACCGGGGTGTATGAATACAATGGCGAAACAGACGCGGGCGGAAGTATAGGCGGAAGCAATGCCGAACTGTATGCATATCACTACCTGGTAAATAACAACGCGGCTACACTCACCTGGAAAGTGAGCGATTATATCAGGGATTGTCCGGTAGATATAGAAGCCCATTATATTCCGAACACTTTTGCGGTTACTGACCTCAATAAAAACGGATTAACGGAAGTGTGGCTGATGTATGTTACCGTTTGCCATGGCGATGTAAGCCCCTTAGATATGAAGATCATCATGTATGAAGACAAACAAAAATTTGCGATGCGTGGGCAAAACAAAATTAAATTTTCACCCGGCCAATTTATCGGTGGAGAATATAAATTTGATGAAGCCTTTGCGAAAGGCCCTGCCGTATTCAGAGACTATGCAAAAAAGATGTGGAAACTGCATATTGTAGGAAGATGAGCAGGCAGCGATCAGGGAACAGCCACAAAAAAATACTATTTCAACTTATCCAACACCTGAAACATTTTTAATTTCACTTCCTTCGGGGTGCAGGTATACCCATGAATAATAAAGGCAAAGGAGGCTTCGGTGCTGTCGGGCAAGGTGATATAACCGGCATAGGAACGGGTGCCCCCGATATATCCGCTCTTCATATTCAAACCATTGATCGATGGAAGGCTGGCATAAAAAGTACTGAAGGTTTTGTTTTTGGTTTGTCGTTGCAATACAGCCGACAGCACATTGGTAGTAATGCGGTTGTCTTCGGCCAAACCACATCCGTCTCGCAACATCACTTTTTGAATGTCGATCCCCATCGAACCTGCATAACGCATCATGGCTGAAATGCCCAGTTGCCAGGAGCCATGCTTAAAGAGCTGCGCGGCGATGGTTTTACAAAACGATTCCGCATACAGGTTCAGGCTTTTTTGATTGCACCAGTAAACCAGTTTAGAAAGGGGGGGCGAAAAAATGCTTGCCACCGGCAACTCTGCATCATTGTAGGGTTGACGGGTATACTGAAACGATAATTCCTTTTTCAACACGGCGGCAAGATCTTTCACAAAATCCTTATCCGGTGTAAGTCTTGCCAGTTGCATATTCTGTTCGGGTTGTTTATCTGAAAGCACCCCTTTGATATTGTACAGGCAAGGCTTGAGGGTTTCTACATAGGCGAAGGCTTCTTCGGTAGTGGCCCCTTCTTTATGAAGCAGTTCGATGCAAAAATCCCGTTTGTTGTCGTAACCTGCACTGTTGCGCGACACAATAAAAGAGGTTTTGGTTGGTGTCAGCGTGATCTCAAATTTATTTTCTTTCCAGTTGAGCGGATAAATGCCGGCGCCGTAATAATTCCCGATATCTTCTTCAAGCCAGCCCTTGTTGATGCTTTCATCGGTAAATATGGTTTTATTGACACTGATATTGCCTTCCAGCTTTTGAATACCTAAACTTTTGAGTCCGTTCAGTATCTGCCGATAAATAACATCAGGCTTTGACTCGTCATAACGGTCGCTTCCAAAACTCGGATCGCCGCTGGCATAAACGATCACAGTGCCTTTACCCCTCCCATTATGAATACTCCCCCTGAATGTGACCCTGGTTTGGTAACGAAAATTTTCGCCCAGTATATGCAAGGCGGTAGCAGTGGTAAATGTTTTGAGTGTAGAGGCCGGTGCGAGCAGTACATCTTTATTTTTTTCGTAAAGGGGTTTACCCGTTTTGATATCAAGCATACAAAAACTGATATCGGCTTTACGCAGACAAGTATCTTTGTCGAGCTGGGCAAAAGCCTGATCGAGTTTTTGGGAAATCGTTTGGGCAATAACGGTTTGGTGAAGCAACAAAAATAAAAACAGCAAGGAGAAGCGCATGGCGGAATACGGAACGATCATTACTTCATGGCCTTTTCAATCTCTTCGGTAGTGATCGGCATCGCTTTAAACAGATCGACACATCCCGACTTCGTCACCCAAAAATTATTTTCAATTCGGATACCCATATTCTCCTGTTCGATATATATGCCGGGTTCTATGGTAAATACCATTCCCTCTTTGATGGGTGTATTGCGGGTACCGATATCGTGTACATCGATGCCGAGATGATGACCCAGCCCATGATAGAAATATCTTTTGCAGGCCCGGTTTTCAGGACTTTCATTTCTGATATCTTCTTTGGTGAGTAATCCGATTTTTAACAGTTGCTTATTCATCTCCACTTCAGCACTGTCTGTGATCTCGAGCCAGGTTTTACCCGGTTTCAATATTTTTTTGGCATGCAGATGTACCGCCAGACAAGCGTCATACACTTCCTTTTGCCGTTTACTAAATTTGCCATTAACAGGTATGGTGCGGGTTAAATCAGCGCAGTAATTTCCGTATTCGGCACCAAAGTCCATCAAGATCAGTTCGCCATTTTTACACACACGGTTATTTTCAACATAATGCAAAATACGCGCTCTGTCGCCGGAAGCAATAATGCAACCATAGGCATGACGGGTCGCCCGGTTGCGCAAAAATTCATGGGTAATTTCCGCTTCCACTTCATGTTCGAATACACCGGGTTTTATAAAACGGCAAACCCTCATCAATGCTTTATGGGTAATGTCGACTGCCTGTTGCATAACCGCTACTTCATATTTGGTTTTTACCGCACGCAGTTCTTTCATCAGTACAGCCGCCCGTTCATATTTGTGTAAAGGATATCGTTGCATCAGTTGATGAACATACAGCAGATCGATACGCGGCAATTCGGTATCCATACGGTCGTTTTCGTTGGTATCGAGATAAATGGTTTCGGCATGGTGTATCCAGGCCTGTAACATGGCGTCAAGTTGATCGAGATAGATAACAGTTTGTATGCCCGATATCGTGCTCGCTTCCTCACGGGTGAGCTTGTGCCCGTGCCAGATCTCCAGGGTTGCATTCGGACGCAGAATCACCAATACTTCTCTGAAGCGCTTGTCGGCATTATCGGGATACAGAATCACCATCGTCTTTTCTTGTACAACACCGCTCAGCCACACCACATCACTGTTGGGTTTTTCCAAATAGATGGCATCGCCATTTTCGGGCAAGGCAGGATGTGCGTGAAAAACAGCAATCGCATTCGGCTTCATTTTTTTAATGAAACGCTCGCGGTTGAGGGTGTATAGTTTATTGTCGATGGGTGTGTATTTCATGATGCTGTGCTATTTTTTATAAAGAAAGCGAAGGTAATTAAAAAAGAAATAGGGGGATTGCTTCAATGGCAAATGTTTCCTGTTGATCATTTCCCTGAACATAATTTTGCTTAACCCGGCGTAAGCGGCACCTAAACTGCCTTGTCGATCGCAACGACAATTGGCGATACGGCAAACCTATTTTTGCAGTTTCCATTTTTGTTGCAGGCCTTCGATACACACCACATACATCCCCCTACTGAGTGCTGTAAGCGTTAATTGATTGTGGGTCTGTTGGAGGGTTTGTGTGGTCACCAATCTACCCACCGCGTCGTATACCCTGCATTGTTTCCCAATATATGCGGCATCTATGTCAATATACAGTAAATCGGATGCCGGGTTGGGATAGAGGGATACCGGGGCGAGCGTTTGGATATCGTTCGTGGCGCTGATCACTACATTTTTGCAAATTGACGTATCCGTGCAACCATTTGCTGATGCAATCACTGCATAGCTGCCGCTGACTGTAGGGGTAAAATATTGTGCCACCGCGCCGGGTACCAATGTATTGCTCGTGCAATCGAGCCACTTATAGGTATACCCTGCTACGGCAGCCAGTTGATTACCGTTTTGGGTGATGGCGTTATTCACTGTATTGATGGTCAGATTGAGGTTGATGATGCTGTCGCACCCTGCCGCACTTTGCATGGTGTCTTTGTATAACCCTGATGAAGTGTACGTCACCCCATTGAATGCATAAAAAGAGCAAGCCGTAACCGATAAGTTGGTGGCTATAGGTGGTGGATTTAGGAGGGTGACGGTTTGCAAGGTGGTATTGTTCATAGCATCTGTGGCAACCACTGTATAGGTTCCGGGGCAAAGATTTGCGTAGGTGGCCGTTGGTGGCCCTCCTGCCCATTGATACGCATAGGGTGGTGTGCCGCCGGTAGCAACAGCCATGATGCTTCCATCGCAAGCGCCGTTACAAGAGGGTTGCGTTACCACTGTGGTCATCAAAAAAGGTATACCCACCGGCACGAGACAGCAATTGCCCGCTCCTGAAAGCGTCTGGGGAGAGTTGGTCCAGCAATTGTACTGAATTTTATGAAAGCGTAAAGTGCTTCCGGGAAATACACCCATAAAGTAGGCATTGATCTGGTCGACTGTATTGCAGCCTCCTTGATTCACATTGGTATCGCACGAGTAGCCGCATATGATATTCGGATTGCCATTGGCATTCGCGAGTGGGGAAGCAGGCGAATACACGATGACGGGTGTTACACCTACCGGGGCGCCATTGATCACTGTTGTCGGAATAAGAGGTCCCCCGCAATTATTGTTGTTTGAATTATAGCCCGCATACTGAATGGCTGTAACATTATTGACGTAGGGGCCCGAAAGGTTCACTTCCACCGCTTCGTAGGTAACGATGCCGATTTTGATATTGGGCATATTGACATCCACATTGATATTGAGTACTCCCCCGTCGTAGTTGGTATATAAAATGAGGTTGCCGTTATTACTGCAAATTAATTGCGCCATGGCCAGGGGAGAAAAACATACAAAAAGCAATGCAAACAGGAAAAATTTTCGCATATCGGTAAATTTAGTTCGTTCAAATTTACACTATTTTTTGCTTTTGCTGTATTCCTGAAAATTATATTTGATCCACATTTTTATTTCAAGATCGGAAGCCGTGCGGGCAAACTGGTATTCCATCGGATAAGCATTGATAAACGGTTGCACTGCCTCACCCTGCAAACCGGTCAGTGAACTCACCAACTCGGGGGTATACCGCGAATCGATAAAATTCTGATATTCCATATTGACGATCTGGTCTTTGAATTTTCTGGTCTTTTTATGCTTTTTCGAAAATTTCTGATAGACCGACGTGATCGGAGACATCACAGATTTTTGTTGTTCGTATTCCAGCACATCCTCATAAATACTGGCCCGGCGAGCCGAATCCTGTTGATATTGTGTAGGTCCTTTTTTAATCACTACCCCTTTGAGCGGAATGGGTTTCCCTTTCAGATACACCGACTTATATCCCTTCAGATCTTCGGCCGTAACACGGATCATTTTACTTTTATAACTTAAAAAATTAAATTCAATAAAATCGCCTTCCCGCGCATCCAGTTCAAAATAGCCTATTTTATTGGTAAAGGTCCCTTCGTGCGACGTAAGGTTTTCGACCCTGACAGTATTCATCACCGCTTTACTGGCTGAGTCGTATACAAAACCTTTGAGTTGCAATTGTGCATGGAGCTTAACCGAGAATAAAAGGAACAATAAAAGGATCGGTTTTCTCACGCGGCAAAATTAACGGTTCACAGAATTATGTTTTGTTAAAAAAATCAATCAGCAGACGATCAATTCGTAAAAGTCGTCGCGGTTGAAATATTTCTGCGCCAGGGTTTGTAATTCGGCAGCCGTTATGGATTTATAGATTTCAATATTATTGTAAAAGCGCTCTGCTGTAAATCCGTTGAGGATAAGACTTTTCCAGCGTTGCATGATATGAAATGAGCCATCGAGGCCACCCAGTATGCTGCCCAACAGATAGTTTTTTACCAGATCGAGTTCTTCATTATCGGCCGGTTCATTTTTGAGGATGTCCATCTCTTTATAGATCTCACTTACTGTGGCTTCGCAAACATCCCGACCCGCTTCGGTACTGATCAGCAAGGCCCCATGAAATCGCTGATTGAGCAACATACTGTGAATACCATAGGTATACCCTTTTTCTTCGCGGATATTGCTCATCAACCTTGAACCAAAATAGCCTCCAAAAAGAGTATTGAGCATGATCATGGGTACAAAATCGGGATGTGTTTTTTCGGGAAAAATTCGGGATAGCCTCACCGACCCTTGCACACTGTTTTCGTCGTGACTAATGCGGTATTTTTTTTCTGCAGCCGGTTGGGGCGAGAAAACAGGCACCGCCAAGGGTTCGCGTGTATTCCAGGCTTTTTGTCCGAAGTAGGCATTGATCATTTTTTTGTCAGCCTCACCAAACATCCCCGCCAGAAACATCTTGCAGTTTGCTGAGGTATAAAACTGTTTGACATATTGCAACAGATCGCTTTGCTGAATAGCATCAAAGTCGTTTGCAAAAAGATATTTGCCGTAGGGGTGACTGAATCCAAACACATACTCATCTATTTTGCGGTTAGCCAAAAATTCGGTCTTCAGCAGTTGCACGGACAGTTTTTGTTTGGCGTTCTGCACATAGATATCAATTTCTGACTGCGGGAAAATGGTATCGGTCAGTAATTCAAAGGCGATGGGTAACAACTTCGACAAATGTCGGGTAAGACAACTGATACTGAGGGAAGCCCAGTCAGGACCACTGCTTACTTTTACCGAAGCGCCATATTGCTCAAAGGCTTCATTGATTTCAAATGAATTTAACCGGCTGGTGCCGCTTTTCAGCAAAGCAGCGGTGGCTTGGGCGATACCATTTTTCGATTCGAACCACATCCCGGCCTCAAATACAAGTTCGAGTTGCAAAACCGGTTCAATTGAATCGCTGATTGAATACAATGGAATGCCGTTGTCGAGAACATCCGTGTCAATGTCTTTCAGCAGGTAGGTAAATTCCTGTGGCGAATATATTTTGGGGGCTTGCGATCTGTCTGCTGTAAGCATAGGGTTTGTGTACTTATTTTTTTAAAGGGGAATCAGGTTCGCCGGCGAAATGTTTATAGACCTGCCGGTCGGCAAAGGAAGGAAAAAACTTATTGACCCATACGGTCATTTTTCCCTGGAGGGACATGATGAGGGTTCTTTTTCTTTTTTCGATCGCATGGAGAATTTTTGCGGCGCAGGTTTCGGCACTCATCAGCTTTTTTTCTTCAAGGGGCGATTCTTGCTGGGTTTGTCCGTTGGCTGACAAAGCGGTGTTGCGGATATTAGAAGCCACAAAGCCCGGACTGATCCACAATACATTCACCTCCTGATGAAGGAGTTCTATACGCAGTGCTTCCAGAAAACCCTGCATGGCAAATTTCGATGCTGAATAGCCGGTTCGGCAGGGCAAGCCTTTATACCCGGCGATGGATGAGATACCGGCGATACTTCCCTTTCGTTGCAGGACATAGGGCAAGGCATACTTGCAGCAATACACGGTGCCCCAGAAGTTAATATCCATCGACTTACGAAGAACCTGCAGATCGAGTTCCTGAAACATGGCCCGCATGCTGATACCGGCATTGTTGATGAGGATATCGATACCCCCAAAACGTTTGGCGGTTTGTTCCATAAAATTTTTGCAATCGGCTTCCACACTGACGTCAGCTTGTACCACCAGGAGTTTCTCGGCTCCATGGTTTGTCTGCAGTTCATCGAGGGCTGCACGGTTTCGCGCGCAAACGGCTACTTGTGCGCCTTGTTGCAACAGTTGCAGGGCCAGTGCTTTACCAATACCTGAAGTGGCTCCGGTGATGGCAACGACCTTTTGTTGAAAATAATTCCCCATGAATTTGCAAAAATAGTTTATTGATTTGGTATGTAAGTTAAATTTATATACTACATTTGCACTCCCAAAAATGGAGTTTATTCATTTTACGGTGTCGATCTCGTAGCTCAGCTGGTAGAGCACATCACTTTTAATGATGGGGTCTTGGGTTCGAATCCCAACGGGATCACTAAAAATCAGTGTGAGTGTGAGCACAAAGTGCGCATATGAGCACTG
>CAZFKA010000115.1:0-10217 GCA_964519155.1 uncultured Bifidobacterium sp. | reverse complement strand
AACCTTGAGGTCTATAAAAAGGCTAAATTATTTCATATTGCCTGTCGAAAAATAAATTTAATAAATAAAAATTAACTTAACCAATGGTACTGGATTCGGGGAGTATTACAGACCTACGCATCATCAAATACTACCGCTAAGTTGCTGAAAGCCACATAATAGAACGACGAAGCAAATATGCTTCGCAGAACACAAAATTTATATGCTACCGAGAACCGAGAACCTACACGCTACAGAGAACTGGGTCGTATTTTCTTGCATCTGAGCTTGATTTTAGGCTCAAAATAAAAAAGTGCGGAGCTTATATCCGCACTTATAAAAATTATTTTTTTTTGAAATTAACTGAAAATCAATGATTTTATTGTTTTAAATCAGCCCACCCACACATTTGGAGCATTACCCTATGTAGCTCCCAATCAACCTACCTTACATAAAATTCCTCATAGTTTGTGTGTTTAACAAACATAGTCTGGCTATCCACTTCGGTCACAAAGATCAGTTTTGTCCTGTATAGCCCTGTTTTGGGAAAAACGACCATATCCAATAAGGTGATGTTTTTAAAAACAAAGAAATTCTTCGGGGCAAGAAAAATTTCAGCACCATCAAAAGGAATAATAGTTTGCGGATCAGATGAATGCACCAGCGTTTCAAAATCCATGCTAGTCCACCGTTTTATTTTATCAATAAAGTACTCCACAACAGGAAAAAAGTACATGTGTCCTCCTCCTTCAACACTTTGAATAATATTTTTTACATTAGTAGCCGAATAAAAAATAAAATTAGATAGCTTAAGCTTTGTTAGTGTATTATTATAAAATGTAAGTTCCGTTTTTGCACTTGGGATTCCTATATCCTGATTAGAATTGAACGTATCGATATCAAGATTTAGTCGAATTTCAATATCAGGAACACTTTTCCTAATATCTAGAATTTGACATTTCGCGCTGCTTAAAAAAGATATAAAATAAATTAGTGTAATAAATTGCTTCATTTTTAATTTGTTAATTGAAGTTAAGTATTTTAATTCTTAAAGTAAAATAAATACTTGTAAGCGAAGTAGGTTGATTAGGTGCCTTACAAAAATTTTAGCATAGCCATAGAATTTCGATCTGTTTAAAGACTTATTTTTCACTGCCTGTCCATATCCGTTGTTCCCCAACCAGGTGAAGTATTATTTTTACTATCCTTTTTTCTTTCATTAGTATTTTCTTTTTTAGATGGTGTATTCGCATCTACCTTGTGTGGCCGCGGTGTCTCCGCTTCTCAGAACACTATTGCAGGAAAAAGCGTGATGCGGGACTCCGCGGTTCAGAACCGGTATCGTCTTTTTGTAAGGTTGCCTTTTCAATTTCACGGTATTTAAATTTCTCTTTCTTCAAAGTTAATATCTTTCATATTCATGTGGTGCATAACAAGATAAGCAATTGTATCACCACCCATATAAAAACTTGCAGCGCTATGCTGATAGTCGGTAGGCACTCTTGCCAATGGCGGGTCGCATACGCATGAGTTCATAACATAATTTAGCTTTTGGTCAATAAAAGAATCAGAATAGGATTGATTCTAAAACCACGAGCATGTTCATTCTTGCATTTATGCACACTCCTACGAAACACGCAACAACTAACCGACATAACGATATGTTTCATGAATCACGCCACCCGCACGATTATTGCAATTAATTGATGACTACTATTTCGTGATATCCCACACATCGCTTTAATTCGCGATAAAGTCATTGCAGCGGAGACACTGCCGGAAAAGTAATGCACGGGTTAAATTGATTACTGCCAGCTGGAAGATGATTGGCAGAGCCAACTAAGAACATAAGCACTCACGAAGCCACAGGCTTCGAAGAGATATCTTCCTTAGCACGAGCAATCAAGTGAACAGAGTTAGTCATTATGCATCGGGCAAATAATTCCAGACCTTTCTTTTGCTGACAATATCTTAGGTTCTCAACCAAAATATCTTTATAACTCTTTCGCGTAAATACATCGATTCACCCTACGGTCGAAAAACTAATAAAATAACAAGCAGCCCTATTTCCCTTCACTTGAATTTGATTACCTTTGATTACAATTTTTGTTTACCATGCCTTATTTCCGCTTCGTGATGGTGTGGGTATTGTTGATCCCTACCATTTGCCGGGCACAACTGCTTCCCAATATTGGTATCGCTGCATTACCTAGCGACAATACACCCATCTGCCCTATTCCCTGGTATTTGGGGAGTTTTTATACCAGCGGATTGCAGGAAGGAAATTTTGCGCATGATTTTAAATTGTACGATCTCAATGGCGATTCACTTGTACTGTCGCAAAAATTGGCTAACGGAAAGCCTGTACTGCTGATTGCCGGCAGCCTGACCTGTCCGGTTTTTATGGGTAAAATTCCCCTGATCAATCAAGTTATTGCCACTTATGGAAATCAGTTACAAGTTTTTGTGATCTATGTTTTGGAAGCCCATCCTACTGACACCTCGGTCTATTTTGGTTATGTCAATACTACTCAACAGAATATCAATGCCGGCATTTTGTTTCCGCAACCGCAAACCTATGGTGAACGAAAACACCTCGCAGATACACTCGATTATTGGGCCACCCTGAATGCACCGGCTTTCATAGACGGCCCCTGTAATGAATGGTGGTCAACCTTTGGTCCCGCCCCGAACAACGCTTACCTGATAGAACCCAATGGAAAAATATTTGCAAAACATGGTTGGTTTCATAAAAACCAGGACAATATTTTTTGCGATATTGATAGTCTGTTGAACATCAATAGTGGTATGTGCAATCAGGCCCCTCCCACGGGTACATTTCAAATGCAGGTACTCAACAATATGGCTTCGGGTAACGCGGGTTCGCTCTTGTACGACTATGCCAACTTGATCAATAACAGCAACAATGATGTGATGATCGGTATCAAAAAACTACAAAAAAACCTCCCGCCCGGCTGGCAAACAGCTTTTTGTGCCGATGTATGTTATTCCCCCACCGATGATTCCATTACCGTGATCATTCCTCCACAAGACACCTTGCTGTTCAGCCTCGATTTTATCACCAATGCCCTTCCCGATTCAGGAAGTGTGAAGGTGGGATTTAGAAATGTGAATGATGCCAATAACACGTTTCAAACAACCTTCAGGGCATATACGACGCCGCTACAAATCGAAGCGCATACAAGCGTGCAAGCGACAACGCTCTATCCGAATCCGGCGGATAATTTCATTTGCCTAAGGGGCAGTCATATTCCCCCGTCGGTAAGTATTCGGGATATTGCCGGCCGCGAACAAAGAGTGCCTGTAAATGATCAGCGTATCGATATTGCTGCATTGCCATCAGGTCTGTATATCTTGCGTTACCAGATTAGGGGACAGCAATATCTCCATCGCTTTTACAAATATTGAAAGCGTATAAAAAATCAGCGACTACCCCATTCCCAAAGACCGTATTGTACTTGCTGATTCACCCGATGACCGGCTTGCTTTACTATTAGCATAATTTGGCCGCGGTGATGCGCTTCGTGGGCAAGGATATACGCAAAAAATGCTGCAGGATGCGGTTTGAAGCCTTTGACTTTGCCGGTGGCAAAACCTTGTTGTAATAAGGCTGACATGGCTGTACTGCTTTCGCACAACGCTTTGCTCAACATCTCTTTACTCAATTCGCCTTTATCGATCTTCGTCTGCCCCTCCAACAAGGCTGGTGCAGCAGCTTTCAACCACATCAGCCGCACGTTGTGAATATGGGCAAACTGCTCACCCGTATTTCTGCCTTTTGACGCGGCTACAGCTAACAAATGTTCCTCGGCTAGCGAATCAAGCAAATAAAGATTGATGCGGTTATTGATCTCCCAGCTCTCGATTAAAGTTTCGATATCCATAAAATACGCAAGATGGTAATACGTTCAGAGGAGTAAAATTAATCGATTGGCGAAAAGAAAAAAACAAATTACGCGATGGGCTGATATCTGATGCTTTTCGTCTATCCTGTTTAGCCGATCTGTACATACTTGGCTCGTAGGCTACCGGAAAAACATCAACTGACCTATATTTGCAAAACCAAATACCGGCTCACTTCCCAACGCTTGGGCTTGTATAAGCGTCTGTTGAACGAATTAAATTTCGTACTAAAAAAAAAATACTTTATGAAAATCCGATTTATACTCCTTTTAGCCTTTTTACCGCATTGGATGTTCGCGCAGCTTCCTTGTGCCTTTGACAATACTTTTAATGGCAACGGAAAACTTGTCAGCGACGGAAGCCGCTTGCTTGAACATATAGTGGCTTTACCAAACGGACAGTCGATTGTGGTATATAACCCTTTTGGCAATGGCCATACTTACCTCAGGCGTTTAAATAACGATGGCACCATAGATAATACCTTTGGCACCGGAGGCAAAACCACTATTCAGGTTGCCAATCTCCGCACTGATGTCAAAGACTTGATGGTGTATAATAACCAGATCTATTGCTGTGGATCAACGGGTACCGGTAATGATACCTATCCTTTTTGGGCACGCTTCTCGATAGACGGTGTTCCAGACAATACCTTTGCGACAAACGGCATTGGCACCAATCCACAACACTATACCTATAACTCCATGAAGGTGGAACCCGGTACCGGCAAAATCCTCATCGGTGGTATGAAAGGTACCAATGAAATTGTGGTAGTGAGAATTCACACCAGTGGGTATACAGATGGCAATTTCGGCAATCTGGGTGAAGCTACTTTTAAAACACTCGTAAACGGAGAGTATTATGAGACACATCACCTCAATCTCGACAACAACAACAAGATCATACTCACCGGAAAATATTATGTAACCCAAGGCAATACCTTTGCGAAATTGTTTGTCGCCCGTCTCAACGCGGATGGTACGAAAGATAACACGTTCGATATGGATGGCATTGCGGTATACAGCAGTGCAGCAGGCAATTACGATGACGGCAGACGAATATTTGCCAATACCGCTAACGATTATTATATCTGCGGTGCAAGCTGGCGTGCCGGGCAAGATTATGACTATACCCTTACGAAAGTAAAAAATAATGCTTCCCTAGACAATAGCTTCGATCAGGATGGATGGAAGTTCTACGACATTGGCGGTACCAGTCAGGAAGAATATTGTTTCAATGGGGCTATGATGCAAAACGGCAATATCCTCCTCACCGGAAACCAAGGTTCAGGGGATACGGTGCATTTTTGTATGCTGATGGTAAAACCTGATGGATCAAGAGATAATAATTTTGCCCCCAATGGCGTTTTCAAACACATTTTTGGGGTCAACAATAACAACAGCAGTTCGGCCCTCGCCCTAACACCCGACGGCAAAATATTATTAGGCGGATACACCCGCACCTGTGCCAACGGTACCTGCGGCCCTTTGTCTTCAGGTGTTGCCCGGTATACCGGCGGTCAAATGGCTACCGGCATTCCACAAATATCTGCAAACAATTCTACCCATAGTTTCTATCCAACCCTAATTGCAAAGGAACAATGGATCAACATAGAAGGCCCGTCGCTCGATGCCCGTGAATTGAAAATACTGGATATGAGTGGCCGCAACGTTGCATTTTCACTCGATACCCGTCGCTTGAAATTGATCAATGCATGGCCCGGTGTCTATTTTGTTTCGATAGCAAACAAAAATAACACGCGTCCGGAAGTCATAAAGGTCGTTGTAGTTGAATAGGTGAAGCCATCCCAAATCGCTACTATTCAAGCGATCATTGCAGGGTCTTTCCCACACGCAATGCCTACTATCGGTTTTTATTGGCAAATGGGTATCTTTGCTCAATGAGATATTTTTTGTCGATAATACTTTGCAGTTTGTGTTTTACGGTACTTGCACAACCCGCACCTGAATGCGCAGTAGGCAAAAATAAACTATACCGTGCAGTGGCAAAATCGAAACGTGCCGGCGACTATGCCAATCGATTGATGGGTCGTTACGATGTGCATTTTTATTTTCCCGATCTCCATGTTGAACGCTATACAACAGTGATTGATGGCAATGCAACAATCGGTGCCCATATCGTACAAGCTACGGATACATTTTGTTTTGAGTTGAATAAAAACCTCACGATCGACAGTATATTGTATGATGGGCAACAGATTTCATTCGCCAGACAAGATCAGATCACTTTCGCAAGATTCGCGAATCTGAAACCGCCGGGTACCAATGTGTTGTTGAAAATATTTTATCATGGAGATGCTTTTATACCCGGCGCTGCTGCCATTGGTAATGGCTTTACGCATAACAATTCAAACGTATGGGGCGACACCGCTGTTTTTAGTCTGAGCCAGCCCTTCAGCGCCTATGAATGGTTTCCGTGCAAACAATTTTTGCAGGACAAAGCAGATAGCTCCTGGTGTTTTATTACCACCAGCAACGAAAATTTAGCCGGGAGCAATGGTCTGCTCGAAGGCGTCGACACGCTGCAGGCGACCCAACAACTTCGCTTCCGATGGAAGAGCCACTATCCCATCGACTATTATTTAGTGTCGTTAGCAGTGGCTAAATATCTCGATTACACATTTTATGCGCATCCTGCTTCGCTCCCCGGCGATTCAGTAAAAATTGTCAATTATCTCTACCGAACCAATCCGGCTACATTTACCACAATAAAACCTTCGCTCGATTCTGTAGCCTTGATGCTTGAATATTATTCTGACCTCTTTGGCCTTTACCCCTTTTACCGAGAAAAATACGGACATTGCATGACTCCCTTTGGCGGGGGCATGGAACATCAAACCATGACCAGTACAGAGTATGCCGGCTTTTTTACGCTGCTCGCGCACGAACTGCTTCATCATTGGTTTGGCAATTACGTTACCTGTAAAAGCTGGAAAGATATTTTTTTAAACGAAGGATTTGCCTCCTATGGCGAGTATATTACGGTTGAACATTTTCGGGGGGCGTCCGCAGCTAAAGAACATTTAATGAAAGTGCGCGAATTGGCCATGGCCGATACTGTCGGCTCGGTATATGTCAATGATACAACCAATGTCGGACGAATCTTCAGTTGGCAACTGACATACAATAAAGGCGCGGCAGTTTTACACACCCTTCGTTTCCTCCTCGGCGATAGCTTGTTTTATTACGGGTTAAAAAAGTATGTATCAGCAAATGCTTTTGGGTTGGCTGATATTCCATCTTTTAAAACTTCATTGGAACAAAGCAGTGGACAAAACTTGGATCTCTATTTCAGTCAATGGATCTATGGCGAAGGCTATCCACGCTTTAGGGTTGAATATTACGCTGATGGAAAACAATTGTTTTTAAATATAAAACATACCGGCAGTGCAGTATCAACACCCATTTTTAAAACCCCGCTGCAGGTACAATGCACCGGGGTTCACGATACGCTGATGACACTCGATATCCGGCAAGCAGATCAAACTTTTATTCTTCCCTGGCAAGGGCCTGTCAACAGCCTAGTAATCGATCCAAACAATTACCTGCTACAGCAAACCCTATCGGTGACCGAAAATCAAGATCTTCTTTTTTTAAATTCCCCGGATACTGTAGTCATTTTCCCCAATCCGGTTAGCGATGAAATGACAATATTCAGTATGGCTTCAGGAGAAACCTTTGCGGAAATTTTTGATGCCTCCGGCAGACGAATCGATCAATTTTATTTTGACAAAAAGATCCGGAGAAAACTGGGACATCTTGCTCCCGGACAATACACGCTTCGCTTCAACAGAGATGGTAAAATACTGACAAAAAAGATTACCCGCCTGTAAAAATATTCCCCTCATGGGTTCAAATCAAAATGTGGCTTCCGATCTTCTTAAACCGGATGGATTTGATTTTTCTGTATATTTGTCATACTATCTTTCTCAATGAAGTACTTCATCCCTTTTCTTTGCCTATTCATCGTTACTACAGTTGGAGCCATGCCTTATTATGGTGAGAAGCAATTGTTTACACAACCCGATGGAACTTATGTTGAGCTGAAGCTCTTTGGTGATGAAAATTATATGCGTGCGGAAACTGAGGATGGTTTTACTGTGGTTCGTGATGCACAAACAGGCTGGATCTGTTATGCGCGCTTGTCTGCCGACGCCAAAACATTACAATCTACAGGCGTTCACTATACTGCCAATGACGGACCGGCACAGCAAAATATGCTGATACAACGTTTAAGTAAACATCTTGATATTAGCACGGAAGCGAAAGAACGATTACGCCATGATACAAAAAAAATGCTTGAAGCAGGGCACCTTGCAGGGAGTAAACAGGACAGCAGAGGAACACCGGTTGTATCCGTTTCAGGGTATATCAAAGGCCTTTGTATCGTGGTAGATTTTCCTGACGAGCCGGGTATAGTACCTATTCAAGAATTTTCAGCTTTTTGTAATGATACCACGTATACCGGTTATGGCAATAAAGGTTCGCTGCGCAATTTTTATCGCGATATTTCCGGCGGAATTGTTGATTATGAAAACGTGGTTTTCGGATACTACCATGCACCCCATACATTTAAATATTACGACTCATTGCCTTATGCAAAAGGGGCAAGAATGATACTCGATTCGGCCCTTCATTGGCTTGCCGCGCAGGGATTCGATTTTTCGACACTCACCCTGAATCCCGACCATTCGATACGCGCGATCAACCTCATGTATACGGGCGTTCCGCAAACCTGGGCACAGGGTATGTGGCATCATAAGGGCAGCTATGTTGGCTTTAACGTAAACGGGATTTCGTCGAAAGATTACAATTGTTCGCCCGCCAATGAACCCTTAAAATTGGCGGTGGTCGCTCATGAAAACGGCCACATGATCGGCAAATGGCCTGACACCTACAAGTATGCAAACAATACCGGGGATGATGGCATTGGTACATTCGATTTGATGTGCTGGCCGGGTAACGACGGTTTTAATCCTGTACCCCCAAACCCCTTGTTCAGAAGCAATGCCGGTTGGGGTAAAGTAATTGATATCAATGGTCGAAATGGAGTGAATGCAGACACGGCCAACTCCATGACCTGCTTTCGGTATATCAATATGAATGATACCAACGAAATGTTTTTGATTGAAAGTCGTGTAAAAAAAGACAGAAGCTTACAGATCGAAGACCAAGGCTTGACCATTTGGCATATCGATCGAAATGGAAACAATCAAACAACGCATCACGAAGTATTTCTCGAACATGCCAACAACGATTCAACCAAAGACAATCAGGCATGTTTTAGTAATGGGTTCAACGCTGAATTTGGACGAACGACATGGCCCAACTCAAATTTTTACAATGGCGATCCGAGTGGCTTGAGGGTTTGGGACATCAGCAATGTTGGCTCAATAATGCATTATAAATTAGGGAAAGCCACCCCCGCGTCAGCACTCAACCTGCGTTATCTGAATTTGACAGACAATAACAATGCCAATGGATCAATCGAACCCGGTGAAACGATTACCTTTCATTTGCAAGCCCTGAATATTGGTGAAATCAATTCGAACCAGGCTACTGTACGTATCGAAGCGATCGGCAAAACAAGTACTGTTGTTGGTATTGCGCTGCCGGAGAAATCTGTCGGTGTTCTCTCCTCCGGTATTGCGGTACCGGTATCTTTTGAGATCAATTTGCATCATCAAACGCCCGTGGGAACAGAACTAGTTTTCCGATTCAGTATCAGCGATGGACAAGATTCTATTTACATAACCAAAACTTTTATCGCGGGGCATATCATCACCATGGATAACCAACTGGTTACAACCTGCGCAGCAGTAATTTATGACGATGGAGGAAGTGGGTCATACAAAAATAATAAGACCTATAGTAAAACATTCAAACCGGAAGATCTACGGAAGCCATTGATGATCACCTTTCAGGAATTTGAAACTGAAGGCGGAGAACACTGTGAATATGACTACTTGAAAATATTTGATGGTGTCGACAGCACCGCTCCGATGATCGGCCGATGGTGTAATACAACCTCTCCCGGTACTCTGTATGCTTCAAACGATAGTGGAGCCATCACCCTAGTTTGGCATAGCGATGAAGGAGAAGCAAGAACCGGTTTTAAAGCTATTGTACAATGCCGTTTTGCAGGTGATGTGATTCCGGAAGACCAGATCAATATTTTTCCGAATCCGGGCAACGGACTTTTCACCATCAGATCCTATGTTGAGAAAATTAAAACGCTGAGGGTTTTTGATATGATGGGCAGACAACTTTGGCAGATTCAACCGGGTGACCTTAAAG
>CAZFKA010000114.1:0-10228 GCA_964519155.1 uncultured Bifidobacterium sp. | reverse complement strand
GGTGATGTGATATTAATCCGATAGTAAATTGAATTTTGAGGTCAATTTGGATTAAATTTGCAGTTTCCCGACGGCGAATGAAACATGTTTCTATTTTACTGGCTTTGTTGACGCTTTGTGCTTCGTGTCAATGGAACGACAAACCCAAGGTAACCGCCGATGAAGCGAATCCTGACGAACAGGCGATTCACAATTTCACCGAAGCGATTAAAAAGGAACCCGGTAAGGCATTGCTTTATTATAAACGCGGATTGGCCTATCGTGTCGCTAAACAAGACTCATTGGCCTTACTAGATTTTAAGAAGGCAAGCGTGCTCGATTCTACTGAAGCGAAATATTTTAGTGCGGCAGGCGATCTTTTGTTCGACCATAAGGATATTAGTGCGAGTGTGCCGTGGTTTCAAAAAGCCCTTGCGCTTAATCCGGACGACGAAAAGGCTCATCTGAAAATGGCAAAGTTATTTTTGTATATCGAAGAGTTTCCGAAAGCTTTTGTAGAGATCAATACCGTTTTGCGGGCTAATGTATATAATGCAGAAGCATACTTTTTGAAAGGGATGTGTTACAAAAGTATGAAAGACACCGCTAAAGCAATATCGAGTTTTCAGACAGCCGTGCAAACAGAACCTAAATATGTTGACGCCCATATGCAACTGGCAATGATCTATGAAGGTCGCAAAGACCCGGTTGCGTTGCGTTATTTCGAAAATGCCTATCAGGCCGATACATTGAATATGGAGCCCTTATACGGACAGGCAATGTTTTGGCAAAATCAGGAAAATTATACAGAAGCAAAAAAAGTGTTCCGAAGAATGATTTTGCGAGATAGGAGTTATGCCCGTTCGTATTACAATACCGGCTGGATGCTGATGCAGGAAGATTCAACTGAAAAAGCCATACGGCAGTTTGATATTGCCATTCAAAATAAGCCTGATTATGCTGATGCTTACTACAACCGGGGTATCTGCAAAGAAATTCTGGGTTTAAATGCAGAGGCGCTGGAAGATTACAATCAGGCCCTTAGTTTTGACATGAATAATACCGGCTATACAAGCGCTAAACAAAGAGTAACTTCAAAAATAAAATAATCTCATGGCATTGATCGCTCCTTCAGTTTTGTCTGCTAATTTTCTCAATCTTTCTGCTGATATCCACATGATCAATTCGTCTGCTGCAGATTGGTTTCATCTGGATGTGATGGACGGACGATTTGTACCCAATATCAGTTTCGGTTTGCCGGTAATTGCGGCCATCAAAAAGGAAGCAAACAAAACACTTGATGTACACCTCATGATTGAAGAGCCGGGAAAATTTGCTGAAGATTTTAAGCAAGCCGGTGCCGATATTTTGAGTGTGCATATTGAAGCCTGCCCTCATTTACACCGAAACCTGCAACAGATCAAGTCTTTGGACATGAAAGCCGGCGTAGCGATCAATCCCCATACGCCTGTTCAGCAATTATTTTCTGTTTTACACGATATTGATGTCGTTTGCATGATGAGTGTGAACCCGGGTTTTGGTGGACAAAAATTTATACCCTTTACCTTGGAAAAAATCAAACAGTTGAAAGCGGAGATCCTGCGTATCCATTCATCAACCCTGATTGAAATCGATGGTGGGGTGACGGTCGACAATGCAAAAGAAATTATTAATGCCGGGGCCGATGTGCTTGTTGCCGGTAATACGGTTTTCAATTCATCAGATCCGATGGCGACCATCCAACAATTAAAAAATATCTAGTTCTTGTTTTCAGAAAAAGACATATCAGATTATTACCAGCATACACGTGTTCATTACGACCGTTTTTGGAAATTAAAGGAAGCTAAATCGATCAATTATGGATTGTGGTATAAGGATACCAAAAGTCTGACCGAAGCTTTTCGCAATATCAACGAAGAGATCATAGCGCTTGGCGGTATAGCTGCAAATCACTACGTATTGGATGCAGGATGCGGAATTGGCGGCAGCAGTACTTATTTGGCTATGACACGCGGTTGTCGCACGATGGGTATAACGCTCAATGCCCAACAAAAACTTGATGCGGAACAAAATGCGTTGCAAAGAGGTGTTGCGGAGCGTTGCCATTTTGCGGTAATGAATTATTGTCAAACCGATTTTCCAGCGGAAACCTTTGATGTCGTTTTCGCACTCGAGAGTAGTTGTCATGCCACAGAAAAGAAAGATTTTTTAGCTGAAGCCTTCCGTGTATTGAAGCCGGGTGGTAGATTGGTTGTAATGGATTATTTCAAAGAAGAGGGGCTGAACAATCAGGCAATCTCTTTATTGCGTGTTTGGTTATATGGTTGGGCCATCAAAGATATCGATACCTTGAAAGATTTTACCAAAAAGGCCGGCGAGGTCGGTTTCTCTAAAATTGACACGCAGTTGCGAACCCCGCAAATAAAAAAGTCGTCGTGGCTGATTTATTTTTATTCTTTATTGGGTACGCTCCCCACGAAATTATATTGTTTGTATAACCCCAAGGCTACACATTTTGGTAAAAATCATACACGTGCCGGCATAGTTCAGTATAAGACACTTAAACGAGGTTTGTGGAACTATCATTCCGTAGTCGCTATCAAGTGATCTGATTTTTTTTCAGTGTTTACAGATACTTATAATTGGTTTTCGGGCTTAGCTTCAATAAAACTTCGTACATCAATTTGATGCAATTTTCAACATCATCTTTATGAATGGTTTCCACAGTGGTATGCATATAACGAAGAGGTAATGAGATCAAGGCGCTGGGTACTCCGCCATTACTAAACGCGAACGCATCAGTATCGGTACCGGTAAATCGTGACGCAGCCTGCAACTGATGAGGAATTTTGTTTCTACGGGCGGTATCAAGAATAATTTCTTGTAAGATGCGGTGTACAGCAGGGGCATAACTTATTACCGGACCGGCACCACAAGTGGCTTCTCCCTGTGCGGCTTTACTCATCATCGGTGTTGTGGTATCATGGGTCACATCAGTGCAAATGGCTACATCAGGTTTAAGTGATTGTGTGATCATGGTTGCGCCGTTGAGCCCCACTTCTTCCTGTACAGCATTCACGATGTATAAACCATAGGGGAGTTTTTTCTTATTTTGCGATAGCAGGCGGGCCACTTCAGCAATGATAACACCACCCATACGATTGTCGAATGCACGACCGATCCAGTATCCGTGATTTCCTTCTTCAAAACCTTCCGTAAAAGTGCAAACACAACCGACATGTATACCCAGCTCTTCCACCTCTTTTTTATTTTTACAATTCACATCGATCCAAATTGTTTCGATCTCTGGTTTTTTCTCGCTTTGTGGTGTCCTGACATGGATCGCCGGCCAACCGAATACGCCACGTACAATTCCTTTTTTGGTATAAATATTGACCCGTTTTGACGGTGCAATCTGATGATCGCTGCCACCATTCCTGCAGACATGGATAAACCCATCGCTGGTAATATATTTTACGTACCAACTTATTTCGTCGGCATGGGCTTCAATGACTATTTTATACGGGGCTTCGGGATTAATCACAGCTACTGCCGTACCATAGTTGTCGACATAATGCGTATCAATATAGGGTTTCAAATAGTTGAGCCAGATTTTCTGTCCACTGCTTTCATATCCGGTTGGTGACGAATTGTTGAGATACTCGCGGATAAAATTCATCGAATCTTCATGGAAGAAATTCTTCTTTGTTTTGTTCGGTTTTGCTTTTGCCATTGTCCTGAAAATTTATAGACAACAAATGTAGGGAATAAAGCGAAAAGCCGCAAGCGAAGGCAACGAGTTACCTAACAACTTGCGTGGATAGGTCGCCGTCCCCGTCTATGCTTGTCAGCAAGGCGCCTGGACTCTTGCACATCTTACCGCATTACCCTCACTAGTCATCTAAATGACCACCTTCCAGGGTACCCTCATGGTACGGAAATGCTTCAGAGAATTTATTCAGTTCCCAAAAGAACTTTCCTCGTGGGTTGTTGTAATTACCTGTTTCATTCATGGTTTCTGCATCGAAGATCCGGCCATTGATAATGGTATAATGTATACTCTCGGTATTGTAAATATCCTCGAGAGGGTTTTTATCCATTACCAAAATATCGGCCAGTTTGCCTGCTTTTAATGAGCCGATATATTTGTCAAAGCCAAGACTGATTGCGGGATTCAGTGTGGCTGTGCGTAAAGCTTCCATATTGCTCATACCTCCTTGCTTCATCATCCAGATCTCCCAATGGGCACCAATTCCTTGTATTTGCCCATGCGCACCCATATTGATCAAAACGCCTGCGTCATTTAGTTTTTTAAGACTTTTTGAAACTTGTATATGACCATTCTCATATTCTTCTTCAGGCAACATCGTTCTAAACCGGCTTCTGGTATCAATGATCGCCCGCGGGGTAAAACGCAACAATCGCGATTTTTCCCAAACATTGGTGTGCTGATACCAATAGTATTCACCATTGGGGGCGCCATAGCAAACAATGAGGGTAGGCGTATAAGCAGTCTTTGCATGTTTCCACAATTGTATTACATCATCGTACAATGTGGCGATGGGCAAATTGTGCTCTATCGTAGTATGGCCATCGAGTATCATACCGAGATTATGAAAATAAAATGATCCTCCTTCGGGTACGACTTCCGTCTTTAGTTCACGTGCGGCTTTGATCACCATTTGATTTTGTTCACGTCGGGGTTGGTTATAACTTTTTACACTGAAAGCACCATAGGCATTGGTTCTGCGAATGGCGCTCCGTGCGTCATCCAAACTATTGATCACCGCTTTGAAATTGCCGTCCGCTCCATACAAAATTGTCCCCGTCGAGTACACTCTTGGTCCTTTCATCGCACCGCATTTGACCAGTTCACTTTGCGCAAACACCAGTTCGCTATTGGCTGAAGGATCATGGGTTGTAGTGACCCCATAAGCCAGATTTGCATAATAAGGCCAGTGTTTTTGGGGCGTGATGCCATTGCTAAAATGTGCAACATGAGCATGCGCGTCTATAAATCCAGGCATAATGGTTTTGCCGCTGCAATTGATCTCTTTCAAATTAGCTAGTTCCATATCGGCTGTACGTCCTATTGATTTGATCAAATTATTTTCAACAATGATGCAACCGTCCTCTATGACTTCATCATTTTCCATGGTGATGATGCGGGCGTGGGTCAATGCATAGGTACCGGAAGGTTTATCTGCTTTCACACGTAAATTAATATTGACAGCCGTTTGATTGGCAAAATAAGTCGAATCATTTTTATTGATCTCTGTGTTATAGCGTTCGTCGAGTGAAACCGTATAATATTTTTCACCGAGGGTAAAGTGTAAAAATTTATTGTCGCTGCTCCAGTGCAGATTGATGCCGGCGTCTTTTGCGACTTGTTTGACCGGAATTGCAGCGGTGCTTGCTGAAAGGTCGATCACTTTCCCGATATTGGGAAATGGGGCAACATATACTTTATGCAAATCGACAAAAGCCACCCATTTGCCATTAGGTGAAATGGTAAATTGGGTACCATAGGTACTTTTGAAAATTGTTTTATCGTCAAGTCCTTCTGTATTGCAGGAGTGAAAACTACTATTCATTCCGCCTCCTGATTGATAGATAATGCGGTTTCCATCTTCGATAAAGCATGCATTCTCGCCATTATTGGTCACAAAATTGACTTCGCCTCCGTTGGCATTCATGGTATAAATGCCTGCGTTTACGGTATGGCTGACACCCAGTATCGAACTGCCATCTTCTTTCGTGTAGACAATTTTTTTACCATTAGGCGAAAAGACGGGATTGCGATAAATGGCCTTTGCCGTTGTGATTTTTTGAGATTGTTGACCATCGGGGAAATTAATTTTTTGAATGCTACCCATCGTTTCATCATTCCAACTCACAAAAAGCAATGTATGGCCATCCGGCGAAAATGAAGGGTCAAATTCGAAATCAAGATTATTGGTTACGCGTTGCGGTTCCCCATGCGGGAGTTCTTTTTTCCATAAATAGCCCACGGCATTGAACACCAGCCAATGCCCGTCCGGTGAGGTTTTGGCATGTCGGATAACCTGTGCGGTAAATTCTTCCGGATCAAGATTTTGTTTAAACCTAACAGCGTCGGCAATTTTGGTTTGCACATGACAGGTAAAGGGAATGTCCTGCTTGACATTCAGTTGTGTGGCATCAACCCGAATAATTTTTCCTTCACTCCAGATAACGATTTCGCGATCGCCGGGCATCCAGGCAAAACCGGTATACACGCCAAACGTTGTCCAGGCTTCCTGTTGATCTTTGCTTAAATGATCGTAAACCGGCCATTCTTCTCCGCTTTCCAAATTGCGCAGATACAACACACTTTTTGTACGTACCCGTTTTACAAACGCCAACGTTTTACCATCATGTGATATTTGCGGACGACAGGCACCTCCGGGGCCACCCGTTACTTGTTCGCTTGTCCCCTTGCTGCGATCATAACGTTTGATGACGAAAATCTGGTTGTTGGGGTCCTTATTGTATTGAAAAGAGCCCCCCGGATACATATCCTCGCTATAATAGATATACTTGCCATCGGCCGAACAACTTGGTTCATTGAGGTCCTGCTGATCATTCTTGCGGGGAGTGAGCTGCAAACCTTCCCCGCCCGAAATATGATAGATCCAGAGTTCTCCGGCTCCCAATGAACGCGTGGAGCTAAAGTGCTTTTTGGCAACAATATACTCACCATCCGGCGACCAAACCGCATTGTTGAGTAATCTAAAATTTTCTTTTGTGATCTGTCGTGCATTTTTTCCATCACGATCCATTACCCAAATATTGTCACCACCACCGGCGTCGGACGTAAAGAGAATTTTTTTGCCATCCGGACTAAAACGTGGCTGTACCTCCATAGCCATTCCGGTTCGCAATGCTGTTGCTGTGCCACCGTCGACAGGCAGGATGTAAATATCGCCCAACAGATCGAAAACGACTTGCTGCCCATCGGGTGAAACATCCACATTCAACCAGGTTCCCTCAGTGCAGGTAAACGAAAATTCCTTTAAGGGCAGATCGGGATTGTTGACATCCCATTTATTTTTTTCCTGCGCATAATCCGTAAATGATATGCACAAGAGCAGAGGCAGTAATATTTTTTTCATATTGCATTGTATCAGCGCATGAAGATAAGCTACAGGACGCAATTTTGAAAAAGAAGTGATGAGCATCCCTGTCTGTTTTGTTTTGCCTTTTGCCGAAAGTTTACTTGAATCGCATTCGGTTCTTTTTTTGCAAGCGCACGCTATAAATATTTTTATCGTTTGCCTGTTGAAAATTGTATTTTTGTTTGAGCAATTTTCATAATATAGCGAGTATGTATTCTATCAGGCAATTTATTCAAACGAGTGTTGATTCCGCATTTCACATTACAAACGATTTGCCATTTCCGACAGACATGAAGCGTGTTGACAAGCATACGGTGCTCACCAGATATGGTCAAACAGAACGCTTTGCGTATTTCCTGATGGATGGAGTTGTCAAAATCAGTATGTTGCGTGATGATGGACAGGAAAGGGTTCTGGAATTCTTTTTTCCCAATAGTTTTTTTTCAGCCTATACCTCTTTTTTGACTAGCGCAGCCTCTGATGTGGAAATTGAAACATTGACCCCTTGTACACTTGAGGTCATTAATTATGCTGATATGCAAAAAGCGTATGAACATTCCCTCTTGGCCAATAAACTCGGACGTATCGTGGCTGAACATTATTATATCCGGAAGACAAAACGTGAAAAAGATTTTCTAACCAAGTCTGCTACCGAACGATATATCGAGTTGCTCGCCCGACGACCCGAACTGGTACAGCAGATCCCTGTTCAATTGATTGCAAAATATCTCGGTATTGAACCCGAAAGCCTTAGCCGGATACGTAAAGCGATCAGTTAATCAGATGTTTTGTGCTTGTGCTCTATGTCAGTGAGGGTACAAGCATGGAGTACGCCGGTAAATAAGCTACACGTTACAAAAATGAAATCAATGAGTATACAAAAATTTGTCCGCAACTACACAAACTTCAATCAATGGGCCAATCGCCGTATCGGTGCATGGTTATTATCGCTCGACACAGCATGCTTGTACCGACCCACATTATCAAGTTTTCCTTCCATAGATCTGACCGTGCAGCACATGGTTCGGACACAAAAGTTCTGGAGAGATTTTGTACAGGAAAAGGATATCAACCACTTCGACTGGTCGGTGAAAGAAAATAGAGCAGCGGAAATGATACAGGAACTCATGAATGTTTCAGACGAAATGGACATGCAATTTTCATCTTTCGGGGAGGAGGACCTGCTCAAAGAATTGCAGCTGGATATGCCCTGGGCGAAAAATCAATTGAGCCGCTATGAGTATATTGTGCATGTAGTCAATCACAGTACTTTTCATCGTGGTCAGATCATAAGTATTGCACGCAGTTTTGGATGTGCCGACGGGATCGTCAATACAGACTATAATATGTATAATACCCAACGCGAAATCAAGGACGGAATAACAAAGGATAGCAAAGAGCAGACTACATAGTGGTTGCAAATAATTTGCTTTGGGCAAGCAGAAAAGTTACGCGTTTTTAACGTTGCGCAAGGAAGCTGCCGTCATTTCAGAATTACAATTTGTTTCGCGATGACTGATTTGCCATCGTGCAAACATAAAATATAGCTTCCTCCGGCAATAGCTTGCAAATCGATGCGTCCATTTTCAACTGCCAAGGGGAAAGATTGTCCTATGGAATTATAGAGTATCGCTTGTTGAAATACCTTATCAGTGCTGCGTATGAATAATTCGTTTTTGGCCGGTTGCGGAAACACAATCAACTCATTTTTTTTTGCTGTCGCCCCGATGCCGGTAATATCCAATAAAGGACGGCTCCAAAGTTCCCCTCCTGCCTGCATGTCAGCCAAGGCAACAAACAGTTTACTTCCGCAAATGACCGTATGGCGTATTTTTACTGCCGGCAGATTAGCAGTGATATTATTCCAGTTGTTTCCATTATCCGCTGAATAAAAGATCCCGGTATCGGTCGCGGCAAAAACATGTAATGCGGCGCAACAAATCGATCTTACTGTTGTGGTAGGCATGCCGGTATTAGATGAGCTCCACCAAGCCCCTTGATTGTTTGAAACAAAAATGCCCTGGTCTGTGCCGGCAATGAGGGTCGACCCATTGATCTGTAGTGCATATACTTTTACGTTAGCCAAGCCGGAATCAGCGGCAACCCACAATGCCCCATTATTCGTTGAAGTGAATATTGTGCTGTCTGCAATCGCAAACAAATCGCTGCCACTGCTGGTAATGAAAGTAGTTGGCGCCAGACTCGGTAAGCCATTGCTGATCGACGTCCATTGAACCCCATTATTGTCGGAAACATGGACACCAATTTGGGAAGCCGCATAAATTTTGGCACCATGAACGATCACGGAATAAACAGAAAAATTAATCAGGGCATTGATAAAATTCCAATTCGCTCCGTTAGTCGTTGAGCGACGTAAGCCATTACTGATAGCGGAAAACAGCGTATTGCCATTCACTGCGACCTGATAGACCGGACAAAATGCTGACACTGGCGAAAACGTAAAATGATCACCAAAATCGACAGAGGTATGTAATCCGCCAATAGTGCCTACAAATAGACGAGTATCAGAAGCGCTTAACCCGGTGACATCAACTGTGTCAAGATGTTGCGATTGCCATTGTGCAACAGCTGTAAGCGAGGAAACCACGAGAATTAAAAAGCATAGCATTGTTTTCATACGCGAGGAGTTTTGTACAAAACTAAGACGTAGGCCTGTTCCTTAAGGTTGATCGATTTTTGCCATTTCACTTGTAACAACGTTATTAACCCTCGCGCTTGATATTAATTCTTAGCCGAAAAAAATTAAGGGTCAGTATTAAAAAGGGCAGGGTAGAAATAAAGATTCGGTAATTAAGTCCAAACGCACCGATGAGTGATATAAACAACACAATTAGTGCAGGCAACGACACGGCCAGCAAATTTAGCCATCGGTTTGGCTTTGGCATTAATATGCAACTCACTAGCGCACCGATCCCTATAATACCCGATAGCACAATCGGGTGGGTGAGTGTTTTGAGCGGATCCGATTTATGGGCAATAATTTCACGCAATACATCAAACAGGAAAGCCGAATTCCCCTTACCCCATTCAAGATAAACAAAAAAGAAACTGACCAAAAGGAGAAGATTAGTCAATCGTAACTGTTGGGCTTT
>CAZFKA010000113.1:0-10274 GCA_964519155.1 uncultured Bifidobacterium sp. | reverse complement strand
AGAGAACAATTTTACTCTTTTTTTTTGTTTAACCGCAAGATATTTTTAAAGTTATTGTTTATTTTTACTTACTTTATAAATTGTTTTTCAATTGTTTATTAAATCTTTTATAAATTTTAAACTGAAAACATGCCTTTTCTAAGAAAAAGAATTTTTAAATTCTACTGAAAATATTTGTAATCTTGTACAAGGATGGTGCATTCATTTTGGCAGACAGGATCGCCCGCTCCGGTCGAACGGAACTCCCGGATTATTTTGCACAGAAACGGTACCTTTCCTTAACCTAAAACACAAAAGTTATGCAACTCGATTTCACAAAAGACTATTGCTTAGAAGATGACCGGGTCATGCTTCGTCCATTAAGACCCGACGATTTTGAACATCTCCGCCATTTTGCGATTCTTGAACCGGAAATATGGATTTATTCCATGGTGCCGGCAAACTCTGAATCAGCCATGCGACATTATATCGACACTGCGATGCAGGCCAGAGAAGCTCTACGCGAGTACCCCTTTATTGTTTTTGATAAAGCAAACAGTCAATATGCCGGCAGTACCCGATTGTACGATATCCAACTCGCGCAAAAAACCACCCATTTAGGCTATACCTGGTATGGAAAAGTATATCAAGGAAGCGGACTGAACAAACACTGCAAATTTTTACTGTTGCAGTTTGCCTTCGAGCAAATAGACATGCTGCGTGTAGAATTCAGAGCGGATAATGAAAATAAACGCAGTATAGCCGCCATGAAAAGTATCGGATGCACGGTGGAAGGACTGCTCAGAAGTAGCAGTTTCAAACAGGATGGTAGTCGTCGCGATAGTATCGTGCTGAGTATCTTACAATCGGAATGGGAAAACACCATCAAGACGATGTTGCAGCGCAAGCTAGCTCCCGGAGCCTGAGCCCTCAATCAGCGTCGAGTTCCTGATAGGCCAGATGGGCAAATAACTTGTTGAGCTTTTCACCACTTAAACGACGGTCACTAAGTTTTTTGTTGGCCGGCCGGTTTGGAGCCAAATTGCGCTTCGACCCCCTGTCGGGTTTTTGGTTTAACTTCTGCTCCCCGGATTGTTTGCGAAGTTGGTTTGCATTTTCCATAAAACATGATTAAAAAGTCAATAAATGAATACTAACAAATTTCCACACGCACGACAAAATAGCGTTACACGATTGACAATGAATGTTGCTATTCTCTATCGCATACATGGCAAAATTGCGTGTAAAATATCCCCACTTCAAATCTAAATAAAATCAATCAGTCTACAAACTATTTCACCGCAATTGTGTTTGGGTAAAACATCCTGATTGAGTATACTTGTACAATGAAATATTCCCTGCCGTTACTCACTGTGCTCTTTTTATTATCATGTACCCGACAAAAGGCTGATCTGATTGTTAAAAATGCCCATATTTATACGGTCAACGACACATTTGACACTTGCACCGTAGCCGTAATCAAAGATGGTTTGTTTATTGCTGTCGGTGGTGATTCACTTCTGCAAACCTATTCAGCAACGGAAACAATTGATGCTAAAGGGCAATATGTTTATCCCGGATTTATGGATGCCCATTGTCATTTTACGGGATACGCCAAGGACAAGTACAAACTCGCTCTTTTTGGCACAAAATCTTTTGATGAAGTGATAGCCAAACTCGTTGATTACGCAAAAAACAGCCAAAGGGAATGGATCGAAGGACGTGGATGGGATCAAAATGACTGGGCCATAAAAACATTTCCCACAAAAGACACGCTGGATAAATTGTTTCCGGATCGCCCTGTATTTTTAATGCGTATCGACGGGCATGCGATACTTTGTAATCAAAAAGCACTTGATTTAGCCGGGATGGATGAACATACCCGTATTGCAGGAGGTGAAGTAGAACTTAAAAACGGGAAACCAAGTGGAATCCTCATCGATAATGCCGTTGACATGATGAAAAAAGTACTGCCCCAACGCAGTGATGAAGAGATCATTGCAGATTTTAAAAACGCTGAAGCAGATTGTGTACAACTCGGACTGACTTCACTCGTCGACTGCGGTATCAGCAAAAGCACTTGTGATCAATTACAAAAAGCATATGCCAACAAGCAATTACTTATTCGGAATACCATTTTGCTCAGTGATGAAAAAGAAAATTATACCGCCTTTTTACATCAAAAACCCGCCAGAAATGATCAAATGCATATCGCAGGCTTTAAAGTATATGCCGATGGCGCTTTGGGTTCACGGGGAGCATTATTGCTGGAACCCTATAACGATAAACATGGTCATAACGGCTATTTACTTACCGCTGTTGACAGTATGCGCACTATTGCCAGAAAGATCTTTCAATCGGGGTATCAACTCTGTACACATGCCATTGGAGACGCAGCAAACCGCACAGTACTGCAGGTATATGGAGAAATGCTGAAGCAAAAAAACAACCGGCGATGGCGTATCGAACATGCACAGGTTGTACATGAAGATGACTTTCATTATTTTGCTGATTACAGTATCATCCCTTCCGTGCAACCCACCCATGCTACGAGTGACATGTATTGGGCCGAAGATCGCATTGGGCCTAAACGTATTCAAAATGCTTATGCTTACCACCGCTTGCTTCAACAAAATGGTTGGCTGCCACTGGGTACTGATTTCCCTGTAGAATCACTCAACCCCTTGTATACTTTTTACGCTGCTGTGTTCAGGTTCGACAAAAACCAATATCCCGAAAAAGGTTTTGAAGCAGACAATGCCATTAGTCGCATCGATGCGCTACGCGGCATAACGATTTGGGCCGCAAAATCGGTGTTTGAAGAAGACCGGAAAGGCAGTATCGAACAAGGAAAACTGGCCGATTTTGTGATCTTGCCGGTTGATCTGCTGCGGGCCGACGCCAAAGCGATATATGATGCTCCGGTTATCGCTACGTATATTGCCGGGCAAAAAGTTTACGCAAAAAAATAGCCCTAACTGTTCTCATCACCTACAGCGTAACAAAAGCACTGTCGGAATGTAAATTGGCTTTTATTTCATCCGGTCAAATGGTGCAAATCTCAAATTAACTTACATTTGCCAATATGGAATTTCGCCCCACCCGCTTTGAGATCATCCCTCCTGTTGTCAAGAATCTACTGATCATTAATGCGCTTGTTTTTTTTGCCACCATTGTGATTGGCAAAATGGGATACGATATCACTGACCTGCTTGCACTGCATCATTGGCAGTCAGACAAATTCAGAATCTGGCAACTGGTCACCCACTTGTTTATGCATGGGGGCAATATACATCAGCCTGATGAGGGATTTCTTCATCTTTTTTCAAATATGTTTGCCTTGTGGATGTTTGGTGCGGTATTGGAAAACCGTTTCGGCCCCAAAAGATTCCTGACCTTTTATATGCTTTGCGGTATTGGCGCCGCTGTATTGTACTTAGGCGTACTCACCTATCAGTATCATCGGGTATATACAGCCATGGCGAAATTTTTTATCAACCCCACCTACGATCAGTTGAATATTTATTTAGTACAACAAGATCTGAGTGCTGATTCTCCCTTGGGAGATGTTTTATCGCGTATCAAGCTGGCCTGGGCATCGAACCCCTCCAATATCAACTATGCGGCAAATGCTACGGCCGCAATGAAAGAATATTATCAAATGTTGATCGATCAGAGTTGTGTTGGAGCATCGGGGGCTGTATTCGGCATATTGTTTGCTTTCGGGTACCTCTTTCCGAATACGCTGCTCTATATGTATTTTCTTTTCCCGATCAAAGCAAAGTATTTTGTTGGCTTTTACGCCTTATTTGAATTGTATGCCGGTATTCAAAACAGCGCTGATGATAATGTGGCGCATTTTGCCCATATCGGTGGTATGATCGTAGCGTTTGTAATCATCAAATATTGGAACCGGACCCATAGAAAAAACTTTTATTAATGGCTTCATTCAACTCAAAATCGATCTTTAAGTTTGCTTCCAGCAGTGATATTGTTAAAATCATTACTGCCTGCTCTTTGTTCTTTGTTTGTCTTCAATTTACCCGTCTCACTTTCGTGATCAATGGAGAATCTGATGCTCCATTTTACACGGTATTGTATAATAAGTTTGCCTTACCGATGCAAGCCAAGCAATTGATCAAACAACCCTGGAGTTTATTGACTTATCTGTTTTCAGAATTAAATTTTATGCGATTGGTCGGTGATATGATCTGGCTATGGATTTTCGCTACTGTCATTGAAGACTTGAAAGGCAGCAACCGCATCATTCCTATCTTTTTCACCGGAGGTATATTGGGAGCGGTATTGATGCTCGCCTTTAGTGCATGGAAACCTGATCAAGGCCTTCCGTATTATGCCGGCTCACTTGCCTCGCTAACAGCGATTGCCACTGCTGCACTCATGTATAAACCCAAATACCGCTTCTCGATGTTTTTCGGTATCGAAATTCCCATCTGGGTTTTTGTACTGATCTTTTTTACCTTGCAGGTGCTCACCATAAACGAACACAGACTGCCACTGGTCATACTGGCTCTGGGCGGCGCCTTGGCAGGACTGGGGTACACTTCATATTGTTCAGCCTGGTATGAGCAATGCACAAAATTTTTACAAAAAGCAGGGGCCTATTGGGGCAACAACGATCATTTCATTCTCGAAAAAGAAAAGGAAAAACGGAGCAATGCCTTGCGACATACCCCGTTTAAGAAAGTCGTTAAGTATGAAATGGGTATTGACGATATCCTGGATAAAATTAATGATACCGGCATTGATTCATTGAGCAAGGAAGAAAAGAAGCGACTTGAAGATTTCAGTAAAAGTACATGAGAAAATTCTTCAAATATTTTTTACTTGGCACCAGCGTTTTGTTTGGATTATTGCTTGCCCTTTGCAGAACGATTCCGAACCTCAATCCTTATGAACAAAGTTTTACCGGAATCCTCGGTTTGGCAGCGCCCCTACTGGCTTTGGTCAATGTGTTGTTTTTGCTTGTCTGGCTGGTGCTCCGCAAATTTGCTTTTGTGTGTATTCCCCTAGCGGCGCTGCTGATCAGTTGGAAAATTTATGCTGTCACTATTGCTTTGAATTTGTTCAACAAACAAGATTTTGATGCTTCCGACCGATCTTTTACCGTCATGAGTTACAATGTGCGTCTGCTTGACCTGTATAAATGGAGTGGAAAAAAAGACACACGCGAAAAAATCATACGGTTTCTGTCTGAACAACACGCAAGTGTATTGTGTCTGCAGGAATTTTACAACGGCAACGACAGCATTGGAAAAAATAACCTGAAAGATATTGCCGAACAATGTGGTTATGCATACTATGCCACCTGCGATATCAATGTCAACAAAAGGGGTAGTTGGGGAAGCGTAATTTTTTCTCACCTTCCGATTATAGCAAAACAAAACCATGATATCGATGTATTTGGCAGCAACCTATTGCAACAAGTGGATATTTTGTTTCAGCATGACACCATCAGCATTTTTAATATTCACCTGAAGTCGAACCGTTTCAGCAATGAAGAAGCCGATATGATTGTAAAAAATGAAGAGATCAAGTTGGATGAAAAAACAGGCCAGAAGACGAAAAACATTTATGAAAAGCTTGAAAAAAATGCCAGTAACCGTGGTCTGGAAGCCGCTTTGGTGGCCAAGATCATACGATCGAACAAACATAAAACCATCGTTTGTGGCGATTTGAATGATATACCCAGTTCTTATGTCTACTTCAAAATGCGTGACAAACTACGCGATGCTTATCTCGAAAATGGTTGCGGTATCGGGTCTACTTATATCACCAAAATCCCTGTTTTGCGCATCGACTATATTTTTCATTCGGCTGATCTCAAAGCTATCGGATTCAAAAAAATGGAGAAAGAATTTTCTGACCATTATCCCTTGCTGGCAAACTTTCGCCTGTGATCGGTCCTATCGACCTAATTTGCATCAAGCCGTATCACTTTGTTGATCCCTTGTAATTCCTCCAGACGTTGGCAAAGCGCATTGAGTTCCTCTTTATGATTGACAAACACCATAATCGTACCCTCGAAAACACCGTCGTGTGAATCAATACTCATACTGCGCATATTCATTTTCAATTCTCCCGATACCACATTGGTAATTTTATTGATAACCCCTACATCGTCGAGTCCGTTAATTTTCACACCGGTGAGGAAAGATATTTCTTTATTTTTCGCCCATTTCGCTTTGACAACCCGGTGACCATAATTGGCCAGCAGAGAAGCCGCGTTTGGACAGTTCGTCCGATGAATTTTGAGGCCTTCACCGGAAGTTACAAAACCGAATACATCATCCCCGGGAATCGGCTGACAACAATTTGCGAGTTTATATTTTATCTTATCGCTGCTTTCGCCAAATAAAATCAACTCATATCCTTTGGCCGGTATCTGTTTAAGGTCGTCGTGGGCAACAAACTCCTTCGGTACTTCCTTGATTTCGCTCGATTGAAAAATCAATTTTTCGTTGACATATTTCAGGGTGGCCAAATGTTTGACTTCAAAATTGCCAATAGCGACAGCATAATATAAATCGAGTGGAGATTGAAATTTGTAATGATTGGCTATTTCGGTGAGTGTGGCCGTGGTAGCCGGAATTTTCAAATGATCCAGTTTACGCAAAACCATATCCTTTCCATCAAGGGCGATAACACGCTTCTCTTCTTTGAGATAATATTTGATCCGCGATTTTGCCTTGGCAGTTTTTACAAATTTGAGCCAGTCTTCATGCGGCTTTTGCTTTTTAGATGTAATGATTTCGATCTGATCAGCGTTATTGAGGGGATGACTGATTGGAACCAGTTTGTAATTCACTTTTGCACCGATACAGTTTTTGCCCAACTCGGAGTGAATATCGAAGGCAAAATCGAGGGCTGTAGCCCCTGAGGGAAGTATACGCATATCGCCCTGCGGTGTATACACATAAATCTCGTCTAAAAATATATCACTTTTTATATCCTGGATAAAATCAAGTGCATTGCTTTCCGGATTTTGCAGCAGTTCGCGGATATGCTTCAACCAGGTATCCAGTTTTGATTCTTGTCCCCCCTGTCCTTCTTTATATTTCCAGTGAGCAGCCAAACCTTTCTCGGCAATCTCGTTCATTCGTTCGGTACGGATCTGCACTTCCACCCATCGTCCGGCAGGGCCCATTACCGTTGTATGTAACGCCTCATAGCCGTTACTTTTTGGTGTACTGATCCAATCGCGCAATCTCTCTTTACTGTAATTGTAGCGGTTTGTCACAATAGAAAAAACTTTCCAGCAATCTTCTTTTTCTGCCTCGGTCCGCACGATGATACGTATTGCAAACAAGTCGTACACTTCTTCAAAGGTGACGTGTTTGGTTCGCATTTTATGTAAAATGGAGTGAATCGATTTAGGCCGGCCCGTGATCTCAAAATCAAAATTGTAACGTTCGAGTTCTTCTTTGATGGGTTTGATAAATTCGTTGATATAACGAGATCTTTCCCTTTTGGTATTTTTGAGTTTGTCGATAATCTCTTCGTAAATTTCGCGTTCTGTATACTTCAACGCCAGATCCTCCAATTCCGATTTAATTTCGTACAGACCCAAACGATTAGCCAGCGGGGCATAGAGATAGGTGGTTTCAGAAGATATTTTCAACTGCTTTTCGCGACTCATACTGTCGAGGGTACGCATATTGTGTAAACGGTCGGCAATTTTGATTAAAATTACCCGTGGATCGTCAGCAAGGGTTAAAAGGATTTTTTTAAAGTTTTCGGCTTGTTGAGTAGTGTTTTTTGACTCTACTACGGTTGAGATTTTTGTCAACCCTTCAATGATCTTTGCTGTGGTAATGCCAAATTCCATTTCAATTTCCTTCAGCGTTACTTCCGTATCTTCCACCGTATCGTGTAGCAGCGCACAAATTACCGATGTTACCCCGAGTGAAATTTCTTCAACTACTATTTTTGCCACGGCCAGTGGATGCAAGATATACGGCTCGCCCGATTTTCGCCGCATATGCTGATGCGCGTCAACCGAAATTTCGAAAGCCCTGCGCACGAGTTTCTTATCCCCTTTTTTCAAGCGGTGTTTCAACGCGCGTAACAAAGAGCGGTATTCGCGGAGTATCAGTTTCTTCTCTTCTTCTTCAGTCAGGTTATAGGTTTCGATTGCATCCACCATAAAAATTTCCCCCTTATTTTTTCGTGGCAATAAAATTACGAATTGTTCGTGACATAGGCTGAATGTGACTAAATAAAAAACAGGCAAATCAATAGAGAAACGCAATACGGTATTACCTTTAACGCATGAAATTGTATGTGGTTCCTACCCCTGTCGGCAACCTGCAGGACATCACCTTTCGGGCCGTTGAAGTGCTTAAACAAGTAGATTGTATTCTGGCGGAAGATACGCGTACTTCAGGTGTCTTGATGAAACATTTTCAAATCAATACGCCCTTGTGGAGCTATCACCAACATAATGAACATAAAGTGTTGGACAAACTCGTGGAAGACATGCTCAGTGGTAAAACCTTCGCACTCATTTCAGATGCCGGAACACCCGCGATATCCGATCCCGGCTTTTTACTGGTCAGAGCATGTGTCAAAAACAATATACCGGTAGAATGTTTGCCCGGTGCGACGGCATTTGTACCCGCCCTGGTAAACAGTGGATATCCGATCAATCGTTTTGTTTTTGAAGGATTTTTGCCGCTGAAAAAAGGCCGGCAGACAATGATGAAAAAATTAAGTCAGGAAGAAAGAGCCATCGTTTTTTATGAAAGTCCTCATCGGCTTTTGAAGACCCTTCAAGAGCTCAAACTATACTTCGAAGCAGATCGACGGATGAGCATCAGCCGCGAATTGAGCAAAAAATTTGAAGAAAATATCAGGGGCAGTATCGACGAGTGTATCGTGCATTTTACCCTACATCCTCCCCGTGGCGAATTTGTTGTTGTCATCAGTGGTCAGGAATAAATTGACTTGCCCAAACGGGAGACATGAAGTATGGAGGATTTTGTACATTGATTTGGCGAAAATCAAGGGCCATAGAGCGGAATTATAGGGTGATCTTGTATTCTTCAATTTTTCTATACAAGGTCGTCAACGCAATATTCAGCAAACGAGCCGTTTCGGTTTTGTTCCCCCCCGCATCCTTCAAAACCCTTTGAATGTGGAGCTTTTCAGCACTTGCCAAATCAAGATGATCACTTTTTTCCCCATCACTCGTGCCTGAAGCAGAACTTTGTTGGAGTTCGAGGGGTAAATGCGCGCTGGTGATCACGTGCTGATCGCAAAGAATCACACTTCGTTCAATTACATTTTTCAGTTCACGGATATTGCCCGGCCAGCGATGACGACGGAGAATATCAAGCGCCTGTTGATCGATATGCGAGATGGATTTATTTACTTTTGCTGCAAAGACTGACAAAAAATGAGCGGCGATCAAATCAATGTCTGCGACCCTGTCGCGTAGGGCCGGTAACATGATCTGGAACACTGAAATACGGTAATAAAGATCTTGCCGAAATTTTCCTTCTGCTACATCTTTGGCCAGATCACGGTTTGTAGCCGCAATGATCCGAACATTTACCTTCGTAGGTTTATGGTCACCGACCTTTATAAACTCACCGGTTTCCAGTACCCGCAATAATTTTGCCTGCAGATCATAGGCCAATTCGCCCAGTTCATCGAGAAAAATACTGCCATTGTTCGCCTCTTCAAACAGCCCTTTCTGTTCTTTAACCGCGCCTGTAAACGCACCGGCCCGGTGACCGAACATTTCGCTTTCCAATAATTCGCGGCTGAATGCCGAACAATTTATCGCGACAAAATGTTGCCGACTCCTGTTGCTACCGTGATGTATGGCCTGGGCAAATACTTCTTTTCCGGTACCGGTTTCCCCAATAAGCAAAACACTGGTATCGGTCGCGGCTACACGTTTGGCGAGTTCAACACATTGGCGGTTAATGGCGGTTTCGCCCAGTATACTGTCAAACGAGTATTTCTGTTCGAGTCTTTTTTCAAGCAATGCCACTTTTCTGGCCAAATCAATTTTTTCGATTGCGCGGTAGATGAGCGGAATGATTTTGTTATTGTCGTCGCCTTTGGTAATATAATCGAAAGCACCGTTCTTAATGGCCTGAACCCCATCGGGGATATTGCCATACGCCGTCAGTAAAATAATCTCAGTATCAGGGTATTGCTTTTTGATTGTTTGACAGAGGCTTACCCCATTTCCGTCGGGAAGCTTAACATCGCATAACACAAGCGAAATTTGTTCGGCAGCAAGTCTATTCAATCCTGAAGAA
>CAZFKA010000112.1:9080-10290 GCA_964519155.1 uncultured Bifidobacterium sp. | reverse complement strand
CTGTACTGCTACATCAACAGTAACCGTAACAGTAAATGGTAACCTGTTGATTAATGTAACCGCAACATCACCCGGCATTTGTGTCGGTGGAGCCGATACCCTTACCGCTACCGGAGCAACTACTTATGTATGGCAACCCGGTGGATTGGTCGGCCCCACAATAGTAGTGAATCCTCTGGCAACAACAACCTATACCGTAACCGGATCAAACGGTCCGAACTGTACAGGCACAACCGTTTTCACAGTCAATGTCAATGGAATCGATTCGCTCACCATCACTCTTTCAGGTACTCCTTGCAATGACACCCTGACGGCACACGCAGTGGTTTCGGGTGGTGGTGGAGGTGTTCCTCCCGGCGACAAATACTATATTGTTGATGTAGTTCCCTGGGGGCAACCGAATAATGTAAACGAAATGAATACTGTATTTGGTGTCGGCAACTGGATACAGGCAAATTATGCTACCCCTCCGGCAACTATCTTCGTCCCGGGTACTCAATTTGTATTCATCGAAGGAGGAGATGGGAATGGCATCGGTTGTACGAATTATATCAATGCCAATATCGCGCTCATTGAAACCTGGGTAAATGCCGGCGGAAGATTGTTTTTGAATGCCGCTCCCAATAATGGCGGGGTGCAAACCTGGGGCTTTGGCGGTACCTCACTCAATTATCAAAACCTGATTCCAACAATTGGAAATAACAATCCGGCGGTTCAAATGACGAATATGGCGCATCCGATCAATCTCGGTCCATATTTACCTGTCGACCCTACCGGAACCTACTCAGGTAATTACTTTGCGCATGCCAACGTAGTCGGCGGTGGTACAACCGTTCTGCACGATTTCTTTAATCCGGCAATATCAGTTTGTTCTGAAAAAGTTTGGGGAAGCGGTTTGGTTATGTTTGGCGGTATGACCACCACCAATTGGCACAATCAGATTGCACCACTCGTGAATCAGCATGCTGTGAATCTGCGGATGAACATGCTGTTTTATGTTGCAGGATCTCCTTTACCGGTTCCGGCTGTAACGTATACCTGGCAGCCTGGCAATGTAAGCGGACCAACGATAGTGCCACCTGCCTCTGGTATTTATACTGTAACGGCTACGGTAAATGGCTGTACTTCTACTGCTACTTTCAACTTTACCCTAAATACACCACCGGTTATGACTGCTGTGGCCGCCCCCGCTACGATTTGCCCGGGTGGA
>CAZFKA010000112.1:0-9070 GCA_964519155.1 uncultured Bifidobacterium sp. | reverse complement strand
TAACGATGACAGCGAGTGGAGCCAATACCTATGTGTGGCAACCCGGTAACCTGAACGGCCCGGTTCAGAATATCAATCCAATGGCAACCGTAACCTATACCATTACCGGAACCTCCGCAGCAGGCTGTACATCAACTACAACTTTGACCGTGACTGTTACAAACAATTTGCCGGTGGCGGCTCTGGCTACCCCGAATATTATTTGTGCCGGAGGAATGTCCAATCTTACAGCAACGGGAGCCGTCAATTATGTATGGCAACCTGGAAATCTGAATGGTGCCAGTCAAAATGTATCGCCTGCAGTAACGACAACGTATACCGTTAACGGATCCGACCCGAGTGGATGTACAGGGCTTGCTACGGTTGTGGTGACCGTTACTCAACCGCCGGTCGTTTCAATTGTTGCTTCTCCGGCTGGTCCGATATGTATTGGCGATCCGCTGACCTTAACCGCAAACGGTGCGTTGACGTATTCATGGACGGGGGGCATCGTGAACGGAACACCGTTCTATCCTGTAGCCAATGCAATTTATACCGTTACAGCTTCAAATAATAATGGTTGCAATACTACAACTTCTATTGCCGTGACAGTTATAACACCGCAAGCGCCAAATGTCAATATTGTATCAAGTCCGGCGCCTACCTATATTGGCCAGTTTGCAACCATCAGTGCGATCGTACCGGCTTATATTCCGAATTACACGCTGAACTGGTATCGTAATAATGCCTATTTTGCTACGACGGTTAGTCCGGCGAATTCAGTGTCTTATATTCCTAATGCTCTTTCTGATTCAATTTATGCTAATCTGGTTGCCTTGGGTTGTTATGATCCCGATAGTACACGTTCGAACGGAATTGCCCCGCGTACGCCTTTAGGGCTGAATGATGTAGATGCGCCAGATGGATTTGTGATGTATCCTAACCCCACCAGTCATTTGATCAATATCGATGGTACCATCGCCGGTGACGAAATGGTGTTAACGGATGTGATTGGGCAAACCATTTTACGAAAGACCTTCAACGATAATAAAGTGAGTCATATTAATCTCGAAGCATTGGCCAATGGTATTTATTATGCGAAGTTTATGCGACAAGAGAAGAGTTGGGTCATCAAAGTCAAGAAGCAATAACGTTTTCATCGAAATTTACATAGAGGCTGTCGAAAGATGGCCTCTTTTTATTTGTAAAGTCCGCATTTTGTTTCAGCCTGGTTTTTTGCCAACGAAAAGCCCAAGCTGGACGTCTAAAGAATTTGAATACGATACAGTGAAATGTATCGTGATTGAACCGTATTTATTGTACATCCGGGAAATAATTGCGACAAAATGCAAGAATTCTTTTATTAAGAGTTAATTTAGTCCTAATTTAGACCCTCAAATCAATTTCTGCAATGCGCACAATTTTATCTCGATTCATTGCCAACAAGGCAACTTACATTTTTCTCCTGGCATGCTTATGTTTGACCACGCGCACCAACGCTCAGATTTTCTGGACGGAAGATTTTTCTGCTCCGGCCTGGACGCTCAATGTCCCAACAGGTGTCAACGATCTTGACGCCAATTTTTTTGATATTTCCGACGCGGAAGGAGGAGGCATACCTCCCAATTTGGGCGCACCGGCAAGTTGCGGTGTGGCATTGAATGGGAACAATACACTTTTTGTAACCAGTACACTGGCGGGGGGTGGTGCTGCCTATAATTCTGGAGGCTTTTGTGGTCTTGGCATTTGTGTCACCACAAATGTTCGGGCCGAATCACCAACAATCAATTGCAGTGGTAAAATCAATATTACACTTGATTTTAATTATATAGAAAATGGGGACGGCTTTATTGACGACGCCGTACTGTATTATTTCGACGGTACAACGTGGTCAGTTATCGGAAATATGCCTAAAACACTTACCGGCTGTGGATTTCAGGGTTTGTGGACTTCTTATTCCATCATGTTGCCGGCCAGTGCCAATAATAATCCGAATGTAAAAATCGGCTTCGGATGGACGAACAATGATGATGGACTTGGTACCGACCCATCGTTTGCCGTTGATGATATTAAAATCAGTAGTCCACCCAATGGGGGCTTAAGTACTGACGCTTTGGCGATCTTAAACTATTGTTCCTGCGACAACCTCAATGTTGGATTTTTCACCAATGCGGCTATAGCAGCGGGCAATATTTACACCGCACAATTGTCTGATGCATTCGGAAATTTCGCTGCACCGGTTAATATCGGTACATTGCCATCTGTAGCGACCTCCGGAACGATTGCCTGCACCATACCCTGTAATACCCCTACCGGATCGAATTACCGCATCAGGGTGGTGAGCTCAAATCCACCGATTAACGGAAGCGACAATGGCGCAGATATTACGATTAGTACCAAACCAGCTCCCACAATCTTGAATACCACCGTAAATTGTGTAACCACATTGTCGGCTATTGCAAATATTGGCGGTGGCCCATTTACTTACTTATGGCAGCCCGGTGGTGGAGTAACCCAAAATATCAATGCGCCTGCAAGTGGTATTTATACCGTTACGGTGGGTAATAATGGTTGTACGGCTACGGCTACCTTAAATGTTGTAGTAACACCACCCCCGGTTGTAACGGCAAATGCAAGTCCGATGTCGGTTTGTCCCGGCGGTAATACAACGCTTACCGGAGGGGGCAATGCCCTCAGTTACAGTTGGAGCGGTGGGGTAGTGGATGGCGTGCCTTTTGCACCACCTGCAACGCAAACGTATACCGTTACAGGTACTAATGCATTAGGATGTACCGCTACGTCAACTGTAACTGTCACCGTTAGCCCTAACCTGACCATAACCGTTAGTGCAACATCGCCGGGTGTATGTCCGGGAGGTGCAGATACGCTGACAGCCAGTGGGGCCTTAAATTATACCTGGTTACCCGGTGGACAAGTAGGGCCAACCTTGATCGTGTCTCCGGCCGTAACCACCACCTATACCGTGACCGGGTCAAATGGACCTAACTGTTCGGGTACAACTACCGTAACCGTAACCGTTGGGGGAATACAATCACTCGTTATCAACTTAAGCGGGCCACCGTGTAACGATACACTCACAGCCGTTGGCGTAGCCCTAGGCGGTGGTGGAGTCACTCCCGGTGATAAATATTATATAACCGATATAGTGCCTTGGGGACAACCCGATAATGTAAACCACATGAATGCCATATTTGGCGCTGGTAACTGGATACAGGCGAACTTCTCCACCCCACCGGCTACGATCTACGTCCCGGGTACACAATTCGTCTATATCGATGGCAGTGACGGAAATGGAGTAGCGTGTACGAATTATATTAATGCGAATATCGCTTTGATAGAAGCTTGGGTCAATGCCGGCGGCCGATTGTTTTTAAACGCAGCTCCGAATAACGGAGGTGTGCAAGCATGGGGATTTGGCGGAACATCGCTGAATTATATCAACCTCATTCCGAATATCATCAATGCGGTACCGGGTACCGTGGTAACCAATCTGGCCCACCCGATCAATCTCGGACCTTATTTGCCTGTTGATCCAAACGGCCAATACACCGGTAACTATTATGCGCATGCCAATGTTGTTGGCGGTGGCACAACGGTGATGCATGACCCTACCAATCCTGCCATTGCCGTATGTGCTGAAAAAGTTTGGGGAACAGGACTGGTATTTTTTGGTGGCATGACCACAACATTTTACCACAATAATGTGGTACCTTTAGTGAATGCACACGCCGTAAACTTGCGTCGAAATATTATCTTTTACGTAGCGGGATCAGCTTTACCTGCTCCACCGATCACCTATACCTGGCAGCCTGGCAATGTATCCGGTCCGATATTGATACCACCGGCCAGTGGCATTTACACAGTAACAGCTAGCGTTAACGGGTGTACGTCCACTGCTACCTTTAATTATACCCTCAATACCCCACCGGTACTCAATGCCACAGCAACACCGGCCAGTATTTGTCCGGGTGGCAACGTAGTCATGAATGTCAGTGGAGCATCAACTTATTTATGGCAACCCGGAGGCCTGACAGGACCTACACAAAATATCAATCCATTTGCTACAACGACTTATACGATCACCGGTACTTCAGCCGCCGGTTGTACGTCTACCACTACTTTAACGGTAACCGTGACCACTAATTTACCGGTTATAGCTACTGCGTTACCCAATTCAATTTGTGCAGGTGGAGTTTCCACTTTAAATGCAACAGGTGCGGTGAATTATGTATGGACACCGGGCGCCTTGAATGGTGCTACGCAAAATGTTAGTCCTGCCGTAACAACAACCTATACCGTAAATGGTTCAGATCCAAACGGATGTGTGGGTACCGCAACGGTGATGGTATCGGTTGTACAGCCACCCAATGTAACCATTACAGCAACGCCTTCCGGCCCTATCTGTATTGGAGAACCGCTGACCCTTACCGGTAATGGGGCTTTATCGTATACCTGGACTGGTGGTATTGTAAATGGATCACCCTATTATCCTGTAGCCAATGCTATATATACGGTTACCGGATCAAACAATAATGGATGTGATGCGACTGCAACCATCGCAGTCACTGTAGTGACACCGCAGGCACCGAACGTCAATATTGTATCTTCACCGGCACCGATCTATATCGGACAGTTTGCTACCGTATCGGCTATTGTCCCGGGCTATATTCCGAATTATCTGTTGAACTGGTATCGAAACAATAGTTATTTTGCTACGACAGTGAGTCCGGCGAATGCAGTTTCATACATACCCAATTCGCTTGCCGATTCAATTCATGCGATGCTGGTACCTACCGGTTGCTACGATCCCGACAGTGTAAAATCGAATGTAATTGCGCCACGCACACCACTGAGTGTGCTTGATGTGGATGCTCCTGAAAATTTTGTGATGTATCCGAATCCGGCGAGTCATACCATCCAAATTGATGGGGTAATGGCCGGCGACGAAATGATACTGACCGATGTGGTAGGGGCCACCATCCTGCGCAAATCGTTTAGAGACAGTAAGGTGGAAAGCATCAATATTGAATCGCTGGCTAACGGAATTTATTACGCCAAGTTTATGCGGAATGAAAGAAGCTGGGTTGTGAAAGTGAGAAAGGAGTAGCGATACGATCTTCATATACAAAAGAAAAAAGAGGAAATCAATTTTTCCTCTTTTTTGTGTCAGATCCGTCAAAAGCCAATACACAGCCAATAGAAACAACACGTTTAGCATGCTCGACCAAATAATATGTTTTATGCAAAAACTATTTAGCAGATATTTTTGCGTAGAAGTATTTTTGATTTAGCGGGTGTTTTGCACAACGATTCGCTTAATCCTTTATTTTTATTTGCTCAAGCAAACGCAATACTTCATCGATGCCATTGACCTTGCTGTGGGTAAGGGAAATGTGATTTGGGCGGGTTCGCTTAATCAGGGTGTTTACCGGTTTAAAGTTCATCAAAATGGTAGTTTTACAAAAGCTCCGATGCTGACCAATCATGTTATCAGACAAATGGGGACAAATAGTGAGGGAAGATTATATATCGCGCAGTATGGTTCATCAGGGGCACAGGCAATCAACGGGGGTGTTGATATTATAAAGGACTCGAGTTTTAATTTTACATATATTGATGCTTTGGATGCTCAGCCAAATAAATTGAAAACACGCGATGTTCGTCGTATTTATTGCAATGAACAAAATAATAAGTTATATGTTTCAAACACAGCCGGGTAAAGTGCCGATCAAAGGATTAATGTGATAAAGTGAAAAATCAGTATACTTGAATAAGATGCGAGATTTGACGGCATCCGCCGCGGTGGACCGACACATAAAGTCTTCGCTTCAATCTCGCCATCGGAGTAAGAAATGAGCAGCAGAAATCTATACTTAAATATTCATACACAATATAAACCCTACATAGATGGAGATGATTACTTCTTCAATAAGATCAATCCTATCTCTTTTTCTCTCACCAGTTTATTATACGTTTCAATATCAGTATTCAGCACTGCTTTGAAGTCATTGATCTCCACATCGATCTTCGCGGCTATATCTGCATACGCATCACGCGCTGATTGCGAAGGCGCCGTATGCTGGTTCGCTGCATCAAACACCCCTGCGAGTTTATCATTTAAACGGATCGGGTAATTCAGTACATCCTGACCGCTTTTGGCTTTGGTCTGGTAAAGATGTTCTTCGATGGCGGTAAGTTTTTTAGTGATACGCTGACCCACACTGTCGAGATCTTTCGGATAATCATCACCCATTTTATCTTTTAAAGCGTTGATCTGCCCGCGTACATTCCGAATATCTTTCAGTGTTTTCTGTGTTTCTTCAAATTTATTTTTGATCGTATTCAGGAAGGCAAATTGTTGGGCATAATCCGCATCACTGATCTCATAATTGGGATCTTTTTTAACAACTACCGGAACCGTCATGGAATCATGATCCACTTTAATGCTCGCCTTGTAATTGCCCGGAGGAATTTTATAATTACCGACATTTCCGTTCCACAGTATCATGTCATCAATTTTATCCACGCCTTTAATATTCATATCCCAGGCAAACATATTCATCCCCGTTTCCAGCGTCACGTTCTCATCTTTCTCTCCGCCGGTTTTAAACGTTCGAAGCAGCGAATCGTTTTGATCAAAAAAAGAAATGGTCACCTTGCTGCTGTCTTCTGCTTTCTGTACCCAATAATCAAGCCTGACCCCATTGACGGGGTTCATTCCTTCGTTCACGGCATTTTTGTTTTGATAACCATTGGTGCGATAGCTGATGCCGGGTTGGAAGACATGGAGTTTTTTACTTTTTATCCCGGGTGTCAACTGGTGTAAAAAGGTCAGATCGTCCAATACCCAGAAAGCTCTTCCCTGGGTGGCCACAATGAGATCATTTTGTTTAATAGTCAGATCGGTGATCGGAACAATCGGCAAATTCAACTGAAACGGATTCCAGTGCTCACCATCATCAAAACTTACATACATGCCTTGTTCGGTACCGCAATACAGTATGCCTTCTTTCACCGGATCAGCACGCAGACAACGGGTAAAATGATCAGCCGGAATTCCGTTGGTGATCTTCATCCAGGTATTGCCAAAGTCGGTGGTTTTATAGATATACGGTGTTTCATCATCGAGTTTATACCGCGTGCCCACTACATAACAGGTTCCTGCATCATACGGTGAGGCTTCGATACAATTGATCATCATCCATTCGGGCATGACTTTCGGGTTGACGAGATCCCAGTGCTGTCCGCCGTCTTTGGTGAGATGGATAAGACCATCATCGCTGCCGCACCAGATGACATCTTTCTGCACCGGACTTTCTGCCACCGCAAAAATGGTACAATAATATTCCACACCGGTATTGTCTTTTGTGATGATGCCGCCGCTTGGTGCTTGTTTGCTTTTATCGTTGGTGGTCAGGTCAGGTGATATCGCTTGCCAGGTCTGTCCTTCATTTTCGGTCACAAATAAGCGGTTTCCTGCAGCATATAATTTCTTTGGGTTATGGGGTGAAAAGAGGATGGGGAAATTCCATTGAAACCGATATTTCAAGGTATCGGCACCATCACCGATCGGGGAAACAGGATACACACTCACGGTGCGGTTTTCACCGGTTTTATGATTGAATCTCGACAGATAGCCGCCGTAATTTCCTCCATATACAATGTCATCATTCAAGGGATCTGCCGCGAGATGACCGCTTTCAAAACCGGCGGTACTGCTCCAGTCTTGCTGACCAATACTACCATCACCTGTTCTGCTGAGTATTCGTACACTGCTATTATCCTGCTGACAACCCAGAATACGATAAGGAAAATGATTGTCGGTGGTGACGCGATAGAATTGTGCAGTAGGCTGATTATAATACGTACTCCAGTTTCGGCCGGCATCAAAGCTGATCTGCGTGCCCCCGTCGTCGGCGATAATCATCCGTTGTTCATCTTCAGGGTCGATCCAGAGATTATGATGATCACCATGTGGGGTATTGATCACCGAAAATGTTTTACCGGCATCGGTGCTTTTATAAAATTCCACGTTACAGATATAGACAAGATTTTCGTTTTTTGGATCGGTGAAGACTTTATTGAAATACCAGCCCCTTTGCCTGATCTTGCTTTCATCGTTTTGTTTGTTCCATGTTTCACCACCATCATTGCTCATGAAAAGTCCGCCTGTTTTACTTTCTACTATGGCATAAATTTTTTCTGTGTTCGAAGCACAAATACTGATGCCTATAATGCCCAGGGTATCTTTCGGGAAACCCTTCTTTTTTGAAATGTTGATCCATGTGTCGCCACCGTCGGTGGTTTTCCAAAGCCCACTGCCTTCTCCACCACTTTCCATACTATAAGGTGTACGTTTCACCCGCCATGTGCTGGCAAATAAGGTAGAAGGGTTTGTTTGATCAATGGCCATGTCTACAGCGCCAACTTCATCATTGACGAACAGGATTTTTTTCCAGGTCTTGCCGCCATCGGTGGTTTTAAAGACACCCCGTTCTTCATTCGGTCCGAATAAATGCCCGGTTGCTGCGCAATACACGGTTTCGGGATCTTTTGGATGAAAGATAATTTTGGTGATATGGCGGGTGTCTGTCAGGCCAACATTTTTCCAGGTCTTGCCACCGTTTACCGATTTCCACATGCCGTTTCCTTCGCTCACATTTCCGCGAAGGGTATTCTCTCCGGTACCTGCATAAAGCAGTAAGGGATCGGTGGGACAAACCTCCACGCTTCCTATACTGCCGCCGAAAAATTTATCGGAGATGTTTTTCCAGTTGTTGCCTCCGTCTTTTGTTTGCCATACACCGCCGCCGGTAGCGCCCATGTAAAAGACCTGTTTGTTTTTGTAATCGCCCGTTACACCGCTGGCACGACCGCCACGGAAAGGACCGATGTTGCGGTATTGGTAATTTTTGAATAATATAGAGTCAAACGGGTAATTGTTTTGGGCAAAGGAAGAAAGGGATGCGAGTACGAGTATGAAAGCGAGTCTTATTTTCATGCTGTGAATGTACTAAAAACTTTGAACGCTTATAGGCTGTTGGTGTTGGGTAAAACTGCTTTTTTGGTT
>CAZFKA010000111.1:0-10301 GCA_964519155.1 uncultured Bifidobacterium sp. | reverse complement strand
GCTATACACTAATGCACCGGTAGCCACGAGAGTTATGGGTTGCAGATATTTCACGGTCACGGTATCACCATTCAAAATAGAAACCGGTGGTTTCGGATGGGTCTTGACATGTATGGTTACCGTATCGCCGCAATTGTAAGAGTCGAGACGTGTACAAGTATAATAAAAGTCGCCGCCGCCGGGTGGTGTAATAGTTGGGTTGGCACAAGTAGTGCAACTCAGTCCCTGAGACCCACCATTTTGATCATACCAGAGGAAAGTTTGGGTACCGTTTCCACTGCCGGTCGCGATAGCGGGATAGCCGTCGCCCTCACAAACTGTAGTGTCTATGGGTGTAACCTGCAGATCGTGAACAGAAAGCGACACCTGCACAGAATCTTTGATCAAACAATTATTACCGCCACGGGTATAAACCGTATAAGTAGTGGTGCCACTCACAATACCTTGTGTAACGGCCAAAGTAGAATCGGTGACTTTTGTAGCCGGCTGCCAATTGTAGGCCCAAGTTTTTGGTGGAATATCGCAAAGAGAAAAACGCATATTGGGTAAAATGGCTGCGGGAACCGGCCCCGTCGGTGCTTGCGCAAAAGGCAGAATACAACCGCCATAGTTTGAACTTTGTGTGTAAAACTGTGGACTACCGACAAAAGAATAGCGTACGGGATCGCTATTACCAAAACTCAATCCATTGGCATTGAAGAAACAAATTTCAACCAGGAGATTTGTTGTTCCATCCCACAGAAAAGGATTTTGTAAAGGGAATGTATTCCAACCCGTGGCGGTCACATAAGATGGATTGGCGTAAACCTGTTTAAGATTTGAAGGAATGATAAAACCACTCAGTTGAGTTAGGTTGGTACAACCCATTTTTACACTGATATCGTAACCTGCAATGCTGGTTTTGCTGGCAATATCAAGGGCGATAGAATCGATACGCCCCTTTAGAATACCCATAGCATTTAAATCAGCTATAGTATAGATCATTTGGGTACGTCCGCCGGCGTAACTGCAGTTGAACGGTGTGAGTGTATTGTTGGTTGTGACACCATTTCCGACTATATACTGATTGAATGGTGTAGCACAGGAAACGTTTTCCTCACCACATTGGTAGACAGGCACCGGTCCTGCGGGTGTGGCCGTCAAGGTACTTTGCCCCGGTTCACACAATATCATGGGGGATGCTGTAGCGGTCACCGAATTGGAGTTGTCGAGTATCACCATGATGGTATCTTGTGTTTTGCAAATGATACCGGGTGGCGGATTAAGGGCTTTTACAATATAAGTGGTTGTGACGGTGGGAGCCGCCTTTGGATTTTGGATATTCAGATCGGTAATACCAATATTGCTAGTATTTCCATTGATATCTGTCCATTGCCATTGTGTAATACCCGCCGGCGCAGCGATATTGAATTGTACTGAATCTCCTTCGGGACAAAAATACAGATCGGGACCGGCATCAATTCCAGGCACAACTTTGATCAATACTACACAATAAGATTTTAAAACAATAGGCTGTGCGATGGTACAACTTGAGTCGCTAAAGGTGATCACAAGCGTATGATTCCCTACTTGCGCAATATTCGGTGTCCAATCGAAATGTGCGGTAACGGGGTTGCCTCCACCGACCGGGGTTGAACTAAAGGCAGATCCCGGACAAGAAATAGCATGGTTTGAATAGGAGATCACCTGATTGGTATTTGCATTGCTGATGGCCTGAATATCGAAACTCATAAAGGTTCCGGCACAGACTTCCATTTCAATCGGTGCAGGATTGGTCAGCGTTGCACCGACAAGATTGAGAACCGTGTAATTTTGCGTACCATTCGGATCCGAAGGCGGCCCTCCGGCACAATTCAATACATTCAATTGTACATCACGCATCACGCTACCAATGGTGTCGCCATTAATGGGGTCAATTTCGAAACATTCAAAAGCCATAGCATAGGTACCGGTAGCGATGGGTGTAAATACGGCCGTTCCGGTATTGCCATTAACTGTATATCCACCGGGTGCTGCAGGTCCGAAAGGATTGGCTGTAATAGCACCGGCAGTCCATTGAATGGGCAAACAATTGGTTTGGTTAAGGGGTTGTGCCGGTACAAAAACGAGAGAATCTAAATCGGGATCTATTGGTCCGTTGAGATAGGTTTTAGGTTGATTTACACAAACGTAAGGAATAGGTTTTACCGATAAAAAGGCGGAATTATTGATCGGGCGGGCGATATTATTCAAACGTGCAAAAACACAAATACCGGCACCTCCGGGATTAAGCAGGTTACCGATTGCATTGTTGCGGCAACAATTATTGTTATACTTAAATTGCCAGTCGGTACAAGCCATGGGCAGATTTACAATACCATCATAATGCCATTCTTCGTAGGCGGGAAAAATACTCGCCGCATTCTGACACCAGTTAATGATATTCGGGCACAGATCACCATAGATCTTACGGGTATTGTTGCCGTTGGTATCGGCCGTGAACGTAAAATTTTGTCCACAGCTAACTGATTCAGCCCTTAACTGCACCGTTCCCGCCAAACCGGCATTCCCGGGTTTGCAATCGCGATAAAGAATCAAATGTACACGATACTGATTGGGGGCGACATATTCATAATAGATATCGGAAGCAGCAATATGTGTGGCAAAAGTTTTGCAAAAAGTCAAGAGTAAAATACAGCTAACGAAGAGGGTTTTGAATTGTTTCATGGTTTGGTTTTAACAATTTTTTGATAAATTTAATGAACATTCACAATTAAAAAAACAAGATTGACCTTTTTTTAGACGCCAAATGAATTATTTTAGTTTGAAAAGCAATATATATATAAATTTACTATATAATAAAACCGAGGTTTTTACATGAATTCAGCGATTTTGGCCGGTTTAGGTTTTGGATTATTTATGGCTGTTTCAGTCGGACCGACCATTTTTGCCATTATCAAATACAGTATTACCTACGGCTGGCGCGCAGGATTTAGTTTTGTATTGGGCGTATCGTTCAGCGATATTATTTATGTGGTGCTGGCAAACGAAGCCTCCGGATTTTTAAATGAAATGATGCGACACGAAAAACTGATCGGCTATATCGGCTCTGCATTTTTTGTGATCATTGGCCTCTATGGCTACTTTCGAAAAATCAAGGTGACGCGAAATGTACGCGACAGTGCCGGTGTGAGCACCCAAGATTATCGTAAGATCTTTATGAATGGCTTTTTACTCAACACCTTAAATCCGGGATTAATTTTTGCCTGGATCACCTCTGTAGCCGCCGTCGCCAATTTGGACCCCCATTATCGGTTCGCCTTTTTTAGCAGTTGCCTGACCCTGATACTTGCCTTTGATTTTAGCAAAGTGCTCTTAGCCCAGCGGATACGCAAACGACTGACTCCCCGAAATATCGTTTACCTGCACCGGATCTCTGCTTTGTGTATCTTATTAATTGGTATTTTTCTCTTTCTCAAAATTGCTTTTGATCTGAAAGTGGCCGGGCACTGATTTTTCTCAGCTGTTTTGCAAAAGCGTGTCGATCACTTTTGGATACCATTCATGCTCGAGTGTCAATACCGATGCCGCCAGCGAATTGGCTGTTTCATCATCTCTCACGGCTACCGATTTTTGCAATAAAATGGTACCTTCATCATACTGTTCATTCACAAAATGAATGGTCATGCCACTTTGCGATTCACCGGCAGCGATTACCGCTTCATGCACATGATGCCCGTACATCCCGCGCCCCCCATATTTGGGCAATAATGCCGGGTGAATATTAACAATCTTGTTGGGATAGGCTTTCACCAAATATTCGGGGATCTTCCATAAAAATCCGGCCAGAACCAGCAGGTCGGGACAAAAATAATCGATGGTGTCCAAAAAAACCGGCGATTGAAAAATATCACGGTCGATCAAAATCAATTCGATCTGCTCTTCGGCTGCTATATTGATCACGCCTGCTCGATTATTATTGCAAATTATCGCGGGAAATGCAATATCACTACGATCTTTAAAATATCGTAAGATGGCACGTACATTACTGCCTCCACCCGACGCAAACAGCATAACCTTTTTCATCAGGCAAAAATAGTACAAAGCAAAAACTGCTTACCGATTATTTTTTGCTTATCATGTTCAACAATTCGTCAAACCAACAAGACCCACCTGGTTTAATTTTCGATGTAAATAAAAAAATACAATTAATTTCGCAACCTTATGAAACCTGATATCGCTACATTACTAAAGGGAAACCTTGTAAACACTGAACTTTCCGTAAAAGGATGGGTTAGGACATTTCGCAACACACAGTTTATCGCGCTGAATGACGGTAGTACGAACCAAAATCTGCAAATCGTGGTCCCCCTCCATACATTTGATGAGGAACTGATCAGACGAATTACCACCGGTTGTTGTATTGCGGCCAGCGGAACCTTAACCGAGTCGCAAGGAAAAGGACAAAGTGTCGAACTCGTTGCGAAGTCAATAGAAATATTGGGCGACAGTGATGCAGAAAAATTCCCCTTACAACCGAAAAAGCACAGTCTCGAATTTCTGAGAGACATTGCGCATTTACGTTTCAGAACCAATACTTTTGCCAGTGTTAACCGACTGCGTAATGCCCTTATATACGGCATCCATACGTTTTTTCAGGAAAGAAATTTTTTAAATATCCACACCCCGGTTATTTCGGCCAGTGACGCCGAAGGTGCCGGTGAAATGTTTAGGGTGACCACACTCAATCTGGATGCATTACCCCGTACGGAGGATGGCGCAATCAATTTTTCGGAAGACTTTTTCGGACGCAGTACTAACCTGACCGTGAGCGGACAACTGGAGGCAGAACTGGCTGCAATGGCATTCAGTAAAGTGTATACGTTCGGACCAACATTCAGGGCTGAGAATTCAAATACCGCGAGACATCTGGCAGAATTCTGGATGATAGAACCCGAGGTTGCGTTCAATGAATTGAAAGAAAATGCTGACCTGGCCGAGGATATGCTGAAATTTGTGATACGCTATGCCATGGAAAAACATCCTGATGATATCGATTTTCTGGATGCGCGTTTGGCAGAGGAAGAAAAACAAAAACCGACAAATGAGAGGGCTGAATTCGGTTTAAAAGAAAAACTCAGTTTTGTACTGGAGCAAGAATTTGAACGTATTACCTATACAGAAGCCATCGATATTTTGCTCGAATCACCGGCCTATAAAAAAAAGAAATTCAAGTTTGATGTGCAATGGGGAATTGATATGCAGAGTGAACACGAGCGCTACCTCGTTGAAAAGCACTTCAAAAAGCCAGTGATCGTGACCGATTATCCTAAAAACATCAAAGCTTTTTATATGCGCCAAAACGATGGCTGTGCACCCGGCCGCGAAACGGTGGCTGCCATGGATATTCTGGCGCCGGGCATTGGTGAAATCATCGGGGGGTCGCAACGGGAAGAAAGACTTGAAAAACTCGAACAACGGATGAATGAAATGCATATTCCGGTTGCTGAAATGTACTGGTATCTCGATACCCGTCGTTTTGGGACTTGCAAACATGCAGGATTCGGTCTGGGCTTTGAGCGACTGGTGCAGTTTGTGACCGGTATGGGCAATATTCGCGATGTGATACCTTTTCCGCGCACCCCGAAGAACTGCGAATTTTAATTTACAGACTACCGAGTGACCGCTTTGTAATCGGTGCATCCCTATCGACTTCCACGAGTAGGCTTCGTATTTCCGTGTATAAAATTTAGTATTACGGAAACAATCTGTTATCTTTCAAACTTCATTTGAAAACCGGATCAATCATATTTTTTTTCTTACTGCTGTCGACAGGATACAACGTTGTACGGGCACAATCCGCTTATCATTTTGCGAAACCCAATCATGACGCCTTGATACAAAAGGTAAGGGAAAGCGAGAACTTATCGTATGGGTATTGTTTGAAAACGTTCGACGATTATCTCCGTATGCATCCCAATGATGTAAATGTGTGGATCGAAAAATGCAAATTCGTCGATCAGGCACAGTATAATGAATCGGAAGAATACAATCCTAACCAGGAAGCCTACGATGAACTAATCGATGAAGTACAAACGAAATTTCCCGACAATGTGCAGGTTTCGTTTTATCTGCTTGAAAGTATGTGGGGTGCTTCAAAAGCACAATTGCTTGAAGAGTTGAAGGACAAACTCGATGATGAAAATGATTGGGCCGACTCCAATAAAGCACGTGTCTATTATGAATTGGCGCAAGTCCGCTACGATTCTTCAGAATTTAAAACAGCTTATGAGCATCTGCTTGATGCCATTGATTTAAATGAGCGATATGAATATGATGTATTGCATGCACAGATACTGATCGAACTTGGCAAAAAAAAGGAAGCACTAACCGTCTTGACCGATACCCGAGACACTTCTACCGAACCGGCAATACTTTATCAGAAAGCCAATCTGTTGATGCTGATCAAACAATACCGTTTGGCAGTGGCGACCTACGATACGCTTTACCACATCGACTCAAACTATACAGGCAATATCGAATTGGCCAAAGCAATGGAGGCTGCTTCATACTACAGCCGTGCAAGAAACTATTTGCTTGCCGAAAGCGAACGGGCATATAACAAGGAACGAGCACAACTCGCCTTATTTCTTCACGATTTAAAATACCAGAGTAGCCGGCTGGCCATGAAAAGCTATAATCAGTATCGAAAAAAAGGATTTACCGTGATCCCTTTGGTATTTATCGCTTTAGACTTTTTCTCAAAAATCCAATGCTCCCCTGGTACTTTCGCGATCTCCCGGCATTATATTTCCTTCAATTTCTATTCATTGTTCTACTGCTGATCCCCTATGCATGGATCGTACCGGTGTATGCCATTGGTAAAAAATTTCCATCCATGAATGCGCTGGTGCCCGATCATTTGCAATGGAATCTCAAAGCCTTTTGGCTGATCAGTGTCGGTTACCTCATCGCTCAGTTAGCTGCATTTTGTATTGAGCCGGAAGCGTTGAAGGAAACGCTGAAAATGACTTACTCGGCTTATGATTTTGGTGAGGATTTATCAGCCAAAGCCGATCTGATTTTTATGTTCATGATGGCCTTGTTTACGTTGCTCACCTTGTGGCGAAAATCATGGGCTATCGTGTCGTGGGGAAAATGGGGTGGCGGAAAAAGCATCGGGATTGTGATTGGATTGTACTTCGCCTATCGGATCGGCACTTCATTATATCTGATCATTGCGGGTCAATTTACCGATGTCAGTGATTACCATAGCAAAAAAACCATTGAGATCATTGCCAACAATGTGTTGGATATCAAAATGATGATGAATGTTTATGGCCTGGGAATTACATTTTTTATGGCAGCCATCCTCGGTCCGATTTATGAAGAGATCATTTTTCGGGGGGTAGTGATGCAATCTGCGCAACGATATATTGGTTACCCGCTAGCGAATGCATTTCAGGCTCTATTGTTTGCGACTATTCATGGTGATCTACTCCTGATGCCGGTGTACTTTGGCTTTGGTCTGCTTTGTGGTTATATGACGCGGAGTTCGGCTACCTTGCTTCCCGGTATCTTATTTCACATTATCAATAATGCGGTGGTGGTGTTGGTGACAAAAGCACTGGGCTAGGCCCATTTTTCGTTCGATGAAATCACAGTAAAACATTTTCTCGTAAGGCTATTGATGATCACACCGACAGGAACTTCACTTTTTGCAGATTCCATATTTACCCCGTATCTTCGCCACTCCGTTTTTTAACCTAAATTATATACACAGTGGATAAAGCATTCAGTAAAGAAATTTATTGTTATTGGTACGAGATCATGTTGCTGCAACGGCGGTTTGAAGAAAAAACCGGGCAGTTATACGGCATGCAAAAAATCAGGGGTTTCTGTCATTTGTATATCGGGCAGGAAGCGGTTTCGGCAGGTTGCATGACGGCGATCCGTGAAGATGATAATATGATCACTGCTTATCGTGATCATGGTCTTGCCCTGGCAAAAGGCATTTCAGCGCGCGAATGTATGGCCGAACTGTATGGTAAAGCTACAGGATGTACCAAGGGGAAAGGGGGCAGTATGCATTTCTTTTCGAAAGAGAAAAAATTCTTTGGTGGACATGGTATCGTGGGTGGACAAATTGGCTTAGGGGCAGGTATCGCTTTCGCTGAAAAATATAAAGGCAGTGATGCCGTCACCCTGTGCTTTTTTGGCGATGGGGCGGCCCGACAAGGTTTGCTCCATGAAACCTTCAATATGGCCATGACCTGGAAACTACCCGTTGTATTTATCTGCGAAAATAATTTCTACGCCATGGGTACCTCCGTGCAAAGAACGAGCAATGTATTGGATATTTATAAACTAGCGGATGCTTACGATATGCCGGGCGACAGTGTAGATGGGATGAAACCTGAAAATGTACACCATGCTGTAACACGGGCTGTTAACCGCGCCCGTACCGGAGATGGCCCTACCCTGCTTGAAATAAAAACTTATCGTTACAAAGGACACAGTATGAGCGATCCGGCCAAATACCGTACCAAGGAAGAACTGGAAGAGTATAAAGAAAAAGACCCGATAGAAAATGTACTTCGTACCCTTCGGGAAAACGGGCTGGCCAGCGAAGAAGAAATTGAAGCGATGAACGAAAAAGTAAAAGATATTGTCGATGATTGCGTTGATTTCGCTGAAAAATCTCCTTTGCCTGATGTATCGGAAGTGTATAAAGATATATATGTGCAGGAAGATTATCCATTTATTATGGATTAATCATGAAGCATGGACAAACGTATCCGCTGTGCGGAAAAAGCCGTTTTTTGAACCCCCTATTAAATTGAATATGAAAAGAATGCTGCTCATCCTTTTAAGTGCTGTTTCCCTAAAGGGATTTGCACAAACCACGCAATGGCTTACTGTCAGCAACGACCTGTATACTGTACAATACCCCGATAGTTGGACCCATGACAGTTCACGCAATATGGGCACCGAATTGATTTTTTATTCCCCCTTCGAAAATGTAAAAGATCAATTTAAAGAAAATGTCAATCTGCTGATCCAGCATTTGAACGGCCAAAAAATCGATCTGTTGAAGTATAAACAGATCACTGATGAACAACTCAAAGAACTGGGTGGCGAAGATGAACTGATTGCGTCAAAGATCATCAAAACCCCCACGGGCGAATATTATCGGCTCGAACATATTATGAAGCAAGCTGAGCGCACCTTACATTTTACTTCGGTATGTGTCATTCGCAACGAAACCGCTTATCTGCTAACTTTTACCGCAGAACAAAGTAGTTATCTTCGATTTAAAAATGAAGGTGAAACCATCATGTCTTCCTTTCGGCTCAAGAACCCGGCTGTGCAACAAAAACAATAAAGCCCTTTCGCTGTTTGCAAGGTATGAACACGACGGCAACATCAAAATTCAACAATCCATCCGCTTATGAAAGTTTTTAAATTCGGCGGCGCATCGATCGAAACGGTGACACGCGCGAGACATGTTGCAGACATCATTGCTGAATACAGTAGTGATTCTTTGCTGGTAGTAATATCTGCCAAAGGCAAAACAACCAATGCCCTCGAACGTATAGCACAGCAATATTTTGCCAACGCAAGCGCCGATGCGCAGCAACTTTTCGACCAATTAAAAAACGATCATGATAGCTTCGCCCGTGAATTGCTCAACGATCAATATGATGAATTGCTTGAAAAATTACAAGCACTTTACCTCGAAATAGAATGGATCTTAAACGATAACCCGGTACGCAGCTATGATTATTATTACGACCAGATTGTATCGATCGGTGAGCTGCTTTCAACACAAATCATTGCGGCCTATCTGAACCAAAAGCGCAAATGCTGTACTTGGGTCGATGTACGCGATGTCATGAAAACAGATTCAAATTACCGTGATGCCAATATCGATTGGAACGCAACACAACAACTGACCAATAGCTTGATCAAACCGCTATTTCAGCAAACGCCGGTGGTGATCACCCAAGGGTTTATCGGCAGTACAGACGAGAACAATTCGGTAACCTTAGGTCGTGAAGGAAGCGACTATACGGCTGCGGTTTTTGCGAGCCTGTGTCAGGCGGAAAGTGTTACCATTTGGAAAGATGTGCCCAGCCTGCTGAATGCCGATCCGAAAATATTCCCGAATACCGTACCGATCGAAGAGATCACTTTTCATGAAGTGATTGAAATGGCTTATTACGGTGCGCAGGTCATTCACCCTAAAACAATCAAGCCATAGCAAAATGCAAAAAAACCGCTTTATGTGCGCTGATTACTAGATAATGATAAGCCCGTAA
>CAZFKA010000110.1:4843-10373 GCA_964519155.1 uncultured Bifidobacterium sp. | reverse complement strand
ATTTTGAAGCTAAATCCCTTCCCTATTGCAAAAAAATATGCTGTGCGCTTCAATTATTTTTATACTTATTCACCGCTTCAGTTCGATTCCCAACCTGTAGTTTCTTGTATATCGAACTGGCATGCTTTTTCACCGTGTCTATGCCCACGCCCATTTCAAAAGCAATCTCTTTATAAAAAAGTCCGGAAGCCAGTAAACGAAGTAATTCATTTTCTTTCGGTGTCAAGGCCTCAAGGGTACGGGTTTCCCGGTTGAAATGACCAACCACCTTTTTTGCTATGGCACTACTCATCGGTGCTCCGCCTTGCATCACATCCCTGATGGCCGCTATGATCTTTTCCGGACTGTCTGATTTGATGATATACCCACTGGCTCCACGTTTGAGCGAATTAAACAAATAGTCGTCGTCTTCGAAACTCGTACACATGATGAAATGGGTTTCGGGGCATATCTTCTTCAATATCCCGACATATTCGGCCCCATTGCCATCCGGTAATTGCACATCAAGCAATACCACATCCGGTACATTTTCGGCTAAGGCTGTCAACGACCCTTTCAAATTCTGATAAATTGCCAAACAGGCCAGATCATCATTGCTTTCAATGATCTTTCGCATCAATAAGGCATATTTCAGATCGTCTTCAATGATGGAAACCGTGTAAATCATGTGATGCAAAATAAGGAGTCAAATGACAATAATTGTAGTACACTTTTGTGGAAGATTGAATCGAGCGTTCCTATCAGACTCCTTTTCGTCAAATACGCTATCAACTTAGCGGCGTCAACGCTCGGAATGCAAAGCAATCCTGTTCCCTTCCGTATCAACGATAAATGCATAATACCCTGTTTCTTCGCCAATGAGGGTTTTGGGCACAATAATGCGACCACCGACTGACGTCGCTCGATCTAACACCAAATTGACATCCGGATTGGCATTGAGATACAACAAGGACCCCGCTCCACTCGGAATATAGCCTTCACCAAAACAAATTGCTCCACTGATCTTTCCTTCAGTTGCCGGAAAAAAGGCCATCTTGTATCCCTGTATCTCCGTTACCGTCATGGTAATATCAAATATGGTCTCATAAAAACGCCTGGCCCTTGCAAAGTCAGTCACCGGTATCTCAAACCAGTTTATCATGTGTTGCGCTTGCATCAAAAAGTATATTTTGCATAAATATACAGCAGCAGCCGAAAATTCAAAGGATTATCGAAATGAAAATCAAAGAACATCTTTACTTCTGCCTGACAAGCTTGGTTTGGCAGTTCTTCTTCCGTAGGAGATTAATTTCGAAGATTGATCTCACTTTACTATATTTATGCTGCAGACCCTAAGCCACCCGAAAACCGTCTGACTACTGCTGCGTTTTTATCCGGTGGAGCATCGTCTGTACTATAAGCAAATTACCCATGCCTAACACTTTGCCGGCTCTTCTACTGATCGCTGAAAAAACAAATTATTCACCCGCCTGGCTTAAAACTGAAACGCTATGAATCAACCTGTATATATGTCCTTTATCGAAAACGAGTTTGAAAACCGTACCGGCAAACTCGAACTAATCAACTTTGGTCTGAGGGAAATACCCGCTGAAATCAGCAACATGACCTGGCTCGAAGAGCTTGACCTCAACGGAAACCAGATCACTGCCATCGCTTCGCTCGACGGATTGATCAACCTGAAAAAGCTGAACCTGTCTAACAATCGAATCGCTAAAATTGAAAACCTGACGGGCTTACAAAAACTGGAAGAGTTGCGCATTTTCAACAATATGATTTCGACACTCGAAGGTCTCGACAGTCTTCACAAGCTAACTTTCCTGAATGCCGGCACGAATCGCATCACACGCATCGAAGGACTTGAACAACTCGAAAATCTCGGATTTCTCGCTTTATACGAAAACAACCTGACCCGTATAGAAGGGCTCGAAAATCTTAAAAAAATATATGCGCTTTTTTTGAGCGAAAATCAGGTCACGCGTATTGAAGGAATCGACAACCTATCCGAATTACTTTTACTTCACCTCCAGCAGAACCGCATCACCAAAATTGAAAATCTTGAAAATTGCCCATTACTCAATGATATCAATCTGGGCAAGAACCAGATCAGGGTGATTGAAGGGCTTGCCCATCTCGGCAACCTGACAAAGCTCGATCTTGAAGCTAATCCCGTGAGTGATATTTCAGCACTTGCTACGCATACACGTTTGAGGTATCTGGGCTTAAGCCGCACAAAAGTAAAAGATATTACAGCCATCAAGCACCTTGATCTTCTTGAGGACGTTTACCTAAGTCAGTGTAAACTCGACAGCTTTGAACCCCTCCGCGATAAGCCGAATATAAAGCGTTTGATTTTATCCAATACCGGTATTCGGGATCTTCGACCGCTGCTGCCACTCATCGAACGGAAGGTTCCGGTAAAATGGGTCTATGGTTTTGAATATAATGGCGATGGCATTTTTGTAAAAGATAACCCGCAACTCGATATACCGATGGAGATCACCGAACAGGGTGATGAAGCCATATTAAAATTTTATGCCCTTCAACAAACAACCCACCATAGTGCTGCCCTCGATGAAATCACCCTGTATGAAGCCAAACTGATCATTGTGGGCGAAGGGAAAGTGGGCAAGTCATCTTTACGCGTAAAACTCATCGACAAAGATGCCGTACTTCCTCGCGAAGACGAACGCACCCGGGGAATTGATATTGTCGACTATACATTTCCCATTCCCGGTAACAAAGAATTTATTGCGCATATCTGGGACTTTGGCGGACAAAATATTCAATTTGCCCTGCATCGATTTTTCATGACCGAAAATTCATTGTACATACTGATGACCGAGTCGCGGCAGGAGCGGGATAAGAATTTTGATTACTGGTTTCAGAATATTGAATTGTTTGGCGGCAAAGAAAGTCCGATCATCGTCACCATGAACCTGACCAATGGCGAACGGGGGGCCAATATCGACATCGCTTCTTACATTTCAATCTTTAAAAATATCCGTTACGCACAAGTGCAGGAGGTAAATCTGCTGAATCCCTCACAAGACAATGGTCTGCAAAAACTTACCGAGATCATTCAAAAAGAACTAGAAAGTCTTCCGCATATTCAAAAACCAATCTTCCGTTGCTGGCTCGATCTTCGTGCGGCTTTGCAGGAAGAAGCCAAAACCCTTAATTACATCAGCATCGAACGCTTCTATGCTTTGTGCGAACAACATGAAGTGGATGAGGAGTATATCGAACTGGTCGGTCGTTACTTACATAACTTGGGTATCGTGTTGTGGTATCACGACAAAGAGTTTTTAAAAAATAAAATGATCCTGAACCCCTTGTGGGCTATCAATGCCATTTACCGGATTATTGATGACAAAACGATACAAAACCGCAAAGGCATTTTTGACCAAAACGATAAAGACCGATTGTGGAATGATGCCAGTTATCGCTTTGCGAAAGATGAACTGACCAGTTTACTGAAAGTGTTTAAAATATGCTTCCAACGGCAAAATGTCAGCGAATATATCATACCCGCACTGATGGAGGCCGTACCACCTGAAGAAGCTGCGCAATGGGACAAAACCAACAATAAAAAAGTAATGTTCACTTTCCCTTTTATGCCTAAGGGACTGGTTAATCAACTCACTGCCGATATGCACAAACATATCACCGACGAACTGTTGCATGTATGGGCATATGGTATTTTATTGCATTATGCTGACGATAGAACAACCACTGCCCTGATCAAAGAAAATAGTTATACCCGACAGATCGAAATACTGGTGAAGGGCAATTATGCCGCGCGATTTATCGGCATCATCATACAAGCCTTGAAAAATATCATCGATACCTACAAAGGGTTACGCTACTCGATGGAAATTGCCTGCGTCTGTGAAAAATGTATTCAAACAGACAAACCACAGATCTATACCGAAGCCGATTTGATGGAAAAGATCAGGGAAGGCAAAACAAAAGTGTATTGCAATAAGCTGGATGAAAAAATAGATATACAACCTATACTCGAAAGTATCGGCATACACCATGCCATATTTGAAAAACATAAACGAGCGGTACCCGAAAGCATAGCCGGCGAAAAAGAGCAAAATAAAAAACTTAAGGTATTTCTTTCCTATTCGCATGCCCAGACCGAATACTTCAAAATTTTCAGAGATGACCTAAAAACTTATCTGCGTTTGCCCGACAGGGACATCGAAATTTTTCAGGATGTGGAAATTCCGATCGGCGCAAAATGGGACGAGTTTCTTGCAGACAAAGTTGATCAATGTGATGTGATGATACTCCTGGTGAGTCAGGAATTTATGAATAGCACTTATATCAAGGAAAAAGAATTTGGCGCTGCGCTCAAGAAGGATGGTTTGCTGATCGCACCGGTTTACTTTGCCCCATGTGCATATAAGGAAGAAAAGGAATTATACGCCCTGCAATTTTTCAAACCCGATGGCAGCAATTATGAGCAGGCCGAAAGAGGAACCCGATTCTCCTATATCAATTTGGTTAAGTTTAGAGAAAGCGACGGAATGCCCATACCAAATTCTAACAGAAGCAATTATATGATGGATTTCACCGAAAAACTGAAAAAAGAAATTCAACGCTTGGCCAAATCATAAATTTAAACACAGATTAATTTTGCATTCATGGCTTTTCTCTATATTTGAAAAAAATATACAGCTATGAACGCACACGAAATAGACTACCGAATACATGGTGAAGAAATGCAGCATGTAGAAATCGAACTTGATCCGAACGAAACAGCCATTGCAGAAAGCGGCGCTTTTATGATGATGGACGATGGTATACAAATGGAAACCATTTTTGGAGACGGGAGCAAACAAACCGGTGGATTTATGGGCAAACTGCTCAATGCCGGCAAACGATTGCTTACCGGTGAAAGTTTATTTATGACTGCCTTTACCAATATGGGGCAGGGTAAAAAACAAGTCCATTTTGCCTCACCATTTCCGGGTAAGATCATTGCTATGAATCTTGCCGAACACGGAGGGAAAATGACCTGTCAGAAAGATGCTTTTCTTTGCGCGGCAAAAGGGGTAAGTGTTGGTATTGAATTTCAACGCAAACTGGGTACCGGTATTTTTGGCGGAGAAGGTTTCATTATGCAAAAACTCGAAGGAGACGGCATGGCCTTTGTGCACGCCGGTGGTCATGTACACGAGCGTAAACTGGCGCCGGGTGAAGTTCTAAAGATCGATACGGGTTGCGTGGTGGCCTATACTAAAGAAATTGATTTCGATGTACAGTTTGTGGGAGGTATCAAAAATACCATTTTCGGAGGTGAAGGGCTGTTTTTTGCCACCCTCCGCGGACCGGGTACAGTATGGATACAATCCCTTCCGATCAGCAGACTGGCTTCGCGTATCATGGCGTACGGCACGTTTGGCCGTCGTAAAGAAGAAGGCAGCATACTCGGCGGACTGGGTAACCTTATCGACGGAGACGGAATTTAAAAAATTGATAGAATACATGCAGTGATCAGGAACTTGCCATACAGTTCCTG
>CAZFKA010000110.1:0-4833 GCA_964519155.1 uncultured Bifidobacterium sp. | reverse complement strand
ATTTTTTTGTGTAAATCAAACCAATTTGAGCGCTGTTGTGCAAGCAAGTATTGTTGGCAAAAAAGAATCATCATTTCGAAAAATGATTGCGTGAGCGATCAACTCAACTGCCGATAACGAAGCCGTATTGAATTGATGATCAATACCACATCACTCAATGCCATGATGCCCGCACCCCAGGTAGGTGTGAGAAATCCGGCTGCGGCAACAGGAATGGCCACCACATTGTAAAAAAATGCCCAGAACAAATTTTGCTGTATCGTTAAAAATGTTTTTTTACCCAACGCGATTGCATCGGGTATCAGGCTGAGCTTATTATTGAGCAAGATCACCTGTGCTGTTTGCATCGCAATTTGTGTGGCGTCGCTCAGCGAAATGCCGATATGGGCTTTGGCCAGTGCAGGAGCGTCATTGATGCCATCGCCTACCATTGCTATTTTTCCTGCTGTATTCAATGCGTCCAGTATACTCATTTTATCTTCGGGCAATTGCTCAGCAAACACCTTGTCGATCGGTAGCACACTCGCGATTTGTTCACACTTTTCTTTACGATCGCCACTGAGCAAGACAGTTGTATAACCACTGCTTTTCAAACGTCTGAGCATAAGTTCTGCATCGGGTCTGATCTCATCGCGCAAGTTGACCCAACCGACCTGTTCGCCATCTTTCAGTAAATAAAGATCGTGGGGCACAGCCGGTTTGTTTGTTGGCAGGATGCGATAAGAACCCAAGGTCCATGTATGCCCTTGTTCGTCGGTGGCGCTTATTCCCTGACCCTTCATTTCATGGAGTGTGGCAAACCCGATCAACGACGATTGCGGCCAGGCTTTGCATATACTTTTGGCAATAGGATGAGATGAATATTGTTCCATCGAGGAGATCACTTGTTGAAACAATGGCTCGTCGATCTTTGTTTCAAAACAGTCGATCACTAAATTGCCGGTGGTGAGGGTGCCTGTTTTATCAAATACAAATTGTTTGATATCCCTGAATTTTTCCAATGTATCGCCGCCCTTGATCAAAATACCCATACGGGCCGCCCGTCCCAATCCCACCATGACCGCTGCGGGTGTAGCCAGCCCCATCGCGCAGGGACAGGCAATAACCAGTACCGCAATACTTCGCATCATGCTTTGTTCGATATTCACGTGGAGGCCAAAATAATTGATAAGGAAAGTAAGTACCGCAATCGCCAAAACGACCGGAACAAAGATCGCACTGATTCGATCAGCCAGTTTTTGCATCGGGGGTTTCGCTGCCTGTGCACGGTTGACAAGATCAATCATATTGGCTAAAGCTGTTTCGCTACCCACTGCGGTGGCTCTCATACGGAAATGACCATCACTGATAATAGTGCCGCCGGTGATTAAATCGCCCTTGCTTTTTATTACCGGCAAACTTTCGCCACTCATCATACTTTCGTCCACGGCTGCTTCTCCTGCCATCACCAGACCATCTGCCGGTACTTTGTCACCTGTTTTCAGTTGCAGTATGTCGTTCACTTTTATTTCCTCATTACTGATTTCGGCAAAACTTTCTTTCCCTATACTGTCGGTGAGCACGAGCAAGGCTGAGGCTCGCTGGTATTTTATCAGTTCCTGTATCGAAGAGGCTGTAGAACGGACCGAAAATTCTTCCAGAAAATTGCCGGCCAATACCAGTGTGATGATCGACGCAGTGGTCTCGAAAAACAAATAGGGCTGTGGCGATCCGGGATGCAGATACCACCCGACCAAGCTATACACAAAAGCCGCTGTGGCTCCGATAAATACCAGTACATCCATATTCGGAATACCATTTCGGAGGGAGCGTAGAGCGCTTTTTCCGAAATAAAAACAAGCGAGGATATAGATAGGCAATACGAGGATCAATTGTGTCAATGGCTCATGCAAAACCGGCCAATGCACAAACATATGCGCCATGAGTGGCAACCAAAAGATCATGGAAATCAGTAATAATGGCTTTATTCTCGAGTGGGTATGACCTTTGGCAGCATTATGAACATTTGTCTCCCGCTTTACGGTAAACCCCAGACGATCGATACCCTGGTAAAGCGTATCCGGATCCGTATTTTCATCAATTACAAATGACAGGTCACCGGTAGAGGCATTTGCCACCACATCGGCTGCACCTTGCTTATTGAGATAATTGGAAATCGACAAAGCACAATTCCCACAAGTCATCCCCTCCACTTTGCATTGAACTGTTTTTTGCATTGAACAAAATTACGAATTTCCTTCCGTAGTATGGGGCACTTCCGGGGAGAGCCTGTACTTTTGTACCATGAAAATCGAATTTGCATTGGAGGATATCAACGACGTTGCCCGGACACTCCTTAACCACTTTCCCCTTAGCCGTTGTTTTGCTTTTTATGCGGAAATGGGGAGGGGAAAAACGACACTCATTAAAGCCCTATGTACTTGTCTTGGTGTAACTGAAAATACCAGCAGCCCGACATTTTCGATCATCAATGAATATCGGGGGAGCCAGGATTGCCGCATCTTTCACAGCGACTGGTACAGACTTAAAGGGGTACAGGACGCCATTGACGCAGGGGTGGAAGACGTGTTGCAAACACCGGGTGCTTATCATTTTATCGAATGGCCCGAAGTAGCGAACGAATTGCTGCCGAGTGAGTTTGTTCGGGTGACACTTACATTAGGCGATGGCCAAAAACGCATCCTAACAGCCGAACTTTTTCAGGCTGAAAAATGATGACTGGATACCCGCTGAATAAAAAAGCTTAGCCGCATTATGATGCGGAAGCTACGTTCGTACAATTAACTTAGTGATAATATATCCCCTTGTTATATTTATGAAATTGATCCCGCTTTTTACCTGCCTTGTTTTTCTTGCGATGACTCATCTCACCCTGTCGAAAAATTTGAAGGCGCAAACCAAAGACCGACGTGCTGAATTGTCGATCAACGGGCGGGTGAATGAGATTTCTGTTTCACCTGATGAAAGAATATGGTTGGTGACCGCCATTGGCACAACGTACACCACTGCGCATATGGATTCAAACTGGCATTATGGAACGCCCTTAGATGGAGTCGACACGAGCAGCTTTAGTACGTCAAATCCCTTTCTCGAACGCATTTCCTTTTTCAACAAAGACACTGCTTTATTGACAGGTTACATTGCTAGCGATCGGCAACAGTACAAGCAAAATGGATACTATCGCACAACGGATGGAGGGCGATCATGGCAACTGCAAAACTTTGGCGGCAATTCATGGATCTATAGTATAACTAACGATGCCATCGGACACGTGTGGATGGGAGGGGCCTCAAATGAAGTTTACTACTCCAGCGATTATGGACAGCAATGGACCACTTTGAAAATGCCCTACAAATCGAGCGACAGAACCTACGGCATTTGGATGAGTGACCAACAGCATGGCATAGCCGGCTCTGATGAAAATGAAATCCTGATCACCACCGATAACTGGAAAACCGTAAAATATGTACCGACACCTTTTGACCAGAAAAAATATGTACAATCGGAAGCACATGAGGATAGTCGTATTGCAAAAATTCAACAATGGAAAAACTATTATGTCGTAGAGCAGGCGGGGCATATATTTTATACTGATACACTATCGATCGATTGGAAACCTTTCCCGCTGAAGTTTATAAACTTTGAGACTGATGCGCAGAGCGGTAAACTCTATGTTGTTGCCGATAGCCTTTGCGTTTATACATTTATTACACCTGATAACTACCTGACATTAAACAAAGAACCTAAAGCCGCCTACCCGATTGATTTGAAGGTGGTTGCCCAAAGTCTGTATATACTTACCGGCAATTACAACGTTTATAAGGTTAGTGAAAAAGGAATTGTAAAAAGTGATTTGTGCACCAAAGACCGAAAAATAGCAAAACCCACTTTGATCAGGCAGCATGGCAGATTACATTGGGGTGCAGGTGGTCGCCATTTGTACTTGTCTGATGATGATGGAAAGACATGGTATCGGGAAAATATTGTTGATTTTGGCATCGCTGATTTAAAGATCGTTGACGATAGCACCGCTATACTATGGGATGGCAGCAAAAATAACTATCGATATTCTCTGCAACAACATCGGGTAGAAAAATGGATTCCGGAAAAGCCATTACATGACTGGCTGGCCTCACCCATTATTTCAATTACCATACAGTCTGGTAATCGCGGGTGCTTTCACTACCAGTCAAACGACCTAACGTATTATAGAAAAAATGATTCTACGTTCACTTGTAAATACATCAATGAAAATGGCAGTGAATCTAAAAGTCCATCCGTTTTCAAAAACCGCGTAGACGTTCGGATTCTCGACAAGGCATTACACCGCATCAACGATATCCCAATGGCTACACCAACGATAAGTGACTTTACGATTACCGATAGTGACAAAAAAAAATATTTTGCATTGGTTGATACCCTGCTTAAAAATCCACCTCTGGACTTTACGCACAAAAAGAAAGTGATCAATAAAGAATATTACTATGGGGTTGCCGAAAAACTGGATACGGTGAGCAATGAGCTGATCAAGACGATTCTTGAAGAGCCGGAAGGAATTATTAGTACGAGCAGCAGTTGGTTTAGCATACAGATCGTCAACCAAAAAAGGGATACGTTGACCATTTCACGTGATTATTATCATCAAACAAAACCCTGGAATTTGCCCTGGTTAATTTCATACAATCATTTAAATTTTCGTTGTTATGATATCGGTTTTTCAAAATTCATAAAAAGTTGTCTTCCCGAATATTTCCTTCACTTCCCTGTCTTTGACAACTCGCTGATGATTTTAGAAATCGCCGACTATCTGTATAATAAAGAAAAATAATGACC
>CAZFKA010000109.1:0-10373 GCA_964519155.1 uncultured Bifidobacterium sp. | reverse complement strand
ACCATACCCACACCAGCGGATTTAAAGAAATAGGATTTTTACCCGAAGCTTTCATTAATTTGCTTGCATTACTGGGCTGGAGCCATTCCGATGCAAAGGAAATATTCAGTAAACAAGAACTGATCGACAACTTTTCGATTGAAAGAGTACACAAGGGCGGAGCAAAATTTGATTTCGAAAAAGCCAAATGGGTCAATCATGAATGGATCAAACATTCGACCAGCGAAATGTTGTTACCGGCAGTGAAACAACTCTTTGCAGAACAACAGATTCCGGCTACGGATGAGGGAAAATTACTGACCGTGATTGGTATGGTGAAAGACCGTTGCACTTTACTCAATGACTTTATAGTGCAAGGAGCTTATTTTTTTCATACACCCCTACAGTACGATCTGGATGCTGTGAAAAACAAATGGGATGAGGCCAAAAAAATATTTTTTACCGAATGGGTGAGCCTACTCGCTGTTGCCGAACCATGGGATGCCACAACCCTTGAAACACGTTTCAAAGAACTGGCCGTCACACAGCGCATCAAACCGGGTGAGGTACAAATGCCTTTTCGTATCATGTTGGTAGGCGGCAAATTTGGTCCGGCCGTATTTCAAATCGCTGCCTTTTTAGGCCGCGAAGAAACTGTACTTCGTTGCAAACAATTGCTGCAAGAACTGGAACCATAAATCGGGTATTTTAAACGCGCCAAACTATGGATGTTTTTGTATGACGCTCTATTATTTTATCAGGTATACTTTTACCTTCCCAACGAGAATGGGGGTTTCGATATAGACCGGTATTTTTTTTGCATCATCAGTCACGTAAACGGTCATGCCTTCTCCCCCCCGAAACAAAGTACCCTCAATCAGTTTGGGTCTGAATTTGATGACCTGATAGCTGCCATGACGTGTAGTGAGTTTTTCTTTTCCCAGATAACGAATATATAAGTCATGTACTTCATCGTCGAGATACATGCTAAAAGGAATACAGTCGTTGATTTTATATTTGTTGAAATTGATATTACGGGCATAGTAAATTGCCGAAAGCACATCCTGCACACATTCCGGCGTTTTCACTACTTTCTTTTTTGATACAGCCTGTCGTTTGTTATGGTCGAAGCTGACTTGTTCCGCCTGATGGTTACCTGTTTCGTCAATTCTTCTCGCAAATCGCAAGGGCAACATCGTACTTGTATCGATATAGCTTTCGTACAAGTCATTGACATGATAGATCCAGTCGTAGTTTTTATACGTGTGTCCGGCACCACGCACATGAAACACCTTTTGCTGATCCAGACTTTCGAGTGAATTGGTGAATTTAGCTTCACCCGCCGCAACATAAATTCCGGCTACTGTATAATACACTTTATACCGGAGTCGCTCCCCATCTTTGGTAGTCGTATTGTGAATATTACATTGCTTAAAATCCTGTGCGTAGAGCAAGGGATGTATGATCAGCAATAGTAGCAGCAACAATTTCGCCACATTCATGATCTAATCTTTGTCATAGTCTTCCTTGTCTATGCCATCGGGCAAGTCGAAAGCCCGTTCGCCATTTTCTTCATCATCCAATTCATCAGGATTGCCCCGAGAAACACTCATTTGAGCATTGGCTCTTTGCAGACTGATCTCATCCACCGCATCGCATTCATTCATCCCTTCCATGATGGCAGGCATTTCAAATTTGTCGAGTTTATTGTACGGGCTCTTTTCATCCGCTTGCAGTCGTTTAAAAAATTCACCCCAGATCGGCATGGCCGCCCGTGCCCCTTCACCTAATCCCACCCCGATAAATTTGTCGTCGCAACCTACCCAGCCACCGGCCAATAGTTGTGGGGTGTACCCGATAAACCATGCATCGGACTCACTATTGGTGGTACCGGTTTTTCCTGCACATTCGCCTTTGATATTCCATCCCGGTTTGAGTCGTTTACCTGTACCAAACAATACCGTACCCATCATCATCCTGATCATTTTAAACGCGGTGATCTCGTTCACCACTTCACTGCGAATGGGTGTAAAATTTTCGATGAGTTCCCCGTTGCGGTCTTCAATTTTAGTGATATAAATGGGTTGGGTATTGATGCCATAATTCGGAAACATTGTATATGCCCGCAGCATTTCGATGATGGAAATATCGTCGGCACCCAAACAAATAGAAGGATAGGCATGAAGTTTACTGGTAGTGATACCGAGCCGACGTAGAAAATCGACAAATGCCTGGATGCCAACCAGTTTTAAAATATTGACTGTGGCATTATTTTTCGAATAGGCCAGTGCATTTTTCATCGGTATGGCACCACGACTTTTATCCGGTCCATACCAGCCAAAACCGGGAAACATAACCGGATTGAGTGAAATGGACTGACAAGGTGAATTGCCGTTGTCGACGGCGAGACAATACAAGAGGGGCTTAATTGTTGACCCTACCTGCCGTTTGGTATTGATATTGACATGGTCGTACTGAAAATATTTATGATTGATTCCTCCTACCCAAGCTTTGACTTCACCGGTGGATGGATCCATAACCATAAAACCCGTTTGCACAAATCCTTTCATATATTTGATACTGTCTAAGGGCGACAATGTCGTATCCTTTTCGCGTGCTGCATTCCACGCAAAAACTTTCATCCTCGTTTTGGTATTGAAGTTTTTCATGATATCCGCTTCACTCATGCCTTCTGATTTCAAACCCTTGTAACGCTCTGATTCCTTGATAGCCCGACTCAGTGTTTTTGGATGTTGGGCCCATTTACCTGCACTGGCAAAACGGGTTTTACCGAACATTTGTTTGGCCACCGCATCTTCAGCATACGACTGCATAGTTGTATCGAGACTCGTATAAATTTTCAAACCATCCTTGTACAAATTATATCCGTTCTTTTTGCACCATACCTTCATATCCTGTTCCACCACCTGCCTAAAATAAGGTGCAATACCATCGTGATGCGAATCGCTCATGGGAGAAAAATTCAACACGATAGGATGCTCTTTCATTGCTTGTGCTTCTGCAGCAGTGATCTTAAAATTTTTAGCCATCTGGTCGAGTACCGTATTGCGACGTTCGCGGGTACGTTCGGGATGTTTGACAGGGTTGTAAAGCGACGAACCTTTCAGCATACCAATCAGCAGGGCTGCCTCTTCTACATTGAGATCGATGGGGCGCTTATTGAAATACGTTTTCGCTGCACACTTGATTCCGAAAGAATTGTATCCCCAGGGAACCGTATTCAGATACAGCGTCAGAATTTCTTCTTTGGTCAAATTTTTTTCAAGCTTTACGGCTACGATCTGTTCTTTCATTTTCTCGATCAAAACCATAAATACATTATGGGACCGTTTTTCCTGCTCGAGCAAATGCTTGGCCAATTGTTGCGTAATGGTACTGGCACCTCCTTTGCGGTTGAAGGTCATTACGCCAAAAATCGCACGACCGATTGCTTCGGCATCTATGCCACTGTGTTCATAAAACCTTTCGTCTTCCGTAGCCACCAAAGCGTCGATCACATTCTTGGAGATCTCGCTGAATTTTACCGGTTCGCGATTTTCAAGAAAATACTTCCCGATTTTAGTTCCGTCTTCCGCAAAAACCTCAGAGGCCGTTGCCGATTTTGGATTTTCGAGTTCTTCCATTTCAGGCATATATCCCAGCCATCCCGCATTGATACAAATGATAAGTATATTGAAACCAAGCACACTGAACAACAGAAATAACCATAAAAATTTGATGCTTTTCTTCATTGTGGATACTAAATCGCAAATCTATTAAAAACTATGTTACCAAAAAGAAAAAAGTTCATCGGTGCCAAATCCGCGCCAAGCAACGTCAAACGGGAATTTTATCGTCAACATTCTATCGAAATGACCAAGCAATCGAAAATAAAATGCCAAGCCCGTATCTTTGCAAACCATGCAAAACGAGCAAACAGATTCTGCAATAATGGCGAGCGATGTCGAAACAACACTGCAGCAACAGCATCATATCGTGTTCTTCGACGGAGTATGCGGTCTGTGCAATAAATTCGTTGACTTCCTGCTCAAAAAAGACAAACAACGAAAACTCGTTTTTACGCCCTTGCAAGGAATTACAGCACAAAGATTGGGCTTGCCGGCCGATCTCCGCGATTTAAAAACGGTCGTATTTTATACAAAAGGCTCCTATTTTGAACGTTCGGATGCGGTGATTGAAATTTTCAATACAGTAGGGGGCTTTTGGAAAATCGCGTTAGCGAGTCGGGTATTGCCTCGTCGATTTCGCAATGCCGTATACGACTTTGTTGCGAGAAATCGTATCAAATGGTTTGGACAAAAAGAAAGCTGCCGCATACCGACTGCAGATGAACGGCATCGCTTCCTGCCGTAAAAACGATCAATTTAATTTATCAGGAGACACCAGATCAAACTCCGGGATCTGCACTTTGAACAGCTTTTTGTTCAGCATATTTTCCATTTGATAGGTTCCGGACATTCTGCCGATATCAGTACGGATACTTGCGCCGGAAATATATTGAAATGATTCACCGGGTTCAAGTACAGGCTGTTGCCCTACTACACCTTCCCCTTCCACTTCACGGTCGGTGCCGTTGCTGTCGAAGATGCGCCAATGTCTTCGCAATAATTTTACCGGGAAATTTGCATAGTTATCAATTGACACTTTGTAAGCAAATGTGTATTCGTTTAACATAGGGTTCGATTGTTCTTTGTTGTAAAAAACTTCAACCGTTATGCTGATACCTTCAGTGATTTGCTGTTCCATGAGTAGTGATGTAAAAGTAGACATTTTTTGAAACTGACAAATTTTTTTTGTGTCTTGCATTTCGTGTTATACCTAAATTGTATTGCCTGTCTACGATCGCATCGGTCTCCATTAAGGTAAAATAAACTGATCGATGATTGCGGTATTGTTTTCATTCGCCCTTGCTTCTTGTTCGAATGGATTGTTGTAGTATCCAAATTTTAGCGAATACCAAAGGTACAAGACCGGAAAACGAAGGACCCCAAATTTCTGCCACTGCCGAACATGCGTCAGTTCATGACATAGCAAGGCTTCATTTTGTCTTATTTCGTTCTCTGTGATCTGGTGAAGGTAAATGGTGCGACGGAAAACAATGGCGCAATTGGCGTTTCCCAATACCTTGGCGGCTACTTTTGCAACGAAAGCTCTTTCACAAAAATAAATCGGCGTCTTCTTCATACTTAGACCATATGCCAGGCTTTGAGAATCTGCTGGGTATGAATTTTGGTCAGTACGCGTTTGATCACATCATGGACCATCCCTTTTTCGTCAATTAAAAAAGTAGTTCGTTTCAGTCCCATAAATTTATTTCCATACATATTTTTTTCACCCCAAACCCCATAAGCATGAATCGCCTTTTTGTCGGGGTCAGCGAGCAAAGTAAAAGGCAGAGAAAATTTTTGGATAAAACGCTGGTGAGACGTTTCGTGATCGGGACTGATACCGATCACGGCAATTCCTTTTTCCTGCAGGGCAGCATAATTGTCTCTGAGATTGCAAACCTCCACGGTACAGGTGGGCGTATCGTCTTCAGGATAAAAAAACAGGGCTATTTTCTTCCCTTTAAAATCTTTCAGGGAAACGATATTGCCCTGTTGATCTTTTAATGTAAAGGCTGGCGCTTTTGTGCCTTTTTCCGGTACGGTCATATTCGTCATTTTTATCGGGTGAGGGTATAAGTTTTCGTCTGCGTATTGCCATTTTCATCACTGGCGCTGATCTGCAACTTGTGGGTACCTACAGGAAAATACTCATCTAATTCGTAGGTCCAGGTAGTTCCTTTCTGGGCAAGCCGCAGCCATTGACCATCAACAGAAGCAGTACAGCTTTTCACGGAAGTGGTTTCTTCTTTGATTGTAAAAGCAAGTGATTTACTTGTAGTGATGATCATGCCATCTTTCAATCGACTATTGATCACCGGCGCTTGCTGATCGATCACTATTTCAAACACCCCAAATTCATTGACCATTGCCTTTACCCATTGCCCTTGCATTATCGCCGGATAGGCTTTTGCGATTGTGTTTCCGTTTCGCCAAACGATAGCGAGTTTGTCGCGGTACTCATTCGCTATCGTTGCTTTCGGTTGCAGAGCAAGTTCGAAAACAGTATGCACCGGCACATCGCTTCGATGCACCTGATAACGATAGGAATAAGCATGAGAACCGGGAGTCACCTTACTTTGAAAACAAATATCATCATACAAGGCAGCTTCATCAAGTGTGCAGGAAATCAAATCACTGCGAAACGAATTTTTCTTTCCGGCCTTCATCATTTGTTCACAACTACTTGCTCCGGGTTTCAGTCGACACCGAATGACAAAAGAAAGAACAGACAAATTATTGCGGGTATCATAAACACTTAACTCCACTCGGCGGCTTTCCCCATCCAGCAAATGGATGATACCATTGCCCGAATCAAATGTTTTAAAAACCGGCAATCCATTATTGGGGAGTTTGCGACAGAGTTGCAAAGTGATGCCTTTATTTTTGCGTGTCTTATAATCGGTCAATGCGTTGACATAACGGGTCAGATCGTAGCTGATATTATCGAGTTGCCAGCCAATCAAAGGTTGATCGTCAACATAGAGATTCATTTCGTAAACACCCAATGTTCCTGCTCCCATCGGCATATAATCATCAGCATGGAAACCCAGAAATACATTTGCATAGGGAATATTGATTGTATCATTTTTGAGCCGTCCTTTCATTACTTGAAAGATAGCAGGCGTTTGTTCATACACACTTTTATTGCCATCGTACACCGACAATTGATGGATGACCGGACTTTGCTTATCACTGATTTCATTAAAAAATAACAGTGGATTCAATGGTGCGTCTGTCTTGGCATTTCTGACTTCAAAATGCAGGTGAGGTCCTTGCGACGATCCGGTATTACCACTCCAGGCGATTAAAGTGCCTTTACGCACCCAAAACTGATCGGGGAAAAAAGTCTGATCATATACCCAACTCTTCTGTTGATATTGCTTCCTCCTCACAAACGATTCAAGTTCAGGGTAAAAACGATTCAGATGCGCATACACCGTGGTATAGCCGTTTGCATGTGTGATGTATAAGGCATTTCCAAAACCTTTTGCTTCTATTTTCACTCTTGAAATATAACCATCTTCTACAGCGTATACCGGGAGATTCTCTTTTCCTCCGGTACGAATATCGAGACCGGAATGAAAATGATCAGGACGCGTTTCGCCGAAATTTCCCACAAAAGCAAAAGGAATTCCTAAGGGCTTCATGAAGGAATGGTTCGGGTAATTTTTAGCAGAAAAAAAAGTCTGGGCAGTGAGCAATTGAGGCATACACAGAAGGCCTAGTACTTTCAGAAATGTTTTCATGCGCTGCACTATGAATTCGGTTCTGCCACCATCTGTTGCTCATGATTGTGTGTCGGTTCTTTCGGTACCGTAAGGGCAGATTCTCCTTTTTTCAACAACTTGCGTTGAAAGACAAAAATCGCAATTACCCCTCCTGAAATGGCAGCATCAGCAATGTTGAACACCGGTCTGAAAAATTCGAAACTTTCGTTGGCCCAAAATGGAAACCAGGACGGAAACTGGCCTTTCAGCAGTGGAAAATACAACATATCTACGACCCGTCCATGAAGAAGCTTTTCATATCCCTGCCCCCAGGGAACCAGTTTGGCGACATGAAAATAACTTTCGGTAAAAATTTTGCCATAGAAAATGCTGTCAATCGAATTGCCCAGCGCACCGGCGAGAATCAGCGCACTGCAAAAAATAAGCCCCCCATGATATTTTTCCCTGATCAGTGTGTTTTTTATAAAATAAATCCCCCAAACCACAGCGACCATTCTGAATACTGTCAGGAAGATTTTACCCCAATCGTCGCCGAATTTCATGCCAAAGGCCATGCCTTCATTTTCAATAAAATGTAACTTAAACCAATGACCAATCACGTTCACTTCCTGTCCATGCGCAAAATGGGTCTTGATATAGATCTTCAACAACTGATCGAAAAACAAAACAATGAGTACAGTAACAATGACGTGTCGAAATTTCACGAAAAATTTTTGGGCAAATTTATGCTGAATAAACTACAAAGCCCGATTTTTTTATGTTAAAAAACAACCCGTCATTGTCGTACGATCCGTTGTTAGTCTACGCTGAACTTATGCCACTTGATTTCGTGATTGATTTCCAGCTTTAGTACATAATTCCCTCTTGCCAAGGTACTGACGTCGATAGAAAAAGAATTGGCTCCTTTCTGCAACATCAGTCCTTTTTTGATTAGCGTATTACCCAACAGGTCTTCTATGCTCAATTGTGCCGTTGCGATGGCATTCATTTGAATCGCTGCATTCAATACATTTTGAACAGGGTTTGGAAAAATACTAAACATACCCTCCCGGCTACCGGTTAAAACGATATCAAGGACGTTTGAATAGGTGAACTGTCCATCGTTGTCAACTGCCTTTAAGCGGTAATAATTGTGACCTGGTATGGCTTGCGCATCATTGAGTGTATATCGTTCCTTTTCACCCGGATGACCTTTCGCCGCTACTTGTGCGATTTGCACAAAGTTGCCGTTCACATAGCTCTTTTCCACTACAAAATGAGAAAGATTAATTTCACTGCTGGTTTCCCAAAGCAGGTCGATCGTTTGCTGTGTGTTCACATTGCCGTTAAAATGCAAGAGGGTCACGGGCAAGGGCGACGAACAGGGATTAATGAAAGTGGCATAATTATAGCAACTAGGAGCTGCAAGATTTCTGACATACAGCGTTGAGTTTCCCGGTGAACCCCAGCCACTCCAACCCGGGTCAGCCGCCGTGAAAACGTTGTTGTTGCTCCATACCAAACCATTGGCAGAATACTGCACCCCCGAAGGACAGGCAATCGGAAAACAATCGGGTACCGGAGCGGTAAATGTTGCGGTAATACCATCGCAAACCACGGTGGGTATATTGGGTAATGGATCAACCACAATATTCACCGGCACCCTTGCTCCTTCACAATTTGTAGGCGCCCCGGTGGTGGGTGCAACCCAGTAGGTGATGTTTGCCGTTGGGTTGATATAAGTGCTGATCGGCGTTCCGCCCACAGCAACATCGTACCAAACAAAATAAGTGGTGAGTGGCGTGGTTAGGATCTGCGTTTCAATCGAAGCCAGATCGAAGCTGTATATATAACAGGCGTTTACACTCGCCGGCGATGAAGTAATGCTGGGTACATCTAAAATATTAATATTGGCACTTCCCGTAGTTTTTGGAGCGCAAGTGCCCACAGGGGGTATTACTGATGTGATGGTCCATAGCCCGGGATCACTGACATTTGTAGTGAAGGGTCCTGCCCCGGTTGCCGGATTAATATTAGTCGTGTTTACTCCATTGCCCAGGTTGATAATATAGTTGCCTAAGAGAGGCGATGATGTGCTGATCGATAAAGGTGCTGTCGCCGGATTGCAATAATCGCCGTCGCCGCTTAACGTGAGTAATTCGCAGGGCGGAATGGTATAATTGGCTATGGCCACCACATCATTGCTGAGGCAGGGTGCCACCGGCGCAGGCTTATATATCGCTTTAACGGTAATATTTACATTCCCGGCCTGGTTACACGTATCGGGTAAGTTCACAGTGATATTGGCTGTCACAGGCGGAGGTGGGCATTCCGTACCGCTTGCAATGGCTGCACCGTTGTAGGTTGTCGGGTTGGGCATTTTGGGGGTACCGGTACCATTTGTGAAAGTCACCCAGGTATTGGTATTGGTTCGGTAACGCCCCTCATTGGTATTAGAAAAAGATCCTCCACTATTGCTAAAACTCGCTGCTGCCGGTAAAGACACGTTTTTCGCTGTGATATAATTCCCACAGCCTGTTGCCGGTGCTGCGTTGGCTGCAGCATCGGGTAAACCTTGTCCGCCATTCCACAACACTCCATCAACAAAATTCCCTGAGCAGTCGAACAAGGCAATTTGTTCACCGCCATCAGTCAGATTCATGATATCTTGTCCAACAGGCGAAACAGTAGCGCAATTACAGGTCTCTACATTCAGGTCAGGCAATGCACCGCTTGAGCACAAAGTACCCCCACCGCCGACCAGAAAATATCCGTTGGCCAGCACGACGGTTCCGGCAGGAATAGTGGCCGTCCAATCACCGTCAGAAATGATCCAACCACCAATATCAACATTCCCCGGACCGGCATTATACAGTTCTATCCACTCCCCACTATTCGGATTTTGTCCGTTGGGTGTTCCGGCACACATTCCCACGGCAGGACGGGGGACAAATTCATTGATGAATACCTTACCGGCAGCTGCATTGGTTGGGGGGGTAGCCCCAACGATGGTATTGGTTGTTCCGAGCGAAACGCCTTGGGTATAGGGATCAAATGC
>CAZFKA010000108.1:0-10462 GCA_964519155.1 uncultured Bifidobacterium sp. | reverse complement strand
ATATAAACGGGTGCCGGATCCACCAGCGAGAATAATTCCTTTCATGTTTTCTTTATTTTTTGATTTGTTGCTAAATACGTTTCCAGCGAGGGCAGTTCATTGTTGACTTATACAGAGCAGAATGAGCCCCCAATTTTACCGTAGATCAACTATCGATTGCCATTATACTTTATACTGACTTTCATAATAATGTAAATATTCTCCACCGGTGACATGATCGAGCCATTCGGTATTGGCCAGATACCAATCAATCGTTTTGCTTAAGCCTTCCTCAAACGTTACGGAGGGCACCCAGCCTAATTCATGTTGCAGTTTGCTGGAATCGATCGCATACCGCATATCATGGCCAGCTCTGTCTTGCACAAAGGTGATCAGCTTTGCTGAACTACCGGGTTCACGGTTCAGCTTTTCATCCATTTGGGCGCACAGCAACCTGATCAGGTCGATATTTTTCCATTCATTATGTCCACCGATATTATAGGTCTCGCCGGTTCTACCCTTATGAAAAATAGTGTCAATAGCCTGAGCATGATCGATCACATAGAGCCAGTCGCGTACATTATCGCCTTTCCCGTAAATCGGTAGCGGTTTATGGTTGATGATATTGTTGATCGATAAAGGAATCAACTTTTCAGGAAAATGATTCGGCCCGTAATTGTTCGAACAATTGCTGATAATAATCGGTAAATGATAGGTATGATAAAAGGATTTGACCAAGTGATCGCTCGCAGCTTTACTGGCACTGTATGGACTGCGCGGATCATACGGTGTAGTTTCAGTAAAAAAACCGGTCTCTCCCAGCGAACCAAACACTTCATCGGTAGAAACATGATAAAATAATTTTCCATCGACATTGCCGGCCCATGCCTTTTTACTGGCTTGCAATAAATTGGCTGTGCCCACAATATTGGTATTAACAAAGGCCAGAGGATCGGTAATCGAACGATCGACATGTGATTCTGCTGCCAAATGAATCACCCCATCAATTTGATAGGTTTCAAAAATTCGGCTGATCGCCTCCTTATCACAGATATTGGCCTTTTCGAAGCAGTAATTATCGGCATGTTCAACATCGCGTAAATTTTCGAGATTCCCGGCATAAGTCAGATCGTCGACATTCACAATGCGGTATGCTGGATACTTATTTACAAAAAGCCTGACGACATGCGAGCCTATAAACCCCGCGCCACCAGTGATCAGCAGATTTCTTGAATAATTCATGGGTGCAAATTTAACAAAAATCGAGGCACAACTTCAAATAAATATGCGTTCGGTAACGCGCCGTGTTCAACAACTTGTAGATTGAATATTGCAAAAATGCACCGAATTTATTCCGCTGAAATAGTATTTTCGTGCTTTCAACAGCATGAATTATTTTTTATATATCGATCCAGGCAGCAGCAGCATGATCATACAAATGATTGTCGCGGGGGCATTGGGAGCCGTGTTTTTTTTCAAAAACGGTTGGTATCGGATCAAATCTTTTTTTACGGGCAATAAAAAAAAGGATAAATCAGACACAGAAACGGGAAAAGGGAATCTATGATCGCAATTCCATCTTCTTATAAAGACCCTGCCGGCTTTTTGTTTATCCATGAAAATGAAATTTATCGTGCGATAAACCAAAACTACCTGCCCCAATATAATTTCCTTCAGGAAAGCGGCCTGTACGAACAGTTGGTACAAAAAAAATTATTGATCCCGCACAGCGAAACCAATGACCCTGGGCCACAAGCCGAGATCGCAAAAATTATTAAACCCGTACAACTTCCACTCATTTCGTACGCCAGTGAATGGAGCTTCACGATGTTGAAAGATGCCGCTATCTGTACGTTAGACAATGCCTTACACGCAGTTGAATATGGCATGATTTTAAAAGACGCCAATACCTTCAATATTCAGTTCTACGAAGGGAAGCCGATCCTGATCGACACCTTATCATTTGAGTTTTATAACGAAGAAGAAAGTTGGATCGCGTACCGGCAATTTTGCGAACATTTTGTGGCGCCTTTGGTACTGATGAAATATGTGAATTTGTCGTTGAATAAACTGCTGATCGCTTATCCAAATGGCATTCCGCTGCACATCTGCAGGGCCATGCTTCCCCGAAAAGCGCGTTGGAATATGCATGTGTATCTGCATATTATTTTACCTGCAAAAATGGCTTCACGGTCGCCAACCGGCGGATCGGGCAAACAGGTTTTCAGTAAACAAAAAATGTTGCATCTTCTGCGAGGATTGAAAGATTTCCTACAGGGCCTACAGGCAACAGATAAAACGACCTGGGACAATTATTATCAGGAAACAATTTTGAGTAACGACTACCTGAATGAGAAAAAATCGGTGGTTGATCAGTTTTTACTGCAGATTCCCTTTCAAACCATGCTCGATTTGGGCGCAAATGAAGGGGAATTTTCATTGTTGGCTGCCGGCAAAGGTAAACGCGTGATCGCGGTTGATGAAGACCGGCATTGCATAGAAAAGCTTTACCGCTATTGTAAAAACCACACGATCGAAAATCTATATCCACTAATCATTGATCTAACCGCTCCAACACCTGCCATTGGCTGGGCAAATACGGAACGAAGTGCATTTTTCGAACGGGTACAACCTGAGGTAACCCTGGCCCTGGCCCTGATTCACCACCTGGCAATTGCACACAATATTGCTTTGCCAAAAATCGTTGATCTTTTGCACAGCTTGAGTGAATATGTGATCATCGAATTTGTTGAAAAAGGCGACCCTAAAGTACAGCAATTATTATTGACGCGACAGGACATTTTCGCCGAATATAGTGTGGAACAGTTTAAAAATCGGGTTGTTGAAAAATTTGAGATTATGGCTACGCATCGGTTTAAACAAACAACGAGAACCTTGTTTTTACTAAAACGAAAAAGCGCTTAGTCTACCATGAAAAAATTGAATGGCTATCCCTTCTTTCTCTTCCTGCTACCGGTCTTTTTTTTCCTGAAAGGGTATACAGATCATGGATTCTTTTTATCGCTGCCAAAACTCATTCCGGCCTATTTACTTATCAGCCTGACGATTGTCGTGCTGTTCTTTTCGTTGCAGAAATGGCTAAAACAAAAAAATAAGGCCGCACTGCTGACTTTTTATTGCGGCGTGGTGTATTTGTTTTTTGGGGACATCAAAAGTCGTTTCGATTACTTGCCACATATTCATTCGTATTTTTTGTTTTTGCCTTTATTGGCTTTCATTCCTTTCTTATTCGGCAAACTTCTGAAAAATCGGCAACATCTTTTACATACCCTTTTCAGTTATTGCAATGTATTGATGATACTGCTTTGTTTGACCCAGTGCTTTTTGATTTTCATCGGCAATAAAAAATCGGCGGCCTATGCTCTTTCGCCAATCAAATTCGACCCCTGTTCCATAAGCAAGGGACCCTCCCTGCATTTGGTACTATGGGATGGCTATCCCGGCTTTGCATCTTTAAAAACCCATTTTAACTACGACAACACTGCCTTGCGCAATTCCTTTGCAAAAAATAAATTTTTCGTTTGTGACAGCAATCACAGTAATTATTTTCAAACCTATGTATCAGTTAATTCTCTGCTGAATTTGCAATATATCCCCTATCTTCAACATGTTCCTTTAAACCAATACTATACGGTATTACAACATTTGAAACAAATTGATGAAAACGCCGTCGTGCAATTTTTTCAAAACCATCAGTTTCATATCGACAACAATTCCATTTTTCGTTTAGCTGCGCAACCGCCACAAGCATATTCAGGAACGGGAGACGGAGTGGAAACCAAGTTTAAATACAGCGAAGAAATACATTTTAATGAGGTGTTGCATAACCGGTTGCAAAAAGATTTTTTGTGGCGTTTTCTCAAAGGAAAATGCAGATGGGAATATGCCTATAAAAAGCTTGTTCTACAACAACATCTTTACAACGTAAAAGCACTACAACACATTTTGCAATTGAAAGGTGGACGGGCACAATTTAGTTACACACACCTCATGATGCCTCACGACCCGTATTTTACTGACCAAAGCGGGAAGCTGATCGATAGAGACACTGCGGCTAAAACTTCACCGGAAAAGTTATTTATGGCTTATTTACAGTACACCAATACCCAGATCGAGGCAGTATGTGAACATCTGTTATCCGTTGACCCACATGCCATTATTATCATCATGAGCGACCATGGTTATCGGGAGTACACAGCCGACAATGAATTAGCCTTAAAATTCGACAACTTGTTGGCAGTTCGCTTCCCCGACAGCAATTATACCGAGATAAAAAAAATGCATTCAAATGTCAATCTATTCAGAATTATTCTCAACCAGTTTTACGGTCAACACTTTTTGATGCTGCCTGATAGTTGTATCGCCCTTGATGAGGCCGCAAACAAAATTTCAACGTTTACACCACGGACAAATTAAACGTCAATTGCGTAAACGGTGAAAACGAAAAGCATAGTAAATTACGGTGCCCGTATACGAAATGACCGATGCATAGGCTGCTCCATACATCCCGTAAGCAGGGATCAGCAGAAGGTCGAAGATGAGACATAAGCCCAGACCCGCGACCGATCCTTGTAAATTTATTTCCACTTTTTGCGTACCGGCGAAATAGGCACTAAGACCCATTCCGTAGCAAAACGGAACAATGCCCAACAACAATATGCCCACCAAACCCGGTACTTCGCTAAATTCGCTACCATACCAGGTCGGTACGAGCCATTGGGCAAGGAAATACCCCGCAAGCCCGGCAGCGCAGGCATACAGCAACAAATAATTTGATGCACGATTCGCTTTTAAAAACTTTTCTTGCTCATTTTGTCCGGCAGCTATATAGGTATACAACACACTGTGTACGGCAATAGGTAAATGCCATACCAGTTGCGACAATGTGGCGGATAAGCCATAGACCCCGACCATGCTCTTATCGTGAAAAAAATATTGCAAAAACCAGGCATCCATTTTATAGTTGAGAAACTGAACCATGTTTGCCAGATAAGCGAGACCTGCGAAAACAAACAGGGGTTTCACTTCCGAGGCATTGAAGCGAACAAACCGAAAGTAAGCACGATCAACACGCCAGATTATGCCGACATATAACAAATATTGAAAAGCTGCCACCAGCAACAGGCTGCCCAAAACCCAACCGATGGGTGTTATGCCCGAGGGGCTGCTACCAAACACGAACGCGATAAAGCCATAGTACCAGGCAGCATAGCAAGTCAATTGCAAGAGACATCCGGCGACATTGATCAACCCCGCTGCTTTAAATTTATTTTCGCCCTGCAAAACCGCGAGAAAAAACTGATTGACCATCATCAGCAAGAGATGCACAAACAACACCAAGACCCAAATATTATTATTGAGCACAAATGCGGGGAGAAAAATGCCGGCGACCGAACTATTTTTTGCAGCATAAAAAAGGACGAATAACACACTGATCAACAAAAATGTGAGTATTGCAAAAAGTGGAATGATTTTGCCCTTTGCGATTTTTTTGGCCGCCAGATAATATACGATTGCAGACGGCAGCCCCAGCCCCATCACCAAAATCAAAAAGGCAATAAAAATGGTATAAAGGGTAAGATCGCCCTGCCCGGCTTTCCCGAGCATACGGGCAGCCAGAACCGAACTGATAAAATTTGACGCTAGACCGATCACTTGTGTGGAATAGGTTGCGGCAATATTTTTCCTAAAAAGAGACATGGCTTTCAAATGTAATCCGAATATTTATTTATTAAAAATTATTACCTTTCACCCCTTGCTGTAAACTAAGGGTCTTGACTTTTTATTATCGATCTGCCGCGAAAAATGCTTTATAAATTTATAACTGTCGAAGGAAATATTGGTGCCGGGAAAACAACGTTGACCCATTTGCTCCAGAAGGAATTCAATGCAAAGCTTATCCTTGAACAATTTGCTGACAATCCTTTTTTGCCAAAATTTTACCAGGATCGGGTACGATACTCATTTCCGCTCGAACTGTCTTTTTTAGCCGAACGGTATAAACAACTGAAAGAAATGCTCAACAGCCGTGATTTGTTTAGCGAATATGTCATTTCCGATTACTTATTTATCAAAAGCAAACTTTTCGCCAAGGTCAACTTGCCCGCCGATGAATATAAATTATATGAAACCCTGTTTGATATTATCTATCCTAACCTTCCGCAACCCGATCTGGTCATTTTTTTGGATGCCCCCTTACATAAATTGCGTGAAAATATCAGACAACGCAACCGCTCGTACGAACAAAATATACAAGATGATTACCTCAGCGACATACAGGAATCTTACTTGCAATTGATTAAATCACACACACAAAGGACCTTTATTATCGATACCTCAAAAACAGATTTTCTAAACAACCGGCAACAATTTGAACAGTTGCTTGGATATTTACATACCGATTTTGCGCTTGGCCGACATTATCTTTCGTTTTAAGTCCTGTTCGTTTCGGCAGAGACTCATTTTTGAAAATTTTGACTTTTTTAGCTCATTTTTGCTATTTTCAGACGAAAAACTGCGATTTTCCCTTGTTTTTTTCTAATTTCGCACTCTTTTTAAAATTCATCAAAATAAATCTCATGGCAAATCAGAAAATTTTAGACCTGCTTGGCGACCAGTCAGCGTACTATCTCGATCACAAATGCACAACCATTTCGAAAGAAAGTTTACATACTCCGTCAAAAAAGGCGGTTGATGAGATCTGGTCGGGCAGCAACCGTAATATTCAAACATTAAAAAGCATACAGGCTTTGTTGGGTAACGGGCGTTTAAAAAATTCAGGTTATGTTTCGATATTGCCGGTTGATCAGGGTATTGAGCATAGTGCAGGAGCGTCGTTTGCGCCAAACCCGGTTTATTTTGATCCTGAAAATATCGTTAAACTGGCCATCGAGGGTGGATGCAATGCCGTAGCGTCAACCTATGGCGTTTTGGGTGCTGTCGCCCGTAAATATGCCCACAAAATTCCTTTCATTGTGAAGATCAACCACAACGAATTTTTAAAATATCCGAATGGTTTCGATCAAATCATGTTTGGTTCGATTCGTGACGCCTGGAATATGGGCGCAACAGCGGTTGGCGCAACCATTTATTATGGCAGTGAAGAAAGCACCCGTCAGATTCAAGAAGTGGCGAAAGCGTTTGAATATGCGCACGAACTAGGAATGGCAACGGTATTGTGGTGTTATCTACGCAATAGTGGTTTCAAGAAAGATGGCGTGGACTACCATGCCGCGGCTGATCTTACGGGGCAGGCTAATCATCTGGGTGTCACCATTCAAGCCGATATCATCAAACAAAAATTACCTACCAATAATGGCGGTTACAATGCACTGTCTTTTGGCAAAACGCATAAAGATGTGTATAATAAACTGACCACCGATCATCCAATCGATCTGACGCGCTATCAGGTAGCCAACTGCTATATGGGACGTGTAGGGCTGATCAATTCAGGTGGCGAAAGTAAAGGAGCCACTGATTTAGCAGAGGCAGTGATGACAGCAGTAGTGAATAAGCGCGCCGGAGGCATGGGGCTGATCAGCGGACGTAAAGCGTTTCAAAAACCGATGAAAGAAGGTGTTGAATTGCTGAACACTATTCAAGATGTTTACCTGGATAAAAGTATTTCTCTCGCCTAAAATTTACAGTAGTATCCACATTATAATGCCATCTCTTTTCGGGATGGCATTTTTTTATCCGTTTAAGCCAATGCTTTCGCATGTAAACAAGTGCTTGAAATTCGATACCATGAACAGTTGTTCAAATAGTCTACGTGAAGCAGGAAGGCCCTCCCCTTTTTATAATATGCTTAATAAAAAATGTATCCCTCTTGATAGCCGCTTACCCCAAAAAGCGCTCCGACATATCTCTTTCTGAAAATTCGGCCATCGGATACCAACAAGCATCGTCAATATTTAAAAATTCCAAACAATGAGGCGCAATGCCTAATTTATAATCTAAATGTGGATATCCGGGAACAAAGTATCCGGGATAATAATAATCAAAACCTTGTTGCTTGCAGAATTCAATTTGTAAAAAAATCATATAGCGCCCCGGACTTCCCGCCCGATAGGCAGGATCGAAAAAAGCAGATATTCCTTGCGCACTTTTCTTCCCAAGATCGAAATAACTGCAGCCGATCATTGCATCCCCATCAAAAAGATTTACCTCGTAGGTGTTGAATAGCTGAACCGATTCATATACATATCCATTCAGCAATTGATCGATGGATGCCGAAACTTCAAAATCAATACTGCTTTTATACAAGGCATACAAAGCCTCATGTGCTTCCGTGATCTTTGCCGGCTTTATCTCTACACGAAGAAAACGGTTGCGCTTCCGCAATTTCGAAAATGTAGTACAAGGGCGATATTCCCGCAGTACATGCCGAAGCCATATTGTGCGATAGATCTGTCGGTTAAACATAATGTAATTTGTTGTAAAGATCGACTGACCCATACGAAACCACCCGCTGGACAACACCTGATCGAGTTGTGCCGGCTTGAGCGACCGCGGATACCTGACTTGTTCGAACATGGATAGAGAACAGGAATTTTACCATGCAATTTAGTATATACTTCCCGATTTTTTTGTGCTTACTTTTGTGATTGTTAATTGTACCATGAACTATAAAGTGCTACTTACTTTCATGTTTTGCTGCATCTCAATAGTCCATAGTGCGGCAAAATCCAAGTTTAAAAAGCTACTCCAAAAAACAAGCTATTCGGTAGACTTTCAGAATGCTGCCATTGGCTTACCACCGCATTTAATCAACGGACGTTTGCACCCGGGACTTCAAGTAGGTATGCAAAAACCGATTCGCATGACGAATAAACAATCGCGTGGAAATTATAGTTTGCTTATCGGATATTTTGCTCAACAGGCACTGCAACGAGCATTGTACCTCAAGCCCGGTGTCGGCTATCGCATACGCTTATCCAGGAACCTTATGATCAGACCAATGATGAATTTAGCTTGTATGGGCGTACAACAAATCAATAATGAATTCCGCCTGATTCGCCCGGGGGTTTATACAAAACAAAGTGCATTTCGCTTTCAGTGGCTGGCATCGGCGGGTCTAGAAGCGGGGGTATGGGTTGCAACAACAAAACACCTGAATATTGAAGCAACCCTCGCGTACGAATTCGGTATGCAATTTCCATTTAGTGAAATCGCTTCCACACTGCCCATAAACCAATTGCATGTCGGTGTTGTCTTCCATCACAAGAATCGTGATAAAAAATGAACAATAAAATAATACCAACCCTATTCGTTTACCTAGCAAGTTTGGCCATATTCGCCTCAGCATGCAAAAAAATAAAAAGCAATTCATCCGTCAGCGCTTGTGTCGAAGATTTTGGATTCAGCGACCAAAGCGCACAACACCCAAAGGATGCTGCTTATACCAAGCTGATCAATGAATTAACGGCGGCGGGCATACCGGGCGTTTCGCTTATGATAGAAGATCAGTCGGGCATTTGGTACAAAAGCGGCGGCTATGCCGACCTCGAAAATCAAACCAAAATGCAACCCTGCCATTTGGGGAAAATCGCCAGCGTGACCAAACTCTTCACGGCTGTGATGATCTATCAATTAATAGACGAGGGAAAACTTTCACCTGACGATCTTATCAGTCAATATGTCGAGGCTTCCCTGATCAGCAAAATCGAAAACGCAGACAAGGCTACCGTGAGAAGTTTATTGCGTCACAGTAGCGGAATTTACGATGTTGTATTTGATCCGGAATTTATTTTATACACGTTCAACAACCTCGATAAGGAAAAAACCTATGAAAAATTATTAGGATTTGCGTTTGGCAAAAAAGCAGATTTCCCCTACGATAGCAAACGCAGTTATAACCAAACCCTCAACCACGTTTTACTCGCAATGATCATCAATAAAATCACGGGTGAGGACCAGTCAAAAATGCTTCGACGAAATATTTTTAATACCCTGCATATGCAACATTCTTTTATTCGCCCGCAGGAAGATATCCCTTGGTCAATGGTGGCAAAAGGCTATTATGACTATCGTAAAGAAGGCATTTTACAAGACCTTACAGCTTTGTTCACCGGCGATGGCAGAGGATTCACGGGTATTTATAGCAATGTCAATGACCTGCGTTTGTTTACCAATGCCCTCTACAAAAGTAAAAGTTTGATCTCCGCACAATCTTTGACCGCTATGACCGAAATTCCGTCATTCGATACGACGCTAGCCTGTGCGGGTGGGTGTCGCGCCATGCAAATGATGGTCAATGGCCAAACGTTCACTTGGTATGGGCATCCTGGTGGCGAGGTGAACTATGCTGCGGGAGCTTTCTATTGTCCTGAAAAAAATGCAACCATAACATTCACCGTCAATTATGGTGTAGCTTTCAGCGACTTGGGAGCTTATACCGATGCCTATTTTGCATTTCGAAAAAAAGTGTTTGAGGAAGTATGCCGGTAAAGCGATTATTCTA
>CAZFKA010000107.1:0-10708 GCA_964519155.1 uncultured Bifidobacterium sp. | reverse complement strand
CTTCACACGACATGGTAGGCTATTTTTCTGCATTTTTAACCAAAGCAGTCAAAAACGAAAGAGTTATCAAAATTAAAGTGAAAGGCTTTAAAGGATATTTTTATGCCTTACCAGAATGGCTTCAAAATGGCAAATTACCTGAAACTTATTATCGTAAAATGAACTTATTTGTCAATCAATAAATTTAACCAAATACATCTAAAAAATAAACCAATCCAAATTCGTGGAACATACCGTGGAACATCTTACTTTAGCAAAGTGTTTCACGAAATTTGAGTTAAAAAACAAATATAAAATCTTATGAATAGTGAAAATAAAAACAAATATGAAGAACTGGTAAAAGCAGATTATGGAATTGAGTTTCAAAATGAAATTGAAAAAGAAGAAATAATAAAATCCTTAATAGCATTTTCTGAAATAATTTATAATATATCGAAAAATGAAAATCACCAGCTTCGAATAGTAAGTAACAACAATAATATTACTCAATTAAAAAAAGCAGCATAATACAAATGAAAACGAAAGAATTAGATTTTAAAGCATTTGCAAAAGGAAAATTATCTGAAGATAAATCCACCAAAAACTGTGTTATTTATACAAGAGTTTCTACAAAGGAACAGGCAGATAATAACATGAGCCTTGAAACACAAAAACGAATGTGTGAAATGTATTGTAAAGCAAATGGTTTAAATATTCTAGGACATTTTGGAGGCACCTATGAAAGTGCTAAAACAGATGAGAGAAAAGCTTTTACAAACATGTTAACTTTTGTAAAAAAATCTAAAGAAAAAATTTCTCAAATCATTGTTAGTAGTGTTGACAGATTTAGTAGAAGTGGCTCTAATGCAATTTATATAAAAGAACAATTGAAAGAACAAGGAGTTGGAGTACAATCTGTATCACAACCTGTAGATGCATCAACAGCTGGAGGTAATTTGCAACAAAATATTTACTTCATGTTTAGTCAATATGAAAATCAAATTCGTAGAGACAAATGTATGACGGGTGTAAAGGATTCCTTGTTACGTGGAGAATGGTGTCAACATTTTCCTATTGGTTATAGTTCAAAACGTGAAAATGGAAAAAGAATTATTTATGTAAATGAAAATGGCAAACACATTCGTAAAGCATTTTTATGGAAAGCAAATGAAGGTTTAACAAATGAAGAAATTAGAGTCCGTTTAGAAAAACTTGGAATCAAACTGCCATTTCAACGAATTTCTTTAATGCTAAAAAATCCGTTTTATTGTGGTATGCTATCTCATAAAGCTTTAGAAGGAAAAGTCATAGAAGGAAAACATGAGAAATTAATTTCTAAAGAACTATTTTTCAAAGTGAATGAAGTGATGTCTGACAACAATAATGGCTACAAAGTTACCATAATAAATGAAGACCTTCCTTTAAAACGATTTATTAAATGTGATACTTGTAGTAAATACATGAGGGGATATAAAGCAAGTAAAAATCAAGAGTTTTATTACAAATGCAATACAATAGGCTGTAAAAATAATAAACGAGCAGATGAATTACATGAACAGTTTAAAATCCAACTTTCAAAATACTGTTTGAATTCTGAAAAAATAAAGAATAATCTAATCAAGGAATGTATGAGTTATGTTTATTACAATCTTACAGAACAAAAAACAGAAGAAATTTCAGTTGTTGAAAAACAAATTATTGAACTACAAAATAAAATAGAAAAAGCAGAAGAAAGACTATTTAATGGAGATATTACGAAAGAAATTTTTGATAAATTTTCTAACAATTTAAAGAAAGAATTAACTGAATTAGAGCAAAAAACCACAAAATCAAAATTACAGGTGTCGAACCTTGATTTATGCGTTCAAAAGGCAATAGATTTATCTACAAAACTTAATGCTATATGGAGTTCTAGCGATTACGTTGAAAAACAAAAACTTCAATTTTTACTTTTTCCTGAGGGAATTAAATATAATAAAAAAAATGACGAGTGTCGAACCGAAAAAGTAAATTCTGTTTTCTCAGCAATTACAGACATAGCAAGCGTTTCAGAAAATATAAAGGATAAAAAAAATCCCGAATTTCTTCGGGATTCTCTTTCAGTACCACGTACGAGAGTCGAACTCGTCATTCCTCCGTGAAAGGGAGGCGTCTTAACCGATTGACCAACGCGGCAAATTGATTTTGGGAGTGCAAATGTATACCCAAAAATCTATTTTACAAAATTTTATCATTCAATTCCTGAAACTTCATAGGTAATACGATACCCGCTTAGTATTTTTGCGCCCTCAAACCCTAATAACTTAAAAAAATTACACTTCCACATGAGTACAATCAAAGTAGCAATCAATGGATTCGGTCGTATTGGTCGATTGGTTTATCGTCAGATCTACAACATGCAAGGCATCGATGTAGTGGCCATTAATGACCTCACAAGTCCGGCAACCCTCGCACACCTTTTAAAATACGATTCTGCACAAGGACGATTCGAAAAAAATGTTACGGCTACTGATGATTCAATTGTAGTGGAAAACGATACCGTAAAAGTATATGCTCAAAAAGATCCTGCACAAATTCCTTGGGGCGCTCACGATGTAGATGTTGTGTTGGAATGTACCGGATTTTTTACCGATAAAGATAAAGCCATGGCTCATATCACAGCGGGCGCAAAACGGGTGGTGATCTCTGCTCCGGCTACCGGCGATTTGAAAACCGTTGTATTCAACGTTAACCATGAAATTTTGGATGGCAGCGAAACCGTTATCTCCTGTGCTTCTTGCACAACCAATTGTTTGGCACCGATGGCTAAAGTATTGAATGATCAGTTTGGCATTGTAACAGGTATCATGACTACCATACATGCATACACCAACGATCAAAATACCCTTGATGCCCCGCACCCGAAAAATGATCTGCGTCGTGGAAGGGCAGCAGCGGCGAATATCGTACCCAACTCTACCGGTGCCGCCAAAGCTATCGGCCTTGTTTTACCGGAATTGAAAGGGAAACTGGATGGCAGCGCGCAACGCGTTCCAACCATTACCGGTTCGCTGACTGAACTGACCACAATTTTGAATAAAAAAGTGACTGCCGAAGAAATCAATGCAGCAATGAAAGCGGCTGCGAATGAAAGTTATGGCTATACCGAAGATGAAATTGTCAGCACCGACATTATCGGCACTTGTTTTGGTTCATTGTTTGATGCTACGCAAACCAAAGTGATGACTGCGGGCGATACCCAAATGGTAAAAACCGTAAGCTGGTACGACAACGAAAACAGTTATGTGAGTCAGTTGGTGCGTACCTTGCATTATTTTGCGAATAAAATATCTTAATTGTACCCCTACGTATAAAAGAATCCCGTTCCAATTGAGCGGGATTTTTTATTTCAAACTGCATTCCCAGGTTTCGGAATTTCCGTTGCCGTCAACAGTATGTTTACTTTTAGTTGCGCAAACAGCGGCACCCTCCCCTTCATTTCCTTCGGCTGTTATATCGGTTTCGGTCAACAGGGTAGTAAAATTATTGGTGTAACTCACCATACAATGGCATGTAAAGGTTTGTTTCTTTTCCTTGGAGCAACTACAGATGCTCAGGGCGATCAAAAGGCAGAAAAGTAACAAAGAGCTATTCAACAGCCTATTTTTTATCGACTGTATCAATACTTGATGATTTTTGAAGTATAGATCCGTTTGTCTGTTTGACCGGTCATTTTAATCAGGTATAAACCCTTGCTTAAATGACTGAGATCAAGTGCCGTCACCGAGCGTTTGTAACTTATTTCTTTGCTGTCAACAGCAGTGCCATCGAAACCAATGATCTCGATATCCCAATGTTGTGCCGATCGATTATCAATATACATTGTGTTCTGAATTTCTGTGGGATAAATTGATAAAGCGTCTTCTTGTTGTTGCGCACTGAGTTCCGCCGGGATATTGTTACCACTTTTAAGACTATTGGCTTTTAAGATTACGTAACTGTTATAAATCATATCGGCTACATCAGCCACTGCAAACTTCAAATGATATGTTGAACCGGGTGTAACCACTACATGCGATACCAAGGGTGTCGTAAATCCATCCATCGTATTGGTAGTATCGATATTGGTGACATATAAATTTTGATTATTGCTGCATCCGCCTGTACCGTCATTGATGCTGTTGATCGACACCGGTATGACCGAGTTAGGCAACAGCGCGATATTGGTGGGTGCTGCGAAACCGGGCCCCGAAATATAAAAGCCGAAAACATCATTGAAAGCGGAACAATTAAATTCAGGATACTCTTCTGATCCAAATACATATTCAAACTCCATAAAGTTGCCAACGGGTTGAATGTCGAACTCCAATACACAAGCATCATAGGTTAAATACGGCGTCACAATCGAATCAAGCATTGCATCGCCCGGTGCCGACAAAGCACTTGATCCCAGTTCGCCGGGCAAACCGTTCAAGCCAACATTGATTTGGTTCATGTCTGTATTTGCAAATCCAGAACTCAAAACGATACCGTTGTTGATACCAAAATTAGATGTGCCGGTTAGTACGGCATTTGCGTTGCTATCGCAGGTAAGTATTGGATTGCTGATTACAACACCCAAATTACCTTGGGTGGCCACCAAAGTGGCGGCTAACTGCGCTGCGGTTTGGTTAGGTACTAAGCTTAACTGTGCATGCGCTGCAGCGGTAGCGAGCGACAGCAGAAATGTCCAGAAAAATTTTTGCATAATCGTACTTTTTCACAAATATAATTTTCGTATTGATATATTTCCGATCATTAACATTTACTCGTAGCGCACAACACGGTAAGCGTGGCCGTAGACAATAGACAACTCATGAGAGTGCAGAAATAGTCAAGTCGGAAAAAAAAGAGCACCCAAAAGCAAAGGGACTCCCTGTATCCAAACTATAATTTCATCTAATGAGACGCAACAGTTTCTGACCTCGCCTTTGCAGGAGTTCATAGTTTTCACCTATCATTTCCGCCCTTTTTATGTACATTCGCCATTCAAAAAAATTCTTTTTCATGAAAAAATTATTGTTGATCCTGCTCGTTTTCGTGAGCTGGCAGGGAATAGCTCAGAAAAAAACACCCACTGAAAAAGCCAAAGAAAAATCGGAAGAATTGCAAAAGGCATTGGGACTAACCGCCGAACAAACTAAAAAAGTCTACGAGTTCAATCTCAAAGCCAATGTCAGTATGGATGAATACGAAGCAAAAAAACCCAGTAAGAAATTGAAAAAGAAACAAAAAGATATCTGGAGTGATTTACGCAAGGCGGAGTATAAAAAAATATTTACCGCCGCACAGTATAAAAAATACGAAGCCATCAAAAAGGCTGAGAAAGACAAAGAAAAGTCTGATAAAAAAGAACTGGAAAAACTAAAAACTACGAAATAAGTATGTCTGAATTTTCAAATTATCATTTTGGTGGTAAAAAAGCACTCCTGAGAGTTGATTTTAATGTACCCCTCGATGCCTCTTTTCAAATTACCGACGATACCCGCATGCGGGCTGCTATACCGACCATTGAAAAAATATTGACCGATGGTGGTTCTGTTATTCTGATGTCACATCTCGGACGACCAAAGGAAGGACCCGCAGAAAAATACTCTTTGAAACATATTTTACCTCACCTGATCGGCTTATTGGGTGGGGCTACCGTGAAATTTGCTTCCGACTGTATCGGCCCGGAAGCTGTAAATGATGCGAAAAATCTGCAAGCCGGCGAAGTTTTGTTGTTGGAAAATTTGCGTTTTTATAAAGAAGAAGAAAAAGGTGATCAGGCATTTGCACAAAAACTGGCTGCTCTTGGCGATGTGTATGTCAATGATGCGTTTGGCACCGCTCACCGTGCCCATGCGTCTACTGCTGTAATGGCCGCATTTTTTCCACAAAGTGAACGTATGTTTGGTTTGCTGATGAATGCCGAAGTGGCCAATGCCGAAAAAGTCATGCATAGAGCGGAAGCCCCCTTCACAGCTATTGTTGGCGGGGCAAAAGTAAGTGACAAAATTCTGATCATTGAAATGTTGCTCAATAAAGCCAATAATATAATCATTGGTGGAGGAATGGCCTATACGTTTTTACGAGCTGCCGGCCATGCCATTGGGTCTTCATTGTGCGAATACGACCGTCTCGATCTCGCCAACCAATTAGTAGCCAAAGCCGCCGAAAAAGGCGTGAAAATTTGGATCCCCATAGATAGTGTTGTTGCCGATCGTTTTGCCGCAGATGCCAACACACAGACCGTCGACAACGAACATATTCCGGATGATTGGATGGGACTTGATATTGGCGAAAAAACGGTAGCCCTATTCAGGGAAGTGATCATGCAGTCGAAAACAATCCTGTGGAACGGACCGATGGGTGTCTTTGAAATGGAAAAATTTCAGAACGGCACCAAGTCTATCGCTATGGCCATTGCGGAAGCGACACAAACAGGTGCTTTTTCACTGATTGGTGGTGGCGATTCGGTGGCCGCCATTAATAAGTTTGACCTCAGCAACAAGGTGTCGTATGTCAGTACCGGTGGTGGCGCCTTACTCGAATATTTTGAAGGAAAAACCTTACCGGGTATTGCCGCCGTTCGCGAATAGGCTATTTCCGCTTAGCCTTTTTGCCTTTGATCAATTGCACCCAACGATGGTCGGTCGGGTATCGGCGGTGGGCCGTCATATTGTTGAACACAAGCGCCACAAGCAAGAGGATCATTGCTCCACTCAACACAGGTGTCAACACAAACCAAAAACCCAGTATTTTTACCTTTTCGGCACCGATGACCGCGATCAAAGCGGTAGCCCCTCCCGGAGGATGAAGCGTTTTAGTGATCTGCATCGAAACAATTGATAATGCAACAGCGAGCGGTGCGGTGATCCACACAATATCAGGCATCGTTTTGTATATCGTAACTCCGATCAGCGCCGAAATCACATGACCGCCAATCAGGTTGCGGGGTTGAGCCAGCGGACTTTGTATGGCTCCAAAAACCAATACGCTCGATGCACCAAAAGACCCGATGAGAAAGAGTACTTCGTTGCGGGTAAAGAACTGACTTTGTAAAAAAGCGATCAGGCCGATACCGACAAACGCACCCAGAAAGGACCAAAAATTCTCCCTGAAATCGATCAGGGTTTCGCGGTAAATGACATACTTCGACACGCGGAAACTCCGTTTGATCTTTTTGACTAACATTTGCTTGTATTTTGTGTGATCGTGCCCAAAGGTAAGCTATGCCGGCGAATGGAAAACAACGAAAGAAAAAGCCAATTGATTACTTCTTGCGTCGGTAGTCGCCCCGCTTCCAGGCCTTATAAAATTCATACCAGGCCAGGGGACTAAATATAGTCATGGGTGGTTGCTGCCCCGCCCAATAAGTACGTTGTACCATCATCCTTTGGTAGGTACTTTGATTTTCGCGTCCATCCTTTGGCAGGGTAAATGCCAACATCCGCATCGTTTGAAATGCTGTATTTCTGCGCGCTGTTTCGTATTTATCGTCAGGAATATTCCAAGTGGCAAAAGCCTTGTCGAATTCTTCTTTCGACAGGGTCGGACGAATGATGGTATTGGGCAAATGAAAAGTATCCATGGTCATCAGTTGTATCACCGAATACCGGTTGGCGCTGAGGACCTTAGGAATTACGTAGCGCTTTTTGCGATACCCTACACTACTGAATTCAAGGGTATCGCCTTTGTCTGCGATCAGCGTAAATACGCCTCGTTCATTGCTTGTGGTTCCTAAATCGGTATTGACAATGGAAACAGAAACAAAGGGAAGGTAGCGCAGGCTGTCGGCACTCATGATCACACCGGTGAGTTCAACCTTATTTTCAAACCCATCCTGTGCAGGAACGATCACTGCCCATGCCATGATGAAACTGAACAGGAAGAGTATTTTTTTCACAGGCCAAAAGTAATAGAAATAGGCAGTATACTGTTTTCTATTTACCTTTGCCCTTTGATATTTAACAATAGTTTTAGATGATTACAAAAGAAAAAGTGCTGGCTGCTTTGAGCAATGTTCAGGAGCCCGATTTGGGCAAAGACCTGGTCACTTTGAACATGATCAAAGACATTGACATCGATGGAAATGCCGTTTCATTTACGGTGGTACTCACCACCCCGGCTTGTCCTTTAAAAGACATGATTCGTTCGGCTTGCGAAAATGCGATCAAGTTGCTGGTATCAAAAGATGCCATTCCAACTGTGCATTTTACAGCGAATGTCAACAGCAACCGCAAAGACAATAAAGCACTTTTACCCAATGTTAAAAATATCATCGCTGTTGGGTCGGGCAAAGGCGGTGTAGGCAAGTCAACGGTTTCGGTAAATCTGGCTTTATCGCTTGCCAGAAACGGTGCCAAAGTCGGGCTGATGGATGCTGACATTTACGGACCTTCCATTCCGATTATGCTGGGCATCAGGGGCGAACGACCTATGATGCAGGATGTAGACGGCAAAGGCATGATCGTACCGATAGATGTCATGGGCATCAAGGCGATGAGTATTGGTTTGCTGGTTGATGAAAAGCAGGCGATCGTTTGGCGGGGCCCTATGGCCAGCAGTGCTTTAAAGCAATTTGTGACAGACGTGATGTGGGGTGAACTCGATTACCTGATCATCGATCTGCCACCCGGTACCGGCGATATACATCTCACCCTGGTACAAACCATTCCGGTAACAGGTGCCGTTATTGTCACCACCCCTCAGGAAGTAGCGCTTGCCGATGCCAAAAAAGCGGTTTTGATGTTTGACGGACCTCAAATCAAAGTGCCTATCTTGGGTGTGGTTGAAAACATGTCTTATTTCACACCTCCCGATTTGCCGGATCATCAATATTATATTTTTGGTAAAAATGGCGGCAAACGATTAGCGGAGATGTTTGAAATCCCTTTTTTAGGTGAGTTGCCCATCACCATGAGTATTCGGGAAGGCGGAGATGAAGGCCGTCCTGCTTTGTTGCATGGCGACGATATTTCTACCGCAGCAATCGAACAAGTGGCTCAGCAAATTGCGCGCAATGTTTCCATCAGAAATGCAAATAAAACACCCACGCAAGTGGTAGAGATCAATGCCTAAGGCATAGTTCTGAACTTCCCTTTCGTCACATAATAATAATGGCCCCTTCGTAGGAGCCATTTAATATTTTTTATCCGGTAAAAACCCGATCAGTTTTGATCGAAATGCGCTTTGTAACGCATAACCGCATTGAGTAATTTCTGACAAATTTCTTTTTTACCGTCTTCACTTTCTATCACTTTCAAATCATTGTCGTTACTCAGGTAACCGAGATTGATTAAGGCCACCGGTGAAGAAATCAGGTTCAGGTTCAGTAATTTTTCGGTATTGACCCCATTAAATTTTATTCCGGCTGTGTTGTGCAATTCGGCGCCCATAAACTTCCCGATTACTTTATTTTCCATAGGGTTCGATTGAGTACCGGTAAAGCATTCAAAACCGCGTTTGCCTTTATTGGCTTCATCGACATTGAAATGCAAGATTAAGAAAAGATCGGCTTTGTATTGTTTAGCAAAATCAGGACGCTGGCTCAAATCAAATTGCGTATCATCTTCGCGACACATGACCACCCGGAAATTATTTTCCAACGCAATTTTCTGTAATTCTTTTGCATAGGCCAAGGTAAGATCTTTCTCCAGTTTCCCGTCTTTGGTTTTTGCCCCCGCATCACTACCGCCATGGCCGGCCTGAATCACGATCACAAATTCTTTATTCGTCTTGGCCTGCATAAAGTAACAGGAGCATAATAAAAGGCAAAGAGAAAAGATCACTTTTTTCATATAGAAACAATTTTTTGATTTTGTACAAGACTCACATGTTAGCCTTGCAGGTTGGCAAATATACTATTTTTTTGTTTTAAATTTTTCAATGGCGTTGCGGGTAAATGAACTCAGGACGAGCTTACCACTCAGGGCTGCCCGATCTTCAAGGAAGGAATCCCAGTGCTCAGTGCCCTGCCAGAAGGCTTTTTTGAGTAAGGCCATGGCCTCCGGATTGCTATGGGCCAGTGAATCGGCCAAATGATTGACCGCATCATCTACCTCAGCGATCGTCTTATAAATTTCACTATACAAACCATGCTTTTTAGCCCATTCCGCATTGCGCCATTCTGTGGCATCAATGGCTAACTGCGAAAAACAGGATTTGCCAAGTTTACGCTCCACGGCAGGACCCACTACAAAAGGCCCGATGCCGATAGCCAATTCACTCAATTTGACCGATGCATTTTCAGATGCTATCGTATAATCGCAGGCAGAAGCAAGCCCGACGCCGCCACCAACGGCTTTGCCTTGTACCCGGCCAATAACAAACTTATGGGCCTTCCGTATCGCATTGATCACATTGGCAAATCCCATAAAGAATTTTTTTCCGTCTTTTTCGTTAGCAATCTCCACCAGTTCATCGAAACTCGCCCCCGCACAAAAAGCCCCCTGACCGGCCGACCGCAATACGATCACTTTTACTCGTTCGTCCTGACCGGCTTTATCGATCGATTTTGCCAATTCCAACAATATTTTCGCCGGAAGCGCATTGCTTGACGGGTGAAAAAATTCCACGGTGGCGATCCCATGGTCAAGCTCAGTGGTTACATAGCCGTTTTTATGATCTGACATCTTTGGTATTTTTTTGTTTGGGTAAAAATAAAAATAATATCGGGAATATGCTGTTGTCGAAAAAAATAAAATGAGCAACATACACGGTCGGAAAC
>CAZFKA010000106.1:0-10714 GCA_964519155.1 uncultured Bifidobacterium sp. | reverse complement strand
GCATTGAACATTAAGGTATATGATCATTCGAAACTGAATTGGAGCAAAGAAAAAGATCGTGCGGTATACCGGCTCGCAACGATATTGCAAAAAAACAACATGCACGGTATTTATGACGAAAGTCGACAATTCGCCTACTTTATCGCAGGCATTCAATACTACTTTGCCATACAACACCAAACAATCCGCTACCATACCACTGACCCTGCAAGCAATCGCTACACAGCGGTGCGACCTGCTGATGCAGACTGTCTGGTGTCCGGTCAAGCGAAACTTCCCTTACCATTGCTGTTTTCTTTTGAAGAGGTGTATGTGTATTCGTTGCAGTGATCAACGTTTCACAAATGTGGCCACTTCTAAAAACTCATCCACTTTATCGTTGCTGATCGGAATCGTTGTTCGCGGTTTGATGATCAAATATCCTCCATCGCTTTTTACGTAATCGAGAACGAAATTGCGATTAACGATATAGGACTTGTGACAACGAAAGAAGGCAGCATTGCCGGACAATACCTCTTCGAAATTCTTTAATGTGCGACTCACGAGAAGTTTGCTTTCGTTTTGCAGGTGAATTTCCGTATAAGTGTTTTCCGCCTTGAGAAAAAGAATATCGTCGGTGTCAATAAATTTGATGCTTTGACCTACCGGAATGGCTATGCGGTTGTCGCGTTTGTCAACTGTTGTGGCAACTTCTTTTTTCTGGGGAATAAAACGCTTTTCAAACCGTTCAACGGCTTGCTCTAAATCGTCGCCGGAAATGGGTTTCAACAAATAATCGACTGCTGATAATTTGAAAGCTTTTACCGCGTACTCATTGTATGCAGTAGTGAAAATAATACCGAATTCAATTTCCTTTTCATCAAAAAAATCCAGGATATCCAATCCACTATGCCCGGGCATTTCAATATCAAGAAATATAAGATCCGGCTTATTTTTCCTGATCGACTTTACGCCATGGGGCAGGTCGGCACATTCGTCTGCAATACTGATTTGCGGGCAATGTGTTTTTATGAGGACATGTAAAAGTTTACGTGCCTGTACTTCGTCGTCTATGATGATGGCTTTGATCATATTTTTGTTTTTAAAGGAATTTTAATGATGATGGTCGTGCCGTTGCTTTCGCCTTGTTGATCTACTTTATCGATGTATTCGATGCCAATTTCATTTTTATCTGTATTGAGCAGTTCTACCCGTTTGGTGTTAGCCGCAGAAGCAAAGGAGCGATGCGCACCGGGTTTGTTTAGTTGTATACGGGCACTGTGTTTACGACCGATGCCGTTGTCTTCAATATTGATCAGCAAATGTTGTGTGTCAGCACTAATGCCTACAAATAATTGCTTGTCGCCGCTCTTGTGCAACAAACCGTGTTTGATCGCATTTTCAACATAGGGTTGTATGATCATCGACGGAATATACAATTGTTGGGTATTGAGTTGTTTATCAATTTCGATTGTATAATTCAGTTCCTGAAATCGCATTTTTTCAAGTTCGATATACAATAATAATGCGTCGATCTCTTCTTGCAGGGAGATGTATTCTCAGTCGCTCATTTCCAGAATTTTGCGGGTCAATTTCGAAAATTTGGATAGATAATTTGATGCATTTGCTTTGTCTTCCGTAATGATATATGATTGTATGGTGTTTAATGCATTGAATAAAAAATGGGGATTCATTTGCGACTTGATACTGCTGAGCATCGATTGCCGAAGGTCTTTTTCCAGATTGGCTTTTTCGAGCAAGAGGTCAGTCTCCTTTCGGTTAGCGGCGAGTCGGCGGCGGTAATAAAAATAAGCCAATAACGAAACACTGCTCAGCACCAGTAACAAAAACCAAGTACGGACATACCAAGGTTTGCTGATCGAAAACTGCACAATATTGTCGTATAATTTCCCATTGACCAGAAAAGAAATCGTATAGCTGTCGGGCGATAACGAAGCCAATGCAATACTGCGACTGCCATTACCGACTTTTTGCCAGTCTTGCTGATTGACGCGGTACTGAATAGAGGGACTATGTCGAAAAAAATCGAGTGCAGAAAAATTGATGCGAATATCTTTTTCTTTAGCTTGCAGTTGCAATCCGTTTACCTTGTAATACCGACCCACATTACTTTCGATATAGTTGATATAAAAAGGGATTTCGTGGGGCGGAGCAATGCTCTGCTTACTGATGCCAATGAGTTGGTTTTTGACAGACAGGTAAAAATAATTGTTGAATAAAACGATATCATTGAGTTCAGAGATCGGCATGCTAAAAGGAATTTGCCTGAACGTAGAAGCAGTATCAAGTAGATTAACATAAAAGAGTTCTTTGCCGGTGCCTAAAAACAAAACGGAATCCTGTTGCCGAAAAAACTGATAAGGGGCATGGATATTTAATTTTTCATTCTTGAGGAAAGCGTCGTTCGACTCCTTAGTCAGTATTTCTCCCGAATGCAGAAAGGCATATACACGCTGATTATAGGTAAAGAGTTTGGCGGCATATATCTTGTTACTTCCCTCAAATGCTTCGTTGACGGCTTGTGGAGTCACAGTAATCAAACCGGTGTTGGTGGCAAAATAAATCATCTCCTTGTGCGGGTCAAAACACACCGACTTTGTTCGAACATTATCTGCAAACCTGCCTAAGATCAGATCCCTTTGGGGATAAAAAAGGGTATCGCGGTATCGCCGGGCAATTTGCCCCCAAATTGAGTGAGCCTGCGGGTTGATTTGTTGCAGGCCGGCCACACCGGTCATTGCAATAGCCATAAAAGCCGAATCGATCTTTTGAATTTCCTTTACACCACTTTTCAAAATAAGCAGATCGACGTTTTGATACCTGATCGTTGAAAAATTTTCATCGCTGCTCAGCTTTTGTAAAAAACCTTGCGGGAAAGGCACCACATCATAAATCACCGATTTGGTTTCATCAGTATAAATTTGTCTGAGTGTAAAATCGTGCCAGCTAAATGTCCAGATCTCTCCAGATGTATTGAAGAGGAGAAAATCACCCGCTAGAATTCTGATTTTACCATTATACAGTGGCAGATCGTAGGCGATGAAAGTGCCTGCAGAAGGAAAAGTAAAGATACCGTCGAAGGCTGTACTGATCCACAGAAAACCGTTGCGATCTTTAATGACATGTGAGGCATTTTGTCCGCTCAATAATTTTGTTTGCGACCGATAATTCCGTGAATCAATTTGCGTTATTCCCTGATTCTTCAATAAAAAAAGTTGTGAATCGATGAGAAAAAAACCATTGATCTTTTCGCTCAGGGGTTCCTGATAAATAATTTTTTTCGATTCACGACCGATCTCGTATACCATCAATGACAGCCCTTTGGTTTCGGCAGAAAAATATTTCTCTCCGGCAGGGATGACTTTCAGTATACAATTGCCGGGTTCCGCAGAAAACTTTCGAATAACCTTTGCCTCTGCATTGAGTAACAATTGGGTTTTACCATCGCCCAATTCAAACAGACTATCAACCTGATAAAGGGAAGAAAACAGGTCAGGCATAGCCAATTTCTTCAACAGACGGCCATTGTTGATATCAATAATCAGTAGCTCATTTTTTTGCCCTAAGGCAAATAGCCGTTCGCCAAGGATGGCATATTCGAGTGTTTGCGAAAATGTTGTTTTGGCTTCAAACGGTTTCAGGGTATCATTTTCTACAAAATACAAACGGGCATCGAAGGTACTGTACCAGATCCGCCCTTTATAATCTTCACGGATATAACTCCCGGATTTACTGCTCATTTGGGCAGCCACATAGGGTCGGTATTCAAATCCATCGTAACGGAATAAACCCAGGTCAGAGGCAATCCAGATGAAACCCTGACGATCTTGATGCAGATTATAAATTTCGTTGCAAGGCAGTTCGTTCGATTTGTCGAGATGCACTGACCACGGTTTTTGTGCTGAGCTACCGACAGACAGGAAAAACAGTACGCAATAAACAACAAATTGTTTCACCAGCTAAATGTATTGATAATCTGAAAAGATTACAAATGTCGCTTAGCTCATGCAATTCCTTTTTGCAGACCAGTGAAATAGTCTTTTGGGTTAGTGTACCCCTGAAAATACGTTTACACTATTTTAAAATGTGCTTTCACTAACTCCCCTGTTTCTCCTTTTTCGCCCATGTTCATCTTTGCATCATCAAAATAAAAATATCATGAAAAAATTACTATTCCTCATTTTGCTGACCATGCCCCCGATCTTCACCTATGCGCAGGGGTTTAATTATCAATGGCATGCCACAGTAGGTGGTGCCAACGCATTTGATGCCATTTCCTGCATGGCTGCCGATGCTTCGGGCAATGTGTATATCGCAGGAACCCTTAAAAATGCAGCAACCGGCACCTTAAGCATTCCCTATTCAGGTTTGGGAGGCAATACTGCGGACGGGTTTGTAGCCAAACTCAATGCATCGGGTTCACCTGTTTGGATCAAAACTTTACCGGCTGTTTCCGCGGGTTCACAACTTAGTGTTGGCGATATCAAAGTAAATAATGCCGGACAGATTTTTATTTGCGGATTGGTACAGGGCGGCAATATAGATATTGATCCGGGTGCAGCAGCAAATGTCGTTTCTGCTCCACTGGGGCGAATGGGCATACTGGTATCGCTTTCATCAAACGGTGACTTTTTATGGGGCGGTAGTATCGGCAACATCACCGGCTTTTCAAAAATAATTCTGACTCCAAACGGCGATATCGCTTTTGCCGGCACCTATTTCAACAATGCGGGGAATATTGATGTCAATATTTTGCCCGCTGTAAATAATATGCCTGTTTCCAATTCGGGATTGCGAAACGGCCCCTTTATTGTGCAATACACTAGCGCCGGTAGCTTTGTAAAATATATCAACGAAGGGGTATTCGCTGGCGATCTTTATGAGTCAGGCTTAACCACGGATGCTTTTCTGACTGACTTTGTGATGGATAGCAATGGTGATTTCTATTTTTCAGGGAACAAGGAAGTTTATTCAGGCAATGCGCTTGCTTCACGCAGAACTTTTATACAAAAAGTACCAGCGAATTTTGTGCAGTCGTGGCCGTTGAATCCTAAATTTCCTAAAACCATACAGCTTGGCTATTCCCCCGTTGAAATCAGTAGTGGATATAATTTGTTTCACTGTATGGCGATCGACAACAACAATAATTTATATGTGGCCGGTTCCTATACAGGCTCACTTGATTTTGACCCCGGTGCCGGCACAAGTATGCAATCAGGAGGATTCATGACCAATAAAGCCGGATATGTATTGAAATTAAATGATACGCTTGGATTTATCCGCTTTTCAAAAATTGCCCTGGCTACAGCGCCGGTGCTTGGAACGGAATCATCGGAGATCAACGATTTGATGATCGACAATGAAAACGTGTATACCAGTGGTACCTTTAACAATACCATCGATCTCAACCCGGATGCCGCGATAAATAATATCAGCAGTAACGGACAGTATGATATGTATTTTGCCAAATACGATACTGCAATGGTGTATATCGACCATGTTCATTACGGCGGTTCGTCGGTCAATAGTCCTTCCTACGAAAAATCAATCGGTATTTTAAAAACAAATACTGCCATTTTTGCCTTGAGCCAAATCGATAATCTGATTGACGACATTGATCCGGGTGCAGGCATACAGAATGTTGTACCTGAAGGAAATGTAGATGGCTTATTGGCAAAATTTGGTCTCAATAGTCCATTGCCCGTTACATGGAAAACATTTACTGCCAACTGGCAAAATGACCATACCGATTTAAACTGGTCAACGTGGTCGGAGCAGAACTGCGCATTTTATGAAGTGGAAAAAAGTATTGACGCAACCTCATGGATCGCTATTGCGCAAGTGAAAGCGAAAGGAAATTCCGCCTTCGAAAATACATATTCAGCGAGCGATAAGGAGGTCGCTAACGGTATCACTTACTACCGCATCAAACAAACCGATCGGGATGGGCGCTACCAATATTCGGCTACGCAAACCATCTATCGTGAAAATACGCTTACATTTTCTCTTTATCCAAACCCCTGTACTATGACCTTACATATTCAACTGCCTGAAAGCAGTCAGACCTCACTGATCGAAATTTACTCGATCGACGGCAAAAAACTGATATCAACCGAAACGAACGAAACCGCTCACCAAATCGACATTCGTCCTTTAAGCAAGGGTACGTATTGGCTTCGTGTGTATAATAATCAAAAAATCAGTACACAGAAATTTATCAAGCAATAGTGGTTATGCGTTGATGCTGAGCGCAGGCATGTTTATGTCTGCGCTTTTTTTTGATCCCTGAGCAAGGAATCATTCGTTGCAACAACATTCATAGTCCCTCCGGCAAATTTGGGTGCATAGACAAATTCCGTTAGCTTTGCCGCTTATGAGCAGAGAGTTGGTCAGTTACCTAATCTTTATCATCGCCCTGATTGCTTCATTTGTTCTCGATCTCTGCGTATTCAGTAAAAAAGATCAGGAAGTCAGTATCCGGAGTGCTTCTTATCAGTATCTATTCTGGGTGATTGTTTCTTTGGGTTACTGTACTTTTCTGTGGGCAGAATATGACAGTAAAGTATCGCTCGAATTTTTGTCGGCTTACTTCATGGAAATGTCTTTGTCGATCGACAATATCTTTGTCTTTGTCATGATCTTTTCATCGCTGCAGATACACAACAAAAGTGTCGGCAGGGTGTTGATGACGGGAGTTGTACTGGCCATATTGTTTCGCATTATTTTCATTGCCGTAGGGATAGTGCTTGTACAAAAATTTCATTTCATCCTATACCTTTTTGGCGGCTTCCTGATCTTTACCGGTGTAAAAATGTTTTTTCAAAACCAGGAAGAAGAAAATGATGTTAAAGACAGTAAGATCTACAAGTTTATCCGACGCTACATGCGTTATACCGATGCTGAACCACATGGCCGTTACCGGATCAACAAAAATGGCAAAACCTATTTTACACGGCTGGCGCTGGCGATACTCATTATCGGCGTGACCGACATTGTATTTGCACTTGATTCGATACCGGCGGTTTTTGCCATCAGTACCGATAACCTCATTGTATTTTCATCCAATATCTTTGCTGTGTTGGGCTTAAGGGCGCTCTTTTTTATTTTACAAAAGGCTGCCGACAAATTCGATTTTCTGCAACAGGGAATTGCCGTTGTATTGATTTTTGTCGGTGGAAAAATGTTTCTGGAACTGATTGATATTCATGTGCCAATTTGGGTATCACTCGCCTCTATCGTTGTTTGCATCGGCGGCTCTATTGTATATTCGCTTTATCATAATCGGGTGAATTCCAAACTCAATCAACACCATGATCAAGGCTAACGAAATCAATGATATACTGAAAGGGCAACTCTTACAAACGGGTGAACCCATCATGATCGAAAAATTATTGTTCGATAGCCGCAAAATTTCGCATCCCTCAACATCTGTTTTTGTCCCTATAGTTTCAGATCGAAGAAATGCCCACCACTTTATCAATGACGTGTATAAAGCCGGTGTTCGATTTTTTTTAGTGAGTGAAGATATTGACCCTACGCAACTGCCCGACGCCTGGATCGTGAGGGTTAATGATACGCTTCAGGCTGTGCAAAAACTGGCTGCTGCTTATCGGGCAAAATTCAACATCCCGGTAATCGGTATTACGGGTAGCAATGGTAAAACCGTGATCAAAGAATGGCTCTATCAATTACTCGAGCAGGATAGGAATTTGGTCAGAAGCCCCAAAAGCTTTAATTCACAAATCGGTGTGCCGATATCGGTTTGGTTGCTTCGACCCGACACAGACCTTGCTATTTTTGAAGCGGGCATTTCACAGCCCGGAGAAATGGAGAAGCTCGAAAAAATGATCAAACCTACGATCGGTATTTTTTCTAACATAGGCGAATCGCACAACGAAGGGTTTTTAAATATCCGTCACAAGATCAATGAAAAACTCACGTTGTTTAAGCACTGCGACACTTTGATCTACAATAAAGATTACCCCGAACTGCATGATTGCATTTTACAGTTTGCCAGTCATTTGAAAAACAATATCAATCGGGAAATCCGTTTGCTGGGATGGAGCCGAAAATCGGAAGCTTGTCTGCAAATCATCCAACTCGAAAAATCAGCCGGGCATACCCGTATCAAAGCCATATACCAGTCGGAGCCTGTTGAATTGACTATCCCATTCATCGATGATGCCTCTGTCGAAAACTGTGTCCATTGTTGGCTTACGCTTCTGCATTTGCAGATCCCTGTAAAAGACATCAGCAACCGATTCGAAAAATTGGTGCCGGTGGCCATGCGACTCGAACTTATCAAAGGAATTAATCACTGCACATTGATCAATGACAGCTATAATTCAGATGTTTCTTCCTTTACGGTTGCGGTTGATTTTTTGATCCAACAGAACCAACACGAAAACAAAACCATCATTTTGTCTGATATTCTGCAAAGCGGACGCGACAACGAATTATATGATGAAGTTGCTGATTTGCTCAAGCAAAAAAAAATCAAGCGACTGATCGGTATTGGCGAAACCATCAGTCGGAATAAAAAAGTATTCAGGACGAATCGTAACCTGCATTCCACTTTTTTTAAAACCACGGAAGAATTTCTCAACACTATCGATTCAAGTTCATTTCACCAGGAATGTATCCTGATTAAAGGCGCAAGGAAATTTGGCTTCGAAAAAATCGCCAAACGTCTACAGGAACGCATTCACCAAACCGTCATGGAAGTAAACCTCAATGCGATCATACACAATTACAAGGCTTATCAATCTTTGGTACCCAAACACACAAAAGTAATGGCCATGGTAAAAGCATTTTCGTATGGCAGCGGCAGTTATGAAGTGGCCAACAAACTGCAGTTTGAAGGGGTCGATTATCTCGCTGTGGCCTATACTGACGAAGGGATATTGCTGCGCAAAAATGGCATCAGCCTTCCCATCATGGTGATGAATGCCGATGAAAATTCGTTTGACCAGATCATTGAATGGAAACTCGAACCGGAGATCTATAATTTCCGCACCTTGCACAAAATGTTGGAAGCCGCCACTGCAGCCGATTGTGTGAGCTATCCTATCCATATCAAACTCGACACGGGTATGCACCGCTTAGGCTTTGAACAAGCGGAGATCATCACCCTCAGTGAGTTTTTAGTTCAGCATAAAGAAGTGAAGATCGCATCGGTTTTCTCGCATCTGGCCGGTAGTGAAGATGCGTCCCTTGATTCGTTTACAACGCAACAGTCTGCATTATTTACCGAAATGACATCGGTGATGGCCGCAACCTTGCCCTACCCTTTTATCCGTCATCTCTGCAATTCGTCAGGTATCGTTCGGCATCCGCATTTGCATTTCGATATGGTTCGACTGGGCTTAGGGCTTTATGGCATCGATTCAACAGCACAAATGAAACCGGCGTTGCGCAATGTGAGTCGTTTGAAAACAAGCATTGCCCAGATCAAAAAAATCAATGCCGGTGACGCAGTAGGGTATAACCGAAAAGGTACAGTAAGCCGCGATACGGTGATTGGTACCGTATGTGTCGGGTATGCTGATGGTGTGCCCCGAAGACTCGGAAATGGTAAAGGATCGATGTACCTACACAACCAACTGGTGCCGATAGTGGGCAATGTGTGTATGGATATGTGTATGCTCGATATCACCGATCTGCCGCAAACCGTGGAAGGAGATACGGTAGAGATTTTTGGTGAGCAATATGCGGTTACCGAGGTGGCGCGATCTGCCGATACGATTCCGTATGAAATATTGACCGGCATTTCGCAACGGGTCAAACGGGTTTATTTCGAAGAATAAAAGTAAACTTTTTTTAACGAAGCTACTGTTCGTAGGTCTTCGGTACCGCCGGGTCGGTGATGATGATATAGTCGCCCAAATGTTTGAATTCATCCCACTGAATATTCGGAAAAGACTCGCTTGAGCCTGTGGAGATAATGAGCGCACGGATCGAGGGATTATAATTTTTTAATTGTGTAACGGCTGCAAAACCTTCATCACTATGAAAACGGCCATTGACTTGCATGACCTTTACATCACGGTAGGCAGAAAAGTACTCGGCGATCGACCAGGCCATCGTGGCGTCCCACAACGACTGTGATAATATCATATTGAATCCGCCCATCATAGCAGCCGGTGCTTTTTTGGCCGTATCGGCAACGCTGTGACCGGTAAGGGCCATCAGCTTTTCGTAATATGCCCCTGATGCCGTATCGTAAGGCAGTGGAGCAAAAAACCGCTTCGACGCAGGCGATAAATTTTCGAGCGCTTGCTGTCCCATGCGCCCGGCAAGATTGGTATAACGGGTAGGCGCATTTGCACAAATAATATCCAGTTTGTTTTTTTTGGCAAATTCTACCATGGGTTTATAATCACGATAATTGCTCCAGGTACGGGCATCTTTCAGGAAACTTTTTTCCCGGATACCATCGTACAAATATTCATCCATGACGGTTTGTACATCACGGTCGAACATTTCCATCGACAAAACCATTGTTGATCCATAAGCATTGTAAAGTTGCTCAAACAAACCTGCTTCCAGAAAATGTGTAACAGAGTCGTTGTGTTCTTCACCAAAAAAAACGACGTCATAATTTTCCATATCGTCGACAATTGCCTGCAAATTCACTTCCTTTTTTTCTTTCACCGACCAGATACGATAATGTTGTGCGCCCAATTGTGCAGAAGCATTTTGCGCAGCCATACAA
>CAZFKA010000105.1:0-10776 GCA_964519155.1 uncultured Bifidobacterium sp. | reverse complement strand
CCTGAGAGTCTTGTGGTATTACAGTCAGCATAAAAGTATTCAATCGAACGGGTATAACGATTATGGCATCCGTGAATACCAACTCAATAAACAAGGTATTCCCTTTGGCACCGAAATCATTAGAGAGGGTATGTATCAACCATCCGCAAACAGTGTGGGTAGTTATGATCCTGTAAAAAAGCGGATCTACTTTCTCACGAACAACGAACATTTAGCGGTTGCTGTTTACAATACTACTGCCTATGAACAGGAATATATGATACAATTACATTTGCAAAATACCACTAAAAATCCCGACAAAGATGTAGCCGAACTTGAAGAACACTATAATACTTCTACTGTTATTTTTACGGCTATCAAAAATCAGGAGCTGATGTTGCTGAATATTGAAAAGCACCATCTTGAATTTTACAATCTTGAAGGATATATGACAGCAACGAAACTCTTACCGGAAGAGGCGCCCATGCCCTCTTTGTTCAACTTTGCGTATGCGAAAGGTATCGTGTGGTTATTCGACAAAGAAAGCAGAATCTGGCGAGGATATAAATAATTGCGTTTTTTTGCATTATAAAGCTGCGGCACCCAATATGGCAGCATCATTTTCGGGTAATTGTGAATGCAGCAACTGAACTTTGTTTTGATAAATTTTCAATAAGTTTTCTTCAAAATATTTTCGGGTGGGAGTAAAAATATATTCACCGGCACGGGCGAGTCCACCAAAAAGTATAATGGCTTCCGGACTGGTAATGGCTACAGCATCAGCTAAAGTTTGCCCCAATATTTTTCCCGTATAGTTAAATATGTCCAACGCCAGTTCATCTCCCGCGGCAGCAGCATGATAGATGTCCATGGCATTGATATCCGTATGCGTTTTTAAGGGGCTGTTGGTTTCTTTTTTTCGAACAAATTCTACTGCAGTATGTACGATGCCGGTGGCGGAAGTATATGTTTCAAGACAGCCTTGGCGGCCACAACCACACATTCTGCCGTCGCGCACGGCAATGACATGCCCGAGTTCGCCGGCAAAGCCATCATGTCCGTATATCAATTGCCCATTGGCAACAAAGCCACTGCCCACACCGGTTCCCAAAGTCACCATAATAAAATCTTTCATTCCACGAGCAGCACCGTACAACATTTCACCCATCGCTGCTGCATTCGCGTCGTTGGTTACTTTCACCGGTAAAATAAATTTTTCATTCAGCAAACTTGCCAGGGGAATGACACCCTTCCATTCCAGGTTGGGCGCAAATTCGATATTGCCGGTATAGTAATTGCCATTGGGTGCGCCGACGCCGAGTGAAATAATCTGTTGCATTTGCTCGGCGGTCAGTGTGGTGCTCACTGCCTCGTATAATGCCTGGGTAAACGCTTTTGCATCCTGATGCCCTCTGGTGGAAAGACTGCCTTGTGCCAGTATTTTTCCGCTGTCGTCTACCAGACCAAAGGCAGCTTTAGTGCCGCCAATATCAATGCCCAGCCGGAGTGTTTGTGTCATAGTCGATTCCTTGTTTTAAAAGCAATTTACGCACATGGAAACCATACCAGGCTAAAAACAGGAAGCAGACCACCGCTACCCAATAGGACTGGTGAATACCAATAGCAGGCAGATCAGACAATTTTCCCTGCAGGGGTGGAATGATGGCACCACCCAAGATCATCATGATCAGTAAAGAAGATCCTTGTGTGGTATATTTGCCTAAACCGGCTATGGCGAGGTTAAAAATACAGGGCCACATGACACTGCAAAATAATCCGCCACTCATGAAAGAATATAAAGCAACATCACCGGTGGTAAATAAACCGACCAGCATCATAAGGGTGGCAGCGAGCCCAAATAACATGAGGGTACGGGCCGGTTTTTCGGCCGCCAAAAAATTGGCTACGATAAATACAAGGATCCACACCGCATAGATATACAAGTCTGAAACATCGCCTTCTTTAAGATTATTAAAAAATAATACCACACCAAAGGCAACAAAGGGAATCACCACATTCATAATCATTTTTACAGGTTTGCTCATGTTGAACACATGGAGTGCACCGGTCCAACGACCGATCATCAGACTACCCCAGTACAATGAAATATATTTCGCGATCTGGGTATGGTCGATGCCTTTGATATCTTTGTTTTCAAGCAAGGCACCCATATTGCTGCCAATCGTTACTTCCACACCGACATATACAAAAATGGCGATCATACCGAGTGTTAACTGAGGATATTTCAAAGCCCCCAGACTGCTTTCCATCACCTCTTCATTTTTGGGGCTGGGTAATTTCGAAAAGGCCAAAAATGCAGCAACGAGTAATAGCACAATACTTAAAATGATAAATGGCATTTTGATGGCCTCCATTCCGATGTCTTTTACGGCAGCGGATTTAGCTGAACCAAAAAAGGCAAAACCGAAGATCACCGGTCCGAGAGAGGTGCCGAGTGAATTTATACTACCCGCGAGATTTAGTCGGAAGGAGCCTTTAGCCGGATCACCGAGATTGATCACAAAAGGATTGGCAACGATCTGCAACAATGAAAATCCGAAGGCGATGACAAAGAGACCGACGAGAAAAAATATATATTGGTCGAAAGTAACAGCCGGCACAAAAAGTAAAGCACCCATGGCACTGATGATCAAACCCAGGACCAAACCTTTTTTCATGCCGTATTTGTTAAAGGGATCGCCAAGGGTTTTGCTCCAAAAAAAATAAATCAGGGAACCGACAAAATAAGCAAAATAGAAGGCGTAGTCAACCAACTGCGATTGGAACTGTGATAGCTGAAAATGGTTTTTGAGCATCGGAATGAGTACGCCATTACTCGCAGCGACAAATCCCCAAAAGAAAAATACGGAGATAATGGTGGCCAGTGCAGAATTGTTTGACGCCGTGTTTTGTTTTTCCATGTATTTTTTTTTAAAAGGCTAAATATATAAAAAAATGGCCATGTAGTTTGTTTTTTGACAACGGGGCGATCCGCTTTTTTAAGATGGTAATAATGGATAAACCTCCTATATTTGCCAACTCAACACCACCTTATGCTGCACACCCTGAAAGAAACGATTCTCAATCCCGAATGGTATATTCAAATGGGCGGATTATACCTGCTCCTTTTTGTGATCTTTGCCGAAACCGGTTTGTTTGTTGGTTTTTTTCTTCCCGGCGATTCACTGCTATTTGTGGCCGGTATTTATGCAGAGGAACTGGCTACAGAGTTCTTCAATGTTCATTATATTTTTATCATGATCATGATCGCTTTAGCGGGCGTGTTAGGAAATGTGGTGGGCTATTGGTTTGGTAAAAAGTCAGGTCCGTTTATATACTCCCGTAAGGATACTTTCTTCTTCAAAAAGCGGCACCTGTTGTCTGCCCAGAAGTTTTATGAAAAAAATGGAGCCTTAACCATTATCGCTGCGCGTTTTTTACCCATCATTCGCACCTTTGTCCCCATAGTAGCTGGTGTGGTTAAAATGGATTACAAAAAATTTACGCTTTATAATTTTATCGGCTCATTCGCCTGGGTTTTTTCCATGATGCTGGCCGGTTTATTTTTGAGTAAACAATTTCCCTGGATCAAAACCCGATTGGAGATCATTGTAGTGGTGATCATCCTCGTGACCACCCTGCCGGTGATCATTAAGTTTGCATTGAGTGGTAAGAAACAAGAGGGTTTGGATACAAACTCCTAACAGTTATCTGGTTTCGCAGTTCAATTATTTTGGTGGGTGCGTTCACTTGCCATCCATTAATTGCTTGGTATTTCAGGCAATTTGATTATTTTCAAATCGTCAAATTTTTGAAATTTCAAAATAGCAAGGATGAATTCACAATCGAAAGTTTTTAGCATTCCCGTATTGGTGGCTGCGCTCGGTTATTTTGTTGATATCTACGATCTGGTTTTATTCAGTGTGGTACGCAAACCGAGCCTCATGGCGATTGGTATTGGTGCCGACGCATTAGAAAGCAACGGATTATATCTGCTCAACCTACAAATGATCGGTATGTTGTTTGGCGGACTGATGTGGGGAATTCTCGGTGACAAAAAAGGGAGGCTGTCAGTTTTGTTTGGATCTATTGTATTGTACTCGCTTGCCAATATTCTCAATGCCTATGTCACCAATATCACCCAATACGGAATTTTGCGATTCATGGCGGGTGTAGGGTTGGCCGGTGAACTGGGTGCAGGTATCACACTGGTGTCTGAAATTCTACACAAAGACAAACGAGGCTGGGGCACCACTATTGTAGCTACCGTAGGTGTTTCGGGGGCAATACTGGCCGGGTCATTAGCGGTGTTTCATGTTCCCTGGACCACTTGTTATATTGTGGGTGGGGTATTGGGTCTGCTGCTGTTGTTGATGCGGGTGAGTATGTTTGAATCCGGCATCTACAAAATGACCAAAGAATCGTCGAGGCAGTTGGGGAGCCTTTCGTTATTATTTCTTAATAAACAACGACTGCTTACGTACATCAAATGTATCCTCATTGGTTTGCCGATTTGGTATGTGATTGGTATATTGATCACTCTAAGTCCGGAATTGGGAAAGGAACTCGGAATCCGCGGTGAAATCATGCCGGCGAAATCCATCATGTATTGCTATGCCGGTGTCACGGCCGGCGACCTGCTTTCGGGTGTGATGAGTCAGTTGTTGAAAAGCCGTAAAAGAGTATTGCAGTATTTTGTATTCGGGACCTTGCTGATGGTCATTGCTTACTTTATGATGTATGGCGCGGCGGTGCAGTATTTTTACTTGCTGTTTAGTGTCTTGGGATTTGCGGCAGGATATTGGGCCGTACTGATTACTACAGCATCGGAGCAATTTGGCACCAATATTCGCGCGACCGTCACCACATCGGTACCCAATTTTATTCGGGCATCGCTGGTGCCGATTTCCTTTTTTTACACGTTTTTGCAAACCCTGGGTAGCAGTAAATTAAACAGTGGACTGATTACCGGTATCATCTGTTGTGTCACGGCGTTTGTGGCGGCCAGTCTTTTGAAAGAGAGTTATCATAAGGATCTGGATTATCTGGAGGAATAGGTAGTTTGGCGTGTAATGAAATAAAGTAAGCAAAAAAAGCTGCAAATACCTTACAGCTTTTTATAAATGGATTTGGAGTGATTTTTTTTATTTACTCTTATAAACCAATACTTTTCCTTTTTTCAATTTGTAACCCCCTTTATCGCTTAAACTCCAGGCACCTTTTTTCCAAATATAATTTCCGGCTTTTCCGCTTCGAATCAATACAACACTGTTTCTTTCCTCAACAACAAAAATTTCTGCTTTTTTCTTATCAGCGCTGAATATAACGGTGGCGCTGGCTTGGTAAGTGCCTTTCGATTTCACTTCGGCCAACTGTATGGGTTCATCAAATGTTCGGATACATTCGTTTTTGATCACCGACCAGGTATACCCGGCAGAAGGGCGACAACCGTGTGCATCGACATCGTTGCCAACAATACGTTCTTGTGCAAAAGAAAGCGTTGAGATCAGGGACAGGGAACAAACAAGGAAAATGTTTTTAAGTGGTGTCATAATTATTTTTTTTTCAAATATAATAGCCGGTACAATTTATTCCATTAATTTTTTTTCGATGTTTTATTTTAATTATGGATTCGGCTGCTGTTGCGGGATTCATGCGCAGGCGGACAGGATTCGGGGCGTATTCCTTAAACGCTACTCAGCCTAATAGCGATGCATAATGTTCGTTTAAAGAATTTTTAATTTTTTGACTCAGTCTTAGCATTGATTTGTAAAATTATTAATTGAATCGCAAAGCCAATAAATAATCCAATAACCGAAAATCGGGTTATGTCTCTTTGTATGTTACCCGTTTGAGGGTCTATAAAAAAACTAACTATTACGCCAAGTGTAGCTATTAAAATAAAAGATGATGCAATAATTTCAAGGCTTTTTCGGTTTGAACGTTTGAAAAAAGCCATTGAAAAATTGAGCAAGGATGTAAATAAAATATAGATATGATTAGCTCTAAACATCATTCTATGCGTAATGTCATCTATTGTTAGATGATGAAAACCCAATCGCATAAACAAGCCTGTAACTATAAAAGCTACAACTGTAATTACACCGATAAAAAAATGAATTTTATTTCTCATTTCTTAGCTGTCTTGAAATTGAATCCAATAAATATCCCATTTCCATTATATGCGTGATTTGATACTAGCATTCCATTTCCATTAGAAATGTGCTGCCAAAGATAACCAACTTTGATTTGTGTCGTTTCTGTCAATTTCACATTTGTTCAATGCCGAAGGTTGGTGTAAAGTTATAAGTCGTTTCAAGTGTTGGAAATGTCTTTTACCTAAAGGAGGTTACACTTTGTCCATACTATCTTTCGAGCCATTCATTTGTGATTTTGTCCGCTTCTTCTTCTGTATAAACTTCTCTTTATTCAATTTGCTTTATGGATATATCTATACTGCTGTTTTACTCAAAATTAAGTTCATAAATATCTGTTGAATGGATGTCTTGTTCAAGTATTCCCAAAGCAAATTCAACAAAAAGCTATGAGCCTAAACTTGTTGTTACCCGTCTTGTCTTCATGCTACACCTTTCACTGTATTTGCATTAAAACTTTGCTAGATAAGTGGAGGACTCCAGCGGCTATTTGCGAATTCGGTGGTGCGGAGTTATGTTTTCGATTTCTGTTGCGCACCCGTTTAGATTATGGATAAAAAAAGACAAATGATCAATAGCCATCGTTGTTTGTTTTACACGGATGCTGTTTTGCCGGGGGCGGTTCCTTAGTTGAACGGTGCCATCGCCGTTGTCGCTGAGGAGCGTCATGGGCTGAACCCCCAAAATAAATGGGCCTAATTGAATTTGAAGTTGTAGGTGATACTGGGAAGAATTGGGAAAATGGACACTTGTTTTACTTTCAACGATACACCACTGGCACTGCTGACCCCTCCTTGTACGTCGAGATAAACAAGATAAGGATTTTGCCGGCTGTATACGTTATAGATTGAAAAGGTCCAACTGCCTTTTAATTTTTTGGTTGAGGCGGCACGCGGGGTATAAATGGCTGCAAGGTCGAGACGATGATAAGGTGGCAATGAATAATTGTTGAGCTTGCTGTACTCCTGGTAAAGTTGATTGTCAATGGTGTACAAGCTGGTCGGTAATGTTACACGATTGCCTGAGCCAAAAACAAAAACACCTGAAACAGTCCATTTTTTATTGATGTCGTAAGTGGTGGTAAAAGAGATATTGTGCCGTTGATCATATTTGGCAAAATAGCGATCACCACTATTAAGCTGATCGAATTTTCGGTAAGTCCATGCAAGGGTATAAGCCAGCCAGCCGGTGAGTCTGCCTTTTGTTTTATTGATAAAAAACTCGGCGCCGTAGGCATATCCTTTACCGAATACAAAATCGTAATCGACATCACGAAGAGACGATGGCACATAACCTTCACGGTATTCGAGCAGGTTACGCATATCTTTGTAATACACTTCTACAGAGGTTTCGAGCTTATTTTCGAAGAAATTTTTAAAGGCACCCGCACTATATTGCCAGGCCATTTGCGGTTTTACAAAATAGGTACTGGGGCTCCAGATATCGGTGGGCAGGGTGGAGCCGTTGTTGGTAACCAAATGCAGATACTGATAGGTTTTGGCGGTGCTCAATTTGAGTGAAGTGGTTTCGTTGAGGCTGTATCGGATATTGAAACGTGGCTCAAATCCGCCATAACTTTTGGCAATATCGCCTTGTTCGTAACGCGTGCTATCGGTTTTATTACCGTTCTGGTCGAAGCTATACCGGGTATAAGGCCCCACTTGCATAAAACGCGAGTAACGCAGACCGATATTCACTTTTATTTTTGAACCCAAATCAAATTCGTCCAACACATATGCACCGAGTTCATGCGCATATTTTCTAAACGTTTGATCGGGCGCAAACTCTACTCCGGAAGCCTCTCCGCTGACCGTACTGGGGGTGAAGGTATGATAGGTATACAATCCGCCAAATTTGAAATTGTGGTTGAATTTGCTGTAATAATCGAAATCGAATTTCCCGCTCCAATCGCGAATGCCTGAATAAAATTTTACCTTGAAATTTTCCTGTCCGCCACTAAAGGTAAAATTATAATCGTTATAGGTTAATGTGGTATTGACAAAAAGCTTATTGGTAAATTCATGATTCCATCGCAAGGTTGCAGTCTTGTTACCCCAAGGGACGTTTACTGAAAATGTTCTTTCCTTATTGCTGAAAGTAAAAACATCTTTACCCAGGTAGCCGCTGAGGTAAAGCCGGTCTTTTTTGCTCAGGATATAGTTGACCTTGGCATTTATGTCGTAAAAATAGTACCCTGATCCTTTAAAGCTGCTGGTCGATTTCACAAAGGGTTTCACCAAAGCGTCTACATAGGTTCGCCGTGCGCTGAGCATGAACGAAGATTTGTTTTTTCGCAGGGGGCCTTGTACCGACAATCGTGAAGCGATCAACCCGAGACCGCCTTCGACCTGATATTTTTTATTGTTTCCTTCTTTCATGGTCACATCCACTACCGAAGATAAACGCCCGCCGTAATTGGCCGGTGGCGCCCCTTTAATCAGCGTAACATTTTTGATGGCATCTCCATTGAATACAGAAAAGAACCCGAAAAGGTGACCGGTATTGTATACCACTGCATCATCGAGCAGAATGAGGTTTTGATCGGGTCCACCTCCCCGCACATAAAATCCGCTTTGGCCTTCGCCCGCCGAACTCACACCCGGCAGTAGTTGCAGCGATTTAAGTATATCGACCTCACCCATGATGACCGGGAGTTTTTTTACGTTTTCCATACTGAGTTGGTGCATACCCATTTCGGTGCTTTTCACATGATTGTCTTTACGTACATCTTTGATCACGATCTCTTTTTGCACCACATTTTTAGGGAGCAGTTCAATATTCATCACCACATCTTTGTCTATTGTGAGGGGGATGATCTGTGTTTCAAAACCGAGATAACTAACCTTGAGGTTGTATTGTCCACCGGGCATGGAAATGGAATAAAATCCATAACTATTGGTATTGACACCGCGTTTGAGTTCAACAATACCAACATTGGCAGCAGGCAGATTTTCGCCACTGCTATGGTCGCGGACATAACCGGATAATGTGAATTTTTTGTCTTCGGTGAAACCGCGGTGGCAAAAGCAACAAAGCAAGAGAACGAGCAAGGAAGCGGAATGGCGCGACATGGGTTGATGAAATTGAGCGCAAGTTACGGATTAACCTACATACAGCCATTGAAAAAGATGAATTCATTGTTGAAAGAGGTGTAACGCTTTCAAATGCTATGCTTTCCAAAGGCATTGCTATTTTTTCCGGCAGGGTAGTATGGGATCAAGCGTTTTGTTTTTTTATTATTTATTGTGCGTCACATCGAAAAATCCCGCAGATTGCTTTTTGGGGTTCGCTACAGAAGCGTTCATGATCGTCTACTATTTTTTTTCAATTATCGGTCAATTAAAACTCCTTGAGGGATCATATTTACCTCCATAAAAAAATGAAATTAAAGTACATTTGCCGACTATGACTATTGAACAAATTAAAGAAATGACTTCTCGCGTTGAGGCATTGGGACATTTTCTTTCAATAGAAGAGAAAAAAGATAAAATCGACAATGATAAACAGTTGAGTCTTTCACCGGGGTTCTGGGACGATAATCAGCGTGCTACAGCCATTTTGAAAGAGATCAAAACAAATACTTTTTGGGTAGATCTCTACCGTTCGGTGAAAGAATCACTCGAAGATTTCAAGGTGCTTTTTGAATTTTGGAAACAAGGTGAGGCAGGGGAGGATGAAGTGAAACAAGCTTGTCAGCACGCACTGGAGAAAATTGATGAACTGGAGTTTAAAAGTACGCTCAATCATCCGGAAGATGAATTGCCGGCTATCCTCACGATCAATTCAGGTGCGGGGGGGACCGAAAGTCAGGACTGGGCTGAAATGTTGTTGCGCATGTACAGGATGTATGCCGAAAAAAGTGGTTTTAAGGTGAGTGAACTCGATATTCAATGGGGCGACGGTGCCGGTATCAAACAAGCGACCATTGAAGTGGAAGGGCCCTTTGCCTATGGTTTATTGAAATCGGAAAACGGGGTTCATCGCTTGGTACGTATTTCACCTTTCGATTCCAACGCACGACGACATACCTCATTTGCTTCGGTGTTTGTCTACCCCATGGTTGACGACAGTATCGAAATTGAAGTGAATAGCGCCGATTTGGAATGGGACTTTTTCAGGGCAGGGGGCAAGGGCGGCCAAAATGTAAATAAAGTAGAGACGGCCGTAAGGCTGAAACATATACCCAGCGGGATTATTATTGAATGTCAGCAATCGCGTACCCAGGGCGAGAATCGTGAGAAGGCAATAAAAATGTTGAAATCGCAGTTATATGAACTGGAATTGCAAAAGCAGGAAGAACTGAAAAATAAAACCAATGCGGGGAAGAAAAAAATCGAATGGGGGTCGCAGATCCGGTCGTATGTTTTTCATCCTTATAAAATGATCAAAGATCACCGCACCGATTATGAAGTCGGCAATGTAGGACCGGTGATGGACGGCGATCTGGATGGTTTTATCAAGGCTTACCTGATGTTGGGTAATACCGAATAAAATCATTATTTTTAACGTTGAAAAAACGACGATTGAAAAAGACCCTTTTCTTTATCTGTTACCTGTTTCATCTGTTGCCCGCAGCCGGACAGATCAGGGGTTTTTATGATGGAACTACTTATTATGAAGAAGAGGTTGAGCGCAACGAGCC
>CAZFKA010000104.1:0-10834 GCA_964519155.1 uncultured Bifidobacterium sp. | reverse complement strand
TACCTTGATCTGGTCAGGTATGTCATGTCTTTGCAGTTCAACATAATAATCTTCCCCAAAAATATCCAACCACCACTTAAATTCCCGTTCACCGGCTTCTTCACCGTCTTTCAAGATGGTTCGCGGCACCGAAGCCCCCAGACAGCAGGTGGTTGCGATCAATCCTTCATGATATTGCAGTACTAGTTGTTTGTCGATACGCGGGTATTTGCCGTACAATCCTTCGGTATACCCCAGCGAACAAAGCTTCATCAGGTTTTTATACCCCTGTTTGTTTTTTGCCAGCATGAGCTGATGAAAGCGAACATCCTTCTTGTCTTTGGTAAACTGCTGTACACTTCGGTCCTGTACGATATAAAATTCGCAGCCGACAATGGGCTTGACCAGCAATTTCCCATTTTCATCTACATATTTCTTCGCTTCTTTTACAAAATCGTAAACCCCGAACATATTGCCATGATCGGTGATGGCCATAGCCGGCATATTATCGGCAATCGCCTTCTTGTAGAGCTTTTTGATACTGCTGGCACCATCGAGCAACGAAAATTGGGTATGGTTATGAAGATGAGAAAATTGCATGATGTTGTAAAAAAGGGATAACAAAATTAAGGGAAAGCAAGGTGCAGGGTTGAAAAAGTTGTAAACAGCATAGGGCAGCGCCGTGCAAAAGAAATTATAATTTTTGGGGGGTCAGCGTCCGGAGCACTATTCATCGCAATTGCGTCGCACACGGAGACCTTTGCCGCAGGCTTCAACAGTTTGTCCGCTGGATATTTTCGGCAAATTTGTCCATTTTCTTCCGCTCGGGCCACAGACATCAGCCCTATGCTGAGACAGCCGTGGTATCAATACGCGAATGAACGATAGGCAGTTGACTGCTGTCACTTTTAGCGCTAAACATTTTTGCTCCAATTCATCACCGTACCTGAATTGATTATTTGGCACATAGGCACATGAACAATTTTACAGGGCAAACAGCAAATTAGCACTCAGAATTTCTTTTTACCTTCGCAGCTATGAAATTACATAGCCTTGATACAGGTCTGTTTAAACTAGACGGTGGAGCCATGCATGGTGTGGTGCCTAAAAGCATGTGGAATAAAGTGAATCCTGCTGACGAAAATAATATGTGTAGCTGGGCCATGCGTTGCCTGCTGATCGAAGACGGCCAAAAACTGATACTGGTTGATACCGGTATGGGCAACAAGCAGGACGAGAAATTTTTCAGTCATTATTATCCGCACGGAGAAGATACGCTGATGCAGTCGATCAGGAATTGCGGATTTGCAGCCGAAGATATCACCGATGTATTGCTGACCCATCTTCATTTCGACCATTGTGGTGGGGCGGTCGATCGGGTCGGAGACAAACTACAGCCGGCTTTCCCTCGTGCAACCTATTGGACAAATGAAAATCACTGGCAGTCAGCAATTCAGCCAAACATCAGAGAGAAAGCTTCCTTCCTGAAAGAAAATATGTTACCCCTGCAGGAATCAGGTCGGTTAAAATTTATTGTGGGCGAACAAGAACTTTCTTTGTCCGACAATATTGACATCCTTACTGTACATGGCCATACCGATAGCATGATGTTACCCCTGATCAGGTATGGCGAACGACCCGTGCTTTTCTGTGCTGATCTTATCCCTTCTTTGGCCCACGTATCGCTGCCCTGGGTAATGGCCTATGATATGCAACCCCTGGAAACCCTGAAAGAAAAAGAAATGATACTTGGTCGTGCCGTAAATGAAAATTGGGTATTGTTTTTCGAACACGATCTGCACAATGAATGTTGTACCGTTCAGCAAACTGAAAGGGGTATCCGTAGCGCCGATATTTTGAAGATGCGTGAAGTCTAAAGTCAAGGGACTTCAGCTGTATACAATGAAAAGGGTTTATCAGGCCCCCACGATCTCTACCAACTCTACCTCAAAGTTGAGGTCCTGGCCGGCCAAAGGATGATTGCCATCCAATACTATGGCATCGTCGCGGACTTCAATTACTTCTACCGGCAGTTCAAATCCCTGCTGATCCACCATATTCAATTGCATACCTTCACTGACTTCGCCAAGTTCTTCCGGTAATTCCGTTTTGGGAATTTCAATCAACAAATCTTCATTGATTTCGCCATAGGCTTCCAAACAAGGAATATTCAGGGTTTTTTTATCACCCACCTGCATACCAATCACACCATTGTCGAACCCATAGATCACCATCTGGTCGCCTACGGTAAATTCCAGTGGATCTTTACCTTCAGAACTGTCGAATAATGAACCGTCGCTTAAAGTGCCTTTGTAATGCACTTTAATGATATCGCCTTTTTTTACCTGCGCCATGTGTATCTTGATTAGGGGGCAAAAGTAAAGGTCTTTTGTCAGAAAAGGCTGAAATGCCTAAACTATTTCCAGACGGCTGTAATGGGCAACAATACGATCGAAAATTTCCTCGATCTGTTCCAAGGAAGTCGCATGCACCAGTTCCATTCTGAAATCGCGGATATGCGATAAACCTTTGAGATAATTTGAATAATGAGGCCTCATTTCCAGTATGCCCGCTTTAGGCCCTTTCCAACGAAGCGAATATTCGAGATGTTTCCGGCAAACCCTTACCCGTTCTTCGATAGCCGGTGGTGCGAGGGTTTCCCTGGTTTGAATATAATGTTTGATTTCATTAAAGATCCAGGGATAACCAATAGCTGCGCGACCGATCATGACCCCATCTACACCATATCGGTTTTTATATTCCAAGGCTTTTTCGGGCGAGTCGATATCGCCATTGCCAAAAATAGGAATGTGTATACGCGGATTATTTTTTACTGCAGCAATGAGTCGCCAATCTGCTTCCCCCTTGTACATTTGCGCCCTTGTTCGTCCATGAATCGATAAAGCCTTGATGCCCACGTCCTGCAAACGTTCGGCTACTTCCTCAATATTTTTACTATCGTTGTCCCAACCCAAACGGGTTTTTACCGTAACCGGTATGCCTACCGAATCAACTACAGCTTTGGTCAACGACACCATTTTGGGTACATCTTTTAAAATTCCCGCACCGACACCTTTACAGACTACTTTCTTCACCGGACAGCCAAAATTAATATCCAGGAGGTCAGGGCCGGTTGCCTGCACGATTTTTGCGGACAGCGTCATGGCTTCTTCGTCGCCCCCAAAGATCTGTATCCCGATCGGTCGTTCATAATCGAATATATCCAGTTTGCGCCGGCTTTTAATCGCATCCCTGATCAATCCTTCACTGCTGATAAATTCTGTATACATCAGATCGGCGCCATTTTCTTTACACACAGCCCTAAAAGGCGGATCACTCACATCTTCCATGGGTGCGAGCAACAGGGGAAATTCCGGTAACGCAATTTTATCGATCCAAACCATTTTGCAAATGTAGTTTTTTTCGTCTGAATCGACTTTTTTTCGCATACCGGCACCGATCGCGCGACAGCGGTTCAGCGTTGCATTAACCAAATAGTGATGATCGTGTGGTGATCTACAGAAATATTTTTTTTATTTTGCAACGAGTTTTAAATCAACCGCTAATTTTTATAACGCATGAGTAATTTACGCGATATCATACAGTCGCTCAACACCCCCCAATTAGCCGCTGCGGCTTCTGTATCTTTGGGTGAGAATGAGCAATCGATCCATAAAGCCATGGATGGAATTATTCCTGCTTTGTTGAATGCCGTATTGCATGCATCTTCCACTGCTCATGCGTCACTGAGTGAATACATGCAACAAGCAAGCGGACATCCCGATTTATCAGCTGAAGTTACCGCGGGAATGGCGATGCCTGAACCACCCACTGAAGTGCTGCGGCTGGGCAAATCGTTTTGCGATCTGTTGCTGGCTGATCGTTTTGCGAGTGTTGCCAATCTTACCTCAAATGATGCCGGTATCAAATCGTCATCATCGTCATTATTGTTTACGGCAGCATCGGCGTTGATTGCCGGATATTTAGGAAGAAAAATGCTTGCAGAAAAGCTAAGTATCAACAGTGTGCTCACCTGGTTGGGTCAGTATCAAGGCGAGATCGATGCTGCTATGCCCGGTTCATTGACGAATTTCAATTCGGCCCGTGTAACCAGCCATAGCGGTGAGCCAGTCGCTCCGAACCTTGCTGCAAGCGAAACTCCTGATGCAACCCGGAAGAAATGGGTTTTTCCTGTCATCCTGGTACTTTTATTGGGTATTGGTCTTTTTTGGTGGATGAAGGGTTGTAACCAAAGCAGTGATGAAACCGAGAAAAGTGCGAATCTGGCAATTGATTCTGCCGGCGCATCAATCGATGATGCCGTGAATAAGGCAAGTACAAAAATTGATTCTGCAGTTAATACAGTCGTTAATATGACCGATTATACCATAGGCAAACTTGATTCTGCCGGTAACTGGATTGTAAACAAAGGCGACTCAACCCGAATAAAGCTGGCGAATGGTATTGAAATTGATGCGTATAAAGGTTCGGTTGAGGATAAATTGTATTTATTTATCACCGACCCTGTAGCAATGCCTGAGGAGAAAGTTTGGTTCCCTTTCGAGTATGTTTTGTTTGAACCGAATAAGGCAAACATGAAGAAGAGTGCTGAACGGCAGATCGCAAATATTGCAGAAATTTTAAAAGCCTATCCGACCGTAAAAGTTAAATTAGGTGGCTTTACCGACAATGCCGGAGATACGGTGAAAAGCACGAAGTTGGCCAATGCCCGTGTCAAAGCCGTTTATGATCAACTGATCGGCAAAGGACTTACCAAAGAATCGTTCGATGCAAAGCCCTATGAATCCTTTGGTACGCAAATGCCCATTGCGGATAATACAATAGCCGAAGGTCGGGCTCAAAACCGGCGTGTGGCAATCTGTGTGACGGCTAAATAAACACATCCACGAGAAAAAAATGTGAGACCCCTGCTGAGCTTTTTGTGAATTAAGTTTTGCGCAAACCGGTTCCACTACCGCCAGACCGTAAACTACTGGTGTCGATCTTATCGAGTTGCCTACATATATTAACTGTCTGCCGGAAGATGCTTGAATCAGCGTGTTGCCAGTATTCTACCGAACAAGGCGGTATAAAATTTCCGCAGGATAATGTTGTGTTTTTATATCTTTATCGTAATATTGCAATATTAATATTTCAAGCAACAACATGGGGGCAACCAAAACAGATCATTTTACCAACAAGCAAAACGCGATGGCCACACTGCTGAAAGCCATCGGACACCCTGCCCGCGTAGCGATTATGGAATATTTGATGAAAGCGGATACATGCATTTGCGGCGACATCGTCAACGAATTGCCCTTGGCGCAACCGACCGTTTCGCAACATCTGAAAGAGCTCAAAAATGCAGGACTGATCAAAGGGACTATTGAAGGCAACGCAATTTGTTATTGCATAGATGAAAAAGCCATTGAAAAATTGCGGCATTATTTCGGCAACATGTCAGTTAAACTCAACAGTAGGAAAAGAAATTGTTGTTAACCCTAAGAATACAAAATGAAACTCTCCCAAATTAAAGCACTTTTACCCACATTGCACAAGCTAGCGTTTAAGCTCGATAAGGGAACTTACATTCCCGAACATTTTCATGTAACTGAAGTCGGGCAGGTAAGCAGGAACTTTATCGATTGTGGCGGAACAATCCGCAAAGAAAAGACCATCAATTTTCAATTATGGTATGCAAATGATTTTGAGCACAGATTACAACCGGTAAAATTGTTGAACATCATCGAACTTGCCGAAAAACAATTAAATTTGGAAGATGCTGAAGTTGAAGTAGAATATCAAAGTGATACAATTGGACGTTACACCTTGATGTTCGACGGAGCAACTTTTATATTGCATAGTAAGTCAACTGCTTGTTTGGCCCAAGACCAATGCGGGATTCCGCAAAAAAAGCAGGTATTGCCCTTATCATCATTACAAACTAAACAAACCGATTGCAGTTTACCGAATACAGGTTGCTGTCAGTAATGAAACAAAAATTTATCACATATAAAAAGCCGATCATCATCACAACATCAGTCATCGTGTTGCAACTCATTTTTGGCTTCGATCCAAAGTTTTGTATTATCAACATCATATGGCTATTCGTGTAAAGTATGGGCAAGAAATCAATATTGGTATTGTGTACCGGCAACAGTTGCAGAAGTCAAATTGCGGAAGGCTACTTGCGACATTTTGCCGGCCATAGGGCTACCGTTTATAGTGCAGGTGTAGAAACGCATGGCGTAAATGCCAAGGCAATTGAAATAATGAAAGAAGATGGAATAGACATTTCAACTCATACATCGAACCATTTCGACGAATACAAAGCCATTGATTTTGATTATGTCCTGACAGTTTGCGACCATGCAAACGAACGATGTCCTTTTTTTTCAACAAAAGCAAGAAAGTTTCATCAAAATTTTCCCGATCCGGCGAAAGCGACTGGTACTGCGGAAGAGATTATGGAACAGTTCAGACAAGTCAGACAACAAATAAAAGCATATTGCCGAACCTTTGTCGCTGACAATTTGTAAACGGAGGACGAACTCAACCTAGCAAGCCTTGCTTCAGGGGCGCATGAGATTTCGCATTTTTGTAGTACCCTAAATGCCGGCCGGAAAACCTTCCGCTTTCATTTTTATGCAAAATACATTTTTTGACCGATTACCCTTAACTTTACTTAAATTACTTACATGAAACGTATAGCTTGTATATTGCTCTGCTCTTTGTTCAGTTTGGCTGTAATGGGCAAGACCACGCTGAAAAGTACACAAAAGCAATTCCTTAGGGGTTATGGATATGGAGAGGGTGGTTTTGATCCCGATCGCCTGTTACTCGGTGGAAACCTAGGTATGAATTTTTATGATAAGGGCTACTCGGCATTTTTTTCCCCTACCATCGGATATGGTTTCGGCCGATTCGTGCTCGGCTTGAGTGCCGGATATTACTTTACCCATCAAAAGATCGATTACCTGAATGGGATCAATAATCTTCCGGAAGTTTATCCGTATTCGGCATCAGACTATAACGTTTCGTTGTTTACCCGTTTGGGTGTTTTAGGACCCTTATTTGTGCAAGCTGAACCCGGTTTCGGTTTTTATAAAAGCCTCGATTCTATGTCGTATGAAATGACAACCGGCAAGGCAGTTGAACATGCACATCGGGGCAGTGTACCCTTTATTTTGGTTGGGGGCGGTTTTATGTTCCCTATCGGCGACCGCGTATCTTTTGTGATTTATGGCTTATACGATGTGTTGCAAAATCAAATGTCACCTTATCGCGGATTACCGGTTATCAGAGGTGGTTTTAATGTGGGGAATCTGAGCAATTAAAGCTTAGGCTACATTGATCGACCGACGAAGTCTGCCGGTTGATCACATTATTTGAGTTACTTTTTTGTAAGTTTTCGCGACAGGGTTTTATCTCCGTTGTGTATCTGCAAGAGATAATTTCCCTCTGTCAGTGACGCAAGATCCAAACGATATTCACGGGTATGAATGCCCTTGATGTCGGCTACTACCGATCCTTGAATATCCAATACCTGTATGTCGGAAATCACGCTGTTGTCTTGTAAAGAAATGAGCGCATAATCCTGTGCCGGGTTTGGGTAAACATGAACACCATTGTCTGTTGTAATGTCTGCAGTTGCCGCCGGAAAATCTACCACACGGGTAAAGCCCATATACGGAGTGAAATTCTGTTTGGTGGCTGTGATAAAGATAGTATCAAGATTCAGCACGGCCGGGAAATTGAATGTAGCCACACCACCGTTGACTTTGGAAGAAGCCAGGTATTTTCCTTGATAATACAGGCCTATGGTCGCCCCTTCTTCAGCACAATTTACAGAATACCAAACCGCATTACGGCCGATTTCCGCAGTATGGGTACAGGTGAGTGCGCCATTATTTTTATTATAGATAGGAATGGTTGGATCTCCAAAAAAGATCCAGGTATCGGTCATATCGCTGCCACCGGTGGGGTCATTAAAGGTATTATACTGATCGTTCATCGAAAAGCATCCATTGATACACATCGCACCAAGTCGGGTTTTTACATTGTTGGGTCTGGCACCACGCATCAATGCATTGAATTCATCCTGCGCCTGCATGGGCTCGTCCCAGTACTGATCGATACAAGACATAAAACTTGACAAGGTACCCAGCGGATTTGTGCTGCTTCCGGCCCTGATCAGTGCTTCGGCAAAACATAACTGATTTTTGAAATTGCCCGGACTGCAACCCACCACAAACATAAACGGTAACTTGTTGGCATTGGTCAGGAACGGCACTTCAGAAGTAGAAAAACTACAGGTTACAATGCCATTGGTGCTGCCATGTCCGGTATAATTGATCAGGCTGACACCTGAATTGACATGATTTTCAAACATTGTAGCATCAGGATAGCCGGCAGCATCATTCCATCCTTGCGAGGCTACCCCATCATAACATTCGTAGTAGTCTACATAATTATATTGATTTTTATTGCTATCGACGATATCATGAATATGTTCATAATCATATTGATTATCGTCGCCGGTACCTTGGTCGCTGGCAATACCCAATTGCTGACTCATCCAATTGCCTGAAGCGTTGGGTGTTTTTTCGTATGCAATCGAGCGGTTCACTATATTCCTGATCTCTTCAGTCGTTTCGCCTGATAAGCGGCCCACGATAAATTCAGCATAATGATCATTGTTGCTGATATAGGCATACGCAATATCTGAAGGACCCGCCAGATCAGGATTGGTAAACGACTCGTTTTTTGCCGGAATGGCTGTATTATCACCCACAATGATCATGTTGGCGATCTGCATGTTCTGATAATAATATTTCGCTACGTTCGCTATGGTATTTTCGTTTACACCACCTGTGATCGTATCCGTGTTTACCAGAAAAGTTCTGAATCCTTTCATTTCTTTCCATTTTACGAAAGGCATTATTTCAGCCATAAACACATCAGGGCAAAGAATCAGCAGATTACCGTCTTCGGTGACCGGACTATAGCGGAGTTTTTTGTACGCACGATAATTGATAAACTGGTTCTCATAAATGCCATCAAACACCTCATCAATTTTTGCCGGCGGATTGTCAGTAGCCAGAGTATTCACTTGCGAAACACCACTATAGCTCACTTTCACCTTCAAATCGCTATATACCCTCAGCACTTTTGTCACCGGGTTGTATTGCACCGGATGCAACTCAACGGTTTGCCCCCTAAAATCGCGTAACACATATGGTTGATTCAAGGTAGCGATCACTGATGGGAAAAATTCGTTTCTGGTATGCTTCTCCATATTGATATGGGACATCTGCCGGATTCAGTGTGCGTAAAATTTTACCCTTCGATGGAGCGACCTCGATACCGGCATAATCGGTAAAATGACTGTCGATGATCTCTATCGTACTGTTTTTTTGATTCGGTATCATAAGGGAAAAGCTCAGCTTGGGCAAATCGGGTGCGCCTTTTTGCAACAATGAACTGCCTTTTTCCATAGTGATTACCGATGACATTCCTGCAGGTGTATTCACCTTTTGCTGTTGCCAGTTGCCGGTTTGTATATTGATAGTTGTCTGTGAGTTGTTATTAACGTCGACAGTATAGGTGCTGACCTTTTGGGCGTGGGAGCTAGCGGCAATCAGCCCGCATAAAAAGGTAAATATTGTTTTTTTCATAAAATGCTCAATCGTATTGTTGGAGAAAATACTGCTCCTTTATTTGTTCGATAAAATTAAATGAAAAATATGAATTAACGCAGTATTTTTGCGCGAAATCATGCTGAAGCGGTGAATTTTTACTGCAAACAGGATGGCAACCTCGGGGTGTTACGCCAACGCGTATCTGAGATAATACCCGCAGAACCTGGAACAGATAATGCTGTTTAGGAAAGGTAAGCGAAGCAATTTTCACTTACCCTTATTGATTGTTTAACCCGTGGCAAACACGAATGATTTGTTTGCTGCACAAAAACACTGAGTGTATGTACACAAAGAAATTGATTTTCGCTTGTCTGCTATTACAAGCTACACCTGCATTTACGCAGCAAAGCCCTTCACAAAAAGGGGACTCGCTGCGCAATATCGAATTGCCTGCTGCTATCATCAAAGAACGCAAGCAAGAAACACCGTTGTTGAATGAAACGGCCACACGGCGGATCGATCGAAAAACTATTCAACGACTTAACCAAGGGCAAGATCTTCCTTACCTGCTTCATTCTATTTCGTCGGTGGTAGTTCAATCAGATGCCGGTACCGGAACAGGTTATACCGGTATCAGGATACGGGGTGCTGATTTGACACGTATCAATGTTACGATGAATGGTGTGCCGGTCAATGATGTGGAAAGTCAGGCGACCTATTTTGTGAATACGCCTGATATCCTCTCCTCGAGCCAACAAATAGAAGTCACCAAAGGTGTGGCCGGCTCAAAGAATGGAGTGGGTAATTTTGGTGCCGGAATTGCTATCAACAATCTTGATGTCGATTATGTGCGACCCCTTTTGCAATACCAATGCGATTACGGATCATTCAACACTTTGAAAAATACCTTGAAGGCCAGTACCGGTTTACTGCATAAGCGGTTTGTGGGTACTGTGCGCCTTTCCTCCATCAGCAGTGACGGCTATATTCAGCGTTCTGCTGCCGATCTCCAATCTGTTCAGGTAAGCGGTAAGTATCTGATCGACGGCAACAATCAATTGGTGTTTAATTATTTGAGAGGACGCGAAAAGACAGGACAAGCCTGGAATGGGGTATCGCAAGACAGTCTGCAAACCAATCGGACGTACAATGAATTGGGGCTGAAAAGCGACGGCACGTTTTACGACAATCAAACCGACAATTACGGACAAGAC
>CAZFKA010000103.1:0-10869 GCA_964519155.1 uncultured Bifidobacterium sp. | reverse complement strand
ATGGTATCGTCTTGCAGCACTTTTTTATAAAATGCTTGCAGCAGAAATTCAATATCGACACGGTTCGTGAGATCGGGTTGCAGCGTACTTTCTTTGTTCATGATGCAAAACAAAAGTATCGCTTTTAAGGAGCACCTAAAAAATCGTAAAAGAGAAAATTGCGTTAAATTGATTGCTATCCGCACCTTTTAACTTGAGCTTATCATCGCTCGATATTCTTTTGCCTAAAAATAATACACATGAAACGGATCTTTTTTTGCTGCGCATTGTCGATCATTTCTTTCGCTGGTTTTGCTCAGTCACTGCCACGCAAAGCCACCAAAGGCTTTTATCTCAATCCAAATTTTAAACATACAGCCTATCGAGTTGGCATACCAAATCAACAGATGGGGTTCAGCAATCAACTGCTATTTACGCCCAATCTCACCCTGGGGTATATGTGGGGCCAGCGCAACCGACACAATATTTCTCTTACAGCTCTCCGTGCATTTTATCGTTACGGCACCACCCAAGTGAATACAGAATTGCGCTATAGCTACGATATATTGGCGTTGAGGAAAAATAAATTTTCTTTTTACATTTCCCCTTATCTGAAAGAAAATTATTGGTACGGTCGATTCCTCAGTTTGCACCCAACCGGGTCTTCGAAATTTATACAAAATACGCATTCGCTATCTATCGGTATTGCCCCTGTATTTGAGTATCAACTCGGTAGACGAATTGATTTTGTGGCTTCACTCCCACTCGATCTTGCAACCGCTAATTTTACAACCCGAAAGATAGAAGAACAACAAAATACGCAACAGACAAGCTGCCAATACAATACTATGTTGAGGCAAGGGGAGGCTAAAATCGGAATCCGGCTGAACTTATTTCGAAAAAAGAAATAGCCAACTGCGCGAATTTTTATAAAGAGCTGAGCTCAGGAAGTATGCTGTCTTTTTCAGAAATCAACATATCCTCTTCCGGAATTTTCCAATCGATCTTTAAAGTTTTATCGAGGATATTGATGCCGCCTTCTGCTGATTTATCATAATAATTGTCGCACTTATAATGAAATACCGATCCTTCTTCCAAAACAGAGTAGCCATGGGCAAAGCCTCTGGGTATAAAAAGTTGTAAATGATTGTCGGCACTGAGTTCTACGGCGATATGCTGCAGATAAGTCGCCGACTCGGGACGTAAATCAACGGCTACATCAATAACCCTGCCCTGCAATACCCTTACCAGTTTGGCTTGGGCGGAATCACCTTTTTGAAAGTGTAAACCCCTGACGGTTCCATATTGTGATACAGCCTGATTGTCTTGTACAAATGCTATATTCAGTCCGCTGAGTGCATGAAAAGTTCGTTGATTATAGCTCTCAAAAAAATGTCCTCTTGCGTCATGAAACAAGGTAGGTTCCAGTATAAAACAGTCTTTTAAATTTGTTTCGATTAATTTCATTGTGTACTTATAATATATTTTTTAGTTCAGACAAGCAACTGATTTCATAAGTCGGATTTGCATTGTGTGCTATTTTTCCCGGGTTAAAATAAATCTGTGGCATGCCCACTTGCATGGCTCCCAATATATCAACATCCAAGGCATCACCAATCATGATACTGTTGTGGCTTGACGCGCCGGTTTGGGCAAAGGCATACTCAAAAATAGCCGGATGCGGTTTCATACTCATCGCTTTTTCAGACGTGATCATTTGATCGAAAAATTTTTCCAACCCGGCATTCTTCAATTTTTGAATCTGTGTCAATTCAAATCCATTGGTGATCAGATGCATTTCATATTGTTGTTCGCGACAGTATGCCAATACATCCATACAATAAGGAAAAACACTATTTTTGGTGGGCAAAATGTCAAGATACCGTTCACTCATCTGCTTCGCCAGGGGCACATCATGCACCCGATAGTGTAACAGCGTTTGCCACATTCTTTTCCACCTGAGATCGGCACGGCTCAGTTCACCTTTTCGGAAACTATTCCACAAACGGTCATTGATCTCGTGATAAACAACATTGAAATCATCAAAATCGGCAATCCCTTTTTCGGCGAGCTTAGTATCATGATGAAGTTCACGAAGGGTTTCAACCGAATTTTTTTCAAAATCCCAAAGGGTGTGATCAAGATCGAAGAACAAGTACTTTATCACAGCGCACTATTGTTTGATGATTTTGAATGAAGTTTGCCGCTTGGCTCCCTTGCCAATCGTCAGGTAATAGATACCGGTATTGATGTGCGTGATGTCAAAACTGTGTTGACTTTTTCCCATACGGGTAGTGAATTGTTTTTGAAAGATTTGTGCGCCACCAACATCAAATATGGTTGCTGTATATTGCTCAGATAATTCATTGTTGATGGTAATGTCAATTTGATTGCTGACCGGATTTTGCAACAAACGAATATTACCGATCTCCTGTACCGGGTTGCCGGTTTGCAAAGGCGCCACCTGACGCACAAGATTTGTTTCCCAAATGCCGCGTCCATAGGTTCCTGCTCGTAAACGACCTGTGGGGTAAAATATTTCGAGATCGCTGACTTGTGTATTCGGCAAACCACTGCCATAATATTGCCAGGTTATGTCGGAGTCTTTTTTGAAAAAAACACCAACGTCGGTACCGATATACATATGTACGTTGGCACTATCCGTTTCGGTATCGATCTGTATACAATTCACCGGAACATTCGGAATATTATAGGAAATGTTCGTCCAGGTATTGCCCTCATCGTACGACTTGTAAATTTTGCTGTTCGCTCCATATCCGCCTTTGGTGGCATAAATCGTAGTGGCAACTTTAGGATGAGCCAGTACACATGTCAAATCTTCAAACAGCGCTGTAAGTCCGGGTACGGTGTCGGTTTCCCACACATTGCCATGATTGCTGGTATGGTATATATATTTTGAACGACCAGTATAGATCATATCCTTGTCTGACTTGGCTACATCCAGTACTTCCAGTTTGTTGTTGACATTGCCGGTAAGATTATTGCTGAGAAGTACCCAGTTGTCACCTTCATTGGTCGAATACCAAACATCATTGTATCCGGCTATGAGGGCGGTGGGTGTACCGGGTTCAAGCATATAAGGGGTCACCCAGGCACCTTTATTGGTATCGGGCGTAATTTCGGTATAGGTATCGATTGTCCATTGGTCATATGAACGATACAGCGTCCCTCCCCAATAAGTGGTATACATAATTTGATCGTCAGCAGGGTTAATGGCTACTTCCATACCATCTCCGCCATTAGTGGCTCCCCAACCGTTCATGGTCACCCGTTTTCTGCCCCCATTATCCTGCGTACCACCGATCATAAAAACAGAATCCTGTTGCGAATTGGCAATTTTATAAAATTGGGTGATGATCAATCCATCCGACAGATCCTTCCATTCGTTTGTTTGTTCATTGTGTCGGTAGAGGCCACCATCATTGCAGAAGTAAATGTATTTTGTATTCAATGGGTTGACGGCTGCATAATGATTATCGGCATGTACTTCGGGCAATATGCCATCGTTATACCAGTTGGTAACCTGCGAAAAGTTTGTGCCGCCGTTGGTAGATCGGTAATTGCTCACATATCCGCAATAGACCTTATTTTTATTTACAGGCGAAATGGTGATAGCCGTGTTGTCGTCGATGGCATTGTTTTTCAGTTGAAACGAATTGCCCCCATTGGTTGATAAATAAAATGAATTGTTGTTGCTGCCATTCACACCCACACCAATATAATTTGTGTCGGCCAAAGTGATGCTCATTTCGAGGGAATTGTATTGCTGCGAAAAATTGGTGACTTTGGTCCAGGTATTGCCACTGTCGGTAGACCGATACACTTCACTGCTGCCGTAATAATCGTCAGAAGCTGCATACAGGGTGTTTACATTACCCGGTTTAAATTCGATGTCTTTGTGGATGCCGTTTTTGATCTTATACCAATTCAGTCCGGCGTTTTGCGTTTTCCATATTCCGTCTGACTGTGCAGAGTAGATCACGTCAGGATGCAGACTATCGATCAGCAATTTATGATACACTTTTGCATCAGTAAAATTGGAGACCTGTGTGGTGGGGTTCCAGGTTTGTCCGCCATCGGTTGTTTTATAAATCCCTAAACCATATTCCCACCATCCCTCACTTTTGCCAACCGTAATATAGATAATATCAGGGTTTTGCGGATGAATGGCGATACTGCCCACACTGTTATAAGGCAACTGGTCGCCGAGTGAAACCCAGGAATTGCCACCTGTGGTTGTCTTCCAAATACCACCGACTGGGGCACCCACAAAAATGATATTGGTATCAGTCGGGTGGAAAGCCATCGTAATAAGTCTGCCCATTCCGTTGTACCCACCCGGTGAAGCAGTTTGTGAAATATTGTGCCAGTTGGCCGCTCTGGTTTTTTTATTTTTCGACTGTCCGGCTGTCAGTTCGCGATATATGGCTGCTTGTGCCGCTAAATCGGGTGCCGATCCGTCGGCGCCCACACGATTCTTCCAGTGCCAGTATTTTCGCATATACCTTACATATTCGCCGTCGTTGAATTTTCCTTTCGTTTTCAAATTTTTCTGGGTAAAATACTGTTGCGCAATACTGTCGATCTCCCCCAGCCGGGTTTTCCCCTTCAGCAAACTGTTCAGATTTTGATTTTGTGCGCCCACAACGAAAGCAGCGAACATGTAACAAAAGAGCAATGGCAATATTTTCATCATTTTATATTTGGTGGAAGAGCAAAAGTAAGATAAAACATCCACTCTGATTGTTTGTATCACATAACGCGGAAAAAGGTCGTTTTCAATCTGTAAAAATCAAGGAAGTGGTGTTGGTGCTGTGCATGATTTTGCGATTCCTTTTGATGGTTTGCATGTTGCCTTAGCTTATTTTTGTAAAATGAAAAAAGCATACTTTCTGATCGGGTTCACCCTGTTTTTGCAACAACTTGCTCAAGCAGAGAAACGTAAAATTCTGTTTCTGGGTAATAGCTATACTTATGTCAACGATCTTCCCAATACCCTAAAGCAACTGGCGCTCTCTCTCGGCGACAGTATTGAGGTTGATTCGTATTGTCCGGGCGGGTCTACGCTGAATTCGTTGTACAACGATGCCAATACACTCGCCAAAATTCAGCTACCCGGATGGGATTATGTGGTGGTTCAGGCGCAAAGTCAGGAGCCCTCGTTTTCACCGGTACAAGTGGCAGCCGATACTTATCCATTTGCCAAAAAGCTCGATAGCCTGATTCATATCAGCAATCCTTGTGCAGAAACTATCTTTTATATGACCTGGGGGCGAAAAAACGGAGATGCAGGCAATTGTGCAGCTTACCCACCGGTGTGCACCTTTGAAGGTATGCAACAAAGACTTCGTGAAAGTTATCTGGAAATGAGTGCCGACAATCACGCCACTTGTAGTCCTGTAGGGGTGGCGTGGCGAACATGCAGAAGCCAGTTTCCGGCTGTGGAATTGTATAACCCTGACGAGTCGCACCCCTCAGCAAATGGCACCTATCTCGCAGCTTGTGTTTTTTATAGTACGCTGTATCAAAAAACCAGCCTTGGCGCCCCGTATGTATTGGCCGGCGTAGCCGCAGCCGACGCTACAAATTTACAGACGATCGCCAGTCAAACCGTACTCGACAGTATCGAAAACTGGCAACAAGCCGGTCATTTGCCTCATGCTGATTTTTCGTATAACATCGCCCAAAACAATGTGAGTTTTACCAATACCAGTTTGCGATCGGCCAATTATGATTGGGATTTCGGTGATGCGTCACCATCGGTGCAGACTCCGAATCCTGTACATGTGTACAGCGCAGTGGGAACCTATACTGTGACATTAAAATCAATGTCGGCTTGCAATCGCTATTCGCTTGCTACACGGCAGATCAGTATTGCAACCCTACCCAATAGTATAACAGAAACATTACCGGCAACAACTGCCGATCTGTATTACGCGTCCGGAAAGATATTTTTGAAAAAAGGGTTGAGTGAACTATCATTATTTGATATGACCGGTAAATTGATTTGGCAGAAAAGGCAACTGGACGCCGGCGCCACAATCAATTGCGCAAACTTGCCCACCGGACTGTACTTTTACAGAGCCGTCAATCAACACAAAAGCAGCAGCATTCAAGGCAAATGGATGATCCGTTAAGGTTTAAAACCAACGAAGCGGATTTCGTCGGGCAGAAAGAATATATTTCTTGATATTGAGCCAAAACGCGATAATAAAATAAATGATAATAGGAGAGCCAAAGGTGAGAAACGAAATATAAATAAACCACATTCTGATACGGGCGATCGAGATATTGAGTTTTTCGCCGAGATAAGTACATACCCCGAAAATCGTCCATTCGATATTGTTTCGAAAATTGCTCACATGACAAATATACAGCATTTTTATTTGCGAATGATTTGGATAAGGTTTTCATTTTTTTTCAGCATCCGAGCCTAAGCCCCTTTTGTATTTCTTTAGGAAAATCTTACACAGCAACACCTGAAGTGCGGTTTGCGCAGTATTGGGTCTTACCTTTGCTTGCAAAACCGTTCAGTGATCAATTGGCTAAAAAATACGACCCATTTATTGCTCACTGCCCACGTGCTCATCTCCCTGACCGCAGTCTTGCTGGCACTTGAAACCAATATCGTTTTACAGCAGCCTTTTCAGCCTTGCAGTGTATACCTCCTCCTCGGTGCTGCCACCTTTTTTGCCTATAACGTGTATTATATCAAAACCGAACGGGCTGTGTTTTATCGTATTCTTTCCTCCGTGGCGTTTTTGACCTGTGTCCTGTTGATATTTTTTTTGCCGGCGTATATGGGACCGCGTTTTTTGATCATCGGTCTGGCATCGGCGATCTATATCTTTCCCTTATTTTTTTCATTTAAAAAAGATAAAAGTTTTACGTTCCAGAAATTGTTGTTGCTGGTCTTTATTTGGTCGGCAACCACTTTTGTTTTGCCCTTGCAAACGTTACAATACGATTTTGATACCCTCATACTATTGGTGTACCGAATAGTTTTTATTTCGTCTTCCTGTCTGTTGTTTTTTATCCGTGATGAAAAAAATCCCGTATACCGCAGTCAAGCGGTTTCGGCCAATGTGGTCTGCGCCGTATTGCAGATCGTTCTGGCATTGTTTATTTTACTATTTGTACAAACCGTAGTGGGCATCGTTTTTTTAATCGTCAGTTTGCTGGGGCTGTTATTGGTAAAGCGCTTTTTGCAAAGGGAGTATCCGGCGATTTATTACCTCGCTTTTGCCGATGGAATCCTGTTTTTACAAGCCCTGATACTGGTAATCCTCTATCAATTGCAGCTTGTGTAATTTTCTGAGCTTTGCTTTTCTGCATCAGAGATTGTAGCTATTTTTAGCCCATGAATCTTGATCATCTCAAACGTAAGCGCCGAATTGTCAATACCGGATTCGACAATACCAATCAAAATGCCGGCCGGATACTCAATAAAGATGGGCGTACCAATGTGATCAAAACCGGAATTCCCTTTTTCAGACGCTACAGTACCTTTCATACATTGCTCGATATGTCGTGGGGCAAATTTCTGCTGATCGTATCGCTGGCATTTTTTGTCATCAATGCTTTTTTTGCCGCGATCTATTACTACATGGGTACCGACTATATCGGTGCAGGGCATAATTTAAGCGAATGGGAAAAATTTTTGGAGGCGTTTTTCTTTAGCGCGCAAACCATTAGTTCGGTTGGGTATGGCAGGTTGAACCCCTTGGGGATAGGGGAGGGGCTGGTATCCAGTATTGAAGCCTTTGTGGGGCTGATGCTTTTCGCCGTGCTCACCGGATTGGTCTATGGACGATATTCGAAGCCTAAGGCATTTCTGTTATTTAGTAAAGTGGCGCTCATTGCGCCGTTTAAAGAGGGCAAAGCCTTTATGTTTCGCATAGCCAGTTATAAGTACAATAGTCTTACCGAACTTGAAGTCGAAGTGATGGTGTCTATGCAAATAGAAAACAATGGCGAAACCACCACCCAATATTTTCCAATGAAACTGGAGTTTGCGAAGATCACAACCCTGGCCCTTAGCTGGACGCTGGTGCATGTTATAGACGAGGAGAGTCCCATCTATGAATTCGGAAAGGAACAGTTTGAAAGCAACAAGGTAGAGATCATTGTTTTCTTCAAGGCATTTGACGAACATTTTTCGAATGTTGTCAAAGAAAAAAGTTCTTACATCGCCTCGGAAATCATTTGCAATGCCCGTTTTAACCCGATGTTCAAAAAAAGTGAGGATGGAAAAAATACGATCCTTGAACTCGAAAAGATAGATGATTTTACGATGTTATAAGCTGGCCAGACAATCGATGGCCATAGCTGTCGTTGCATAGGTGTTCGATTAAGGATAGGTCCTTCGTCGCGAAAAGAAATAAGTATTCGGTGTATTGATTATTTTTAGACAAAAAAACATGATGAAAATCGTTTGGTCACTGCTGCTTTTGTTGACGATACAGCCATCTTTGTATGCGCAATTTCCTTGGGAAAGACCACTCAAAATAGCGTACGCAAGTGATGGAATAAACTTTGATCCACCAACCATATTCCAAGATTCTTCAGGCGTGCCGTCGGCCATTCGTTGGAAGGGTGATACACTTATCTGTGCCTTTCAATGGTTTAGGCTTCCGCAAAACTCACCCACCTGGGATAAAGTCGCCGTTAAATTCTCTTACGACAAGGGGCTTAACTGGACGCCGCCGCAACCGATCACGATCAATGGTTTACCGGCTAATTACCAGCGGCCTTTCGATCCCACCCTGGCTCTAATGGGTGGCGATAGTATTCGGGTTTATTTTTCGTCGAGTGATGGCGTGCCGATGGGGCTCGATTCAACCGTCAATACATATTCTGCAAAAAGCGCAGATGGTATTCATTTTGTTTTTGAATCCAATGCCAGGGTCGATGAACTGCATAACAGGGTCATTGATCCGGCAGCGATTTATTTTCAAAACAGTTGGCACTATACAGCACCTATAGGCAGTCCGCAACAAGGGGCCTACCATTACCTTTCACCTGATGGGATCAACTTTAACAAAGTTGCGGACATCCCTTCGGATAACTTACACAATTGGACGGGCAATCTAATGATCAGCGACGATACTTTGTTGCGATTTTATGGTGGCGGACCAAACAATATCTGGTTCAAAAGCAGCAGCAATGGGGGTGTGTGGAGTGCCTACATGCAAACCAATATACAGGGAGGTGACCCAAGTGTTGTACAAACCGGTAACAGTCAATACCTGATGATCTGGGTGGGTGAGCCCTATACACCGTCAGCTATTGAGAATGCCGAACGCAACAAAGAACTGTTGCTCTATCCCAATCCTGTGGATGATTTCCTGTTTATCGATTTTCCCAAGCGTTTTCTCAACAATGGCAAAATCGAAATTTTTGATTCCAGGGGTATTTGTGTCAACAAGCAAAACATCAGCGCATCGCCGCAGAAAATGGCTACCGATCATTTAACCGAAGGGATTTATTATGTGAAAATCGCGGTGGGTGATGAAGTGCTGATGCGGATGATGAGCAAATGGTAAGGCAACTTAATGAGCGATATCAAACTGTATCAGTTTTCTGATGCCGACACCCGCCTTTTTGCCAAAGATGCGCCATTGGGCACTGGTCGGAACCAGCTTACACGGCGGATCAGTATACGACTTTATTTTATTGACAGCATTTAGCCACTGGGCTGCCTCTTCCTTTGATTTTTTCTTTTTCTTCAATTCCAGATCAAGCGCTGCTCGTATTTTTCCCACATCTATGCTATTGAACTCGAGACTGTTATTGCCTACCGAAACAAAACGATTGCCTTTTCCGGCCAAATTATACCATTGGGTGATGTATTTCGGAAGTTCGCTGAGGATAAGGGTTTCGCCATTAATTTCGATACCCAGTTTTACAAAAAGTCGTTCTTCCACACGCAGTTCAGTGAGTTGTGAAATCTCGAGTCGGGTCTCCATAAAATTTCCACCGTCTTTCAGATAGGAAACACTATGCAAGGCCCGCTCATTTTGTGAAGCATTCAGCGCATGGGCCGTAATGCCGTCAAACACCACATCGCATTCAGCAAAATTAATTGTAAATCCACTGAGGGGTGATGTCGATGCTGTTTCGGCTTCCTCTTCCATTTGTTGCGAAGTTTTCATACTGTCGACCTGTACCATCATTTTAGAAATTTCCGCAGCTGCCGATTTTTTACGGGCAGGTGCTATATCGTTGGTGTAATTTTGAAGGAAAGTACTATCCTGCTCGGTTACAATCAGGGTTGAATCGCCGAGCCGAATGGCTACTTTATGGTTTTGTTTTTCCTTGCACGATACTATTGTCAATGCCCAGACGAAACAGATACAATAGAAAATTCTTTTTTTCATACAAAGGTGTGGCATTCAAAAATGACAAGGGTAAAAATAGAAAAAAATGCCAAGTGCCTGCATTTTATCAATGAATAAATATTAATATTTAATTTTTAGAGCTTTTCTTTGCTGTGTAAACCATCACCTTCATTGGGTGAAAAAAATCTTGAATATGGCTAAAAAAGTGAACCTGGAATTTAATAAAAATGAAGATGGAATGAAGCTCGCTGTGAGCGATATGCGCAAAAAACTCGCAGTGATCGAAAAAGGTGGTGGTGAAAAGGCGATAGCCAAACAGCATGAAAAAGGAAAACTGAGTCCACGGGAACGAATCGACTATCTTATTGATAAAAACACGGAATTTATCGAACTGATGGCCTTTGCGGGATATGGGATGTATGAGGAACATGGGGGCTGTCCGGCAGGAGGAACTGTTGCCGGATTGGGTTATGTAAAGGGCCGGCAATGTGTAATTGTCGCCAACGACCAAACCGTTAAAGCAGGGGCA
>CAZFKA010000102.1:0-10890 GCA_964519155.1 uncultured Bifidobacterium sp. | reverse complement strand
GGTATATTAATTATGAGGGTATGATTCAAATTGGAAACCTCCTGGAATCTTTTTTAAGAACAATAAACATTTAAGTAAATATTAATTACAATAAAAAATATAACATGAAACAAATAATAACAGCAGCTTGTATTTGTTTGTTTGCCTTGCCCGCATGCGCACAGACGCTTCACCTTGAAAGTGGAGCAAATCTGTATATCATGGATGCGGCTTCGATAGACGGTGCCAAGTCAAATACTCCCACACTTTTTGTGGAAGGCGACTTGGTAAATAACGGTCTTATCAGCAATGGCGGCGAACTGCAAGTGACGGGTGATCTCACCAATAACGGAGGATATGCATCTTCCGGCGATGATGTGTTTGCAGGCAATACTGCCCAAACGCTCACGGGATCGTTTTACAACGACCTGGGCAATCACTTTTACAATCTCGTACTTGATAAATCAGGTACCAATTTGGTATTGACAGGCAATATCTCGGTTGACGAAGGGATTTACCTGACCAATGGCGTAATCGCTGCCAATGGTAACCTGACGCATCTTGAAAACAGTGCGACAACGGCGTTGCACAGTACAGCGCCTTCCGGAAGTGCAAACAATTATATCAATGGTATGTTGCGTCAGGATATCGCTAACGGTACTTACGTATTCCACACCGGTGATGCCGTTCACAACAATCAAAAGGTATCCATCACATTCAATAACACCGGAGGAGCCAGTCATATCGATGTGTCATATAACAGCGCCGGTGCAGGACCTGCATCCATCAATGGTTGTGGTGGTGTATATGATAAGCAATCGGGTTCGTGGACACTTACGCCGGATGGTGTTAATGGTACGTACGATTACAGTATAACCCTCGAAGCCGGTGGATTGAATCTTGCAGCGATTTCACCATCACTCTACGACGGTGTGCTGAAAGATGGCATTTTTATTACAGATCCCTGTGCACATATCGCCGGCAATAATACGGTGAGCGGGTTGAACAGCTTTTCTGAATTCAAAAAAGCCTCTACCATTAATGCTGCGCTGCCGGTAACCTTGCTTTATTTTACCGGTAAAAAAATGAATGCGTATGATGAACTCAACTGGGAAACCAGCAGTGAAATCAACAACAATTATTTCAACTTACAAAAAAGCAACGACGGTACACACTTCAGCACCATTGAACGGGTAAACAGCAAAGCACTGAATGGCAATAGTCAGTCACCACTTCGTTACACCGCAAATGATATGTCTCCTCAGGCGGGTAATAATTATTATCGTCTTGAACAAGTTGATATCGATGGACAAATCAGCTACAGCAATGTGATCAATCTCGTTTGGGATGGCAAAGCAGGGGATGTGACCCTTTCACCCAATCCGGCAACAAATGCTACTACAATAAGCTTGTACAGCGATCGTCAGGCTGTTGGTATGGTGAAATTAATCGATATGAGTGGTCGCACAGTCAAAGTGGTGAAAGCAAACTATACGGTTGGCTACAATTCGATCGATCTTTCCCTTGACGAATTTGCTCAGGGAAATTATCAAATAAATGTTTATAGCAATGATGTATTGCTGAAAAGCCTGAAGCTGAATAAGCATTAATTTTTTAACCTAAACCAAAACAGAAAGAGACTGCAATTTTTTGTGGTCTCTTTTTTTTAATTGGCGAGCTGGTTTTTCAACAGTAAAGTATCCTGAACAGGAAGGTACACTGAAAACGTAGACCCTTTTCCTTTTTCACTTTTGGCGGTGATGGCTCCTTCATGATGTTGAGTGATTTTCTTACAAATCGCCAGTCCGATACCCGTACCCGAGTATTCGTCTTTGCGATGGAGCGGGTGAAAAAGCTTAAATATATTTTGGGCATCTGCCTGATCAAAGCCTATGCCATTGTCTTTCACAGAAATTTCATAATAATGCTGATCAGGCTTCAACCCCAACGATTTCAGTTTGTTGCCGGCAATAATATTCGCATCGATCTTAATCTCAGGCGTGATATCGGTGGCAGTATATTTAATCGAATTCATGATAAGGTTGACCAGTACCTGTTGAAATTGAAAGGGAACAGCCTTGATCCGGGGCAGTGCCTCAGCATGGATCTTTACTTTTTTATCCTCTATGATGGCAGCGAGTGTCACCTTCACTTCCTCGAGTAATACATTCAAATCAGTCATTTCAAAATTTTCTTCGCGGATATTCGCTTGTGAAAAAAGCAGCAGATCTTCGATGAGCGTTTTCATCCGTGCCGACGACGACACAATTTTATCAAGATACTCGAGGGTAAAAGCATTTAGTGATCCGGCAGATTTTTCGAGGATGCGGTTCGTAAACAATTGTATTTTTCGAAAAGGTTCCTGCAGGTCGTGACTGGCAACATAATTGAATGATTCCAGTTCCTTGTTCATTCGTTCAAGTTCACTGTTTTTAAATGCAAGAGCATCGTTCATTTGCTTGAGTTCAGCACTTTTCGCTTCCAGTTCAACAGTGCTCTGCCGAAGTTTTTCTACCAACTCATTTTTGCGGGTAATATCCATCACGGTACCCTTCATAAACAAGGGTTTTCTGCGATGAAAGCTCACCTTTCCTTTCGACCAGATGATTTTGGTGATATGGTTTTTAACGAATCGATATTCGCATTCAAAATATCCATCGGTAGCAAAGGCCCTGTCGAGGGCATCTCTCAATTTTACCCGGTCATCCGGATGAACAAATTCCATAAACGAATCGAGTCCGTTGGTTTTTTTCATCATAAAAATATTCATCAATCCCGGGGTATAGGTAGAGGGTTTATTGTCGAAGCGCCACATAAAGCTGCCCATATCGGCTAGTTCCTGAGCTTCGAGCAGTTCCTGTTCGCGGTTGGCCAATTGCGTATTGATTTCGTTAATGCTTTCCTGCTGGATGTTAAGATAGGCATTAAAAGTTTGTCGTTCGCTCTCGGCAATCAAACGATCAACCTCTTCCATGACCTGTCCAAATAATTCAAAATCCTGGGTATACGATTTCAACAATTGCCTGAGCGCTTTTCGCCTGATAAATGAAATGCTGGTGATATCTTCTGCAACCACCTGTTCACGGGCAAAGAAGGGAATTTGATTTTTTACAAATTCATCGGTCGACTTTTCAATATAAGCGAGTGCGCGATTTTCAGCGAGGTAGGTCAAAAATTCATGACCCGACTGACGACCGAGTTCCATCAATTGTTCATGCGAAAATTGACTGAGCAATTTCAGGAGCGGAATATTCTCTGCTTTCGACAAGCTGATTTGCGCGGCCACATAGTTTTCAAGTTGCTGGTCGATCAAATAACGGGCAAAATCGGGTGAAAATTCAAAAAAAAGTTTATCGGTTTGTATACCGGTCGTCTTTGTTGCAACTGTTCTTTTTTGCCTAGCCATCTCATTCGGTTTTTGGGGAAAATAAATATTGACTACGCGAATTCCAGGGAGCATATTTATTCCAATTCAGTAATAACACTTTCGCTGTAATTTGCTGCATTTCATGGAAAGAATTCGGTTTGCGAACATATAAATTGGCTCCTTTGTCAAACATATCATTAATGTCTTTCATCGAAGATGAAGTTGAGTAAATTACAACCGGAATATGTTTCAGGTGTTCGGTATTTCTGATTTCCGTCAAACACTCCAGCCCGGATTTGTGTGGCATATTCAAATCGAGAAAAATGATATCGGGTGGTTCGCTGAGCCCGGCTAACAGGTCGAGCAAGCGTTTACCGTCCTCAGCAAATCGAAGCTGAATGTCACGACCGGTTTTTTCGAGCGCTTCCTTAAACAAATCGCGGTCGTCCTCATCATCATCTGCCATGACAAGCGACAATTTTGTACGGTCGCGTATAGATTTTTCGAAAGCAGGCACTTCTTTTTTGTCAGCCGAAGGGTCTGTATAGCCATGCGAAAAAATCCTGGCAGGGTCGTAGGGCATGCTCCCCGGAAACGAAAAAGTTTATGTTGGGTAAAATAAATTCATAGGGTGGTTGTAATTTTACCCGAAGAAAAGCTAATTTCATCGTATTTTGAAATTAAAACGGGAATGGTTCGCCGTTTAAAAAATAGAAGGGGAGCACAGGGGCTTTAAGCCTGCCTAATTATTCATGGAGCCCATATTGATTTCTATTTGTATTCAATTATATTTGTGCTTCATCAAACACTTTAAAAAGCAAACCATGACTAAAATCAAATTATTTCTCGTTGCTTTCCTGCTCATGATCAGTAGCATCAATCTATCTGCGCAAAGCTTTACTGACTGGGACTGGGATACCTATGGGGTAAAATTCTCTGCACCCAGTACGTTCAAAATCGTTACAAATAATTCGGAAGAATTTACCGCAAAATTGTCGAACGATCTTCTACATTTATCCATTATTCCGTGGAAGGATGCGTCGCTGACCAAAGCCACTTTAAAAAAATCAGTACGCGAGCTTTGTACAGAACTCGGATACACAGCACGCGAGATTGGCACCATAACTGACCTTGATTTGAATGGATTTGAAGGATGTTACGCCATGATTACCAAAGAAGGGGTAACTATGATCATCGAAGGCTTATTGGATCCGGCGAGTGCAACAAATTTTTATACCATCATCGTTTATGGTGGAGGGTATGAGGAAAAAGCGCTGCAAATTGCCAACAGTTTTTCAAAATAACGATTGATTATACCGATATTTGATCCGCAGTTCAAGCCGAATTGCGGATTTTTTTTGTGTTTAAGCTTCCGCGCCACGGTTGATACCGGAAATATCCGGTCATATATTAATTTTTATTAACATATACATAATTTGGAATAATTTTTGTTATGTGGGAAATCTGTTTTACTTTCGCACTCCCAAATTGGCAAACGCACGTGCAAATTTTCTTACTTTGACCATTTCAAATGGCCTACTGAACTAAAAAGGGTATTTCCTCTTTGGGACAATATTGTATTCAATAATATCGAACGCGTTAATTATCACTATGGCTGCAACAAAAAATGCTAAAACAACCGAGAGAATAAACTTCGGAAAGATCAAACAAGCTTCTGAAACCCCTGATTTACTTGATATTCAGCTCGCTTCGTTTTCTGACTTTTTACAATTGGAAACTACGCCTGACAAACGAAACAACGAAGGTTTGTTTAGGGTATTTAAAGAAAATTTCCCCATTACAGATACGCGAAACATATTTGTATTGGAGTTTTTAGATTATTTTGTTGACCCACCTCGTTATTCGATCGATGAATGTATCGACCGCGGACTGACCTATTCAGTTCCCCTGAAAGCCAAACTCCGTTTGAGCTGTAACGATGAAGAGCATATCGATTTCGAAACGATTGTTCAGGATGTATTTCTGGGCAATATCCCCTATATGACCCCGCGCGGGACCTTTGTAATCAATGGGTCTGAACGTGTGATCGTTTCTCAACTTCATCGTTCACCGGGCGTATTTTTCGGTCAATCGACCCATCCTAACGGAACCAAGATCTACTCGGCCCGTGTGATCCCCTTCAAAGGTGCCTGGATGGAATTTGCAACCGATATCAATAATGTGATGTATTCGTACATCGATCGTAAAAAGAAATTCCCTGTAACCATGTTGCTCCGTGCAATCGGTTACGAAACAGATAAAGATATTTTGGAACTGTTTGGTATGGCAGACGAAGTGAAGGCGGATAAAAAGACCCTCGCCGACCACGTAGGCAAATTGCTGGCAGCCCGCGTACTCAGAAGCTGGACAGAAGATTTCGTTGACGAAGATACCGGTGAAGTAGTGTCTATCGAACGTAATGAAGTGATTCTCGATCGTGATTCCGTTTTAACGGAAGACAGTATCGATATGATACTTGAACTGGGTATCAAATCGGTATTTCTCCAGAAAGAAGATGCCGGTGGTGATTATTCCATCATTTACAATACGTTAAATAAAGATACTTCTAACTCTGAACTGGAAGCGGTGCAGCATATCTATCGTCAACTCCGTAGCACCGATGCTCCGGATGATGAAACGGCAAGGGGCATCATCGACAAATTATTCTTTTCCGACAAGCGATATGATCTCGGTGAAGTAGGTCGATACAAGATCAACCGTAAACTCGGTTTCCCCTTAACACTCGCCAAAAAAGTTTTAACCAAAGATGACATTATCGCGATCATCAAGTATCTGGTGCAACTGACCAATGCGAAAGCAGAAATCGATGATATCGATCACTTGAGCAATCGTCGTGTACGTACCGTAGGCGAACAACTATATGCACAGTTCGGTGTGGGGCTGGCCCGTATGGCCCGTACCATTCGTGAAAGAATGAACGTGCGCGACAATGAGGTGTTTACACCCATCGACTTGATCAATGCCCGAACCTTATCATCAGTGATCAATTCGTTTTTTGGCACTTCACAATTATCCCAATTCCTCGATCAAACGAATCCGCTGTCGGAAATTACCCACAAGCGTCGTATTTCTGCACTCGGGCCCGGTGGTTTAAGTCGTGAAAGAGCGGGCTTTGAGGTTCGTGACGTACACTATTCGCACTATGGTCGTTTGTGTACCATCGAAACACCTGAAGGTCCGAATATCGGATTGATCTCCACCCTTTGTGTGCATGCAAAGATCAATGATATGGGCTTCATTGAAACACCTTACCGAAAAGTAAAAGAAGGTAAAGTAGAAGCTAAACAAGTTTACCTGAGTGCCGAAGAAGAAGATGAAGCAAAAATTGCCCAGGCAGATGTGCCTTTAGATGAAAAAGGAAATTTCGTTGAGGAGAAAATCCGTTCGCGTCAAACCGGCGATTTCCCGATACTCGATAAAGAAGAAGTTGAATTTATGGATGTGGCACCTAACCAAATCGTTGGATTAAGTGCATCACTCATTCCTTTCCTCGAACATGATGATGCTAACCGTGCCTTGATGGGATCGAACATGCAACGTCAAGGTGTGCCTTTGTTGCGACCTGAAGTGCCTATCGTGGGTACCGGACTCGAAGCAAAAGCTGCCCGTGACGCCCGTATTCAAATTACCGCCACCGGCGACGGTGTGGTAGAATATGTAGATGCGAATGAGATACATGTGCGGTACAAACGCAGTGAAACACAACGACTGATTTCATTTGACGATGATTTGGTCGTATACAAACTCACCAAATATTCAAAAACAAACCAAAGTACCTGTATTAACCTGAAACCCCATGTAGTGAAAGGACAGGCCGTAAAAGTAGGAGACTTCCTTACCGACGGTTATGCCACCCGTGATGGTGAACTCGCACTGGGACGTAATCTTCGTGTAGCCTTCATGCCTTGGAAAGGGTATAACTTCGAAGATGCCATTGTAATCAATGAAAAAGTAGTGCGTGAAGACTGGTTTACATCGATCCATATTGATGAATACGAATTGGAAGTTCGAGACACCAAATTGGGCGAAGAAGAACTTACACCCGATATACCAAATGTAAGTGAAGAAGCTACGAAAGATCTCGATGAAAATGGTATCATTCGTCTTGGCGCGCATGTGAAGGAAGGCGATATCCTGATTGGTAAAATCACACCAAAAGGAGAAACAGACCCGACTCCGGAAGAAAAACTTTTGCGTGCGATCTTTGGTGATAAAGCCGGTGATGCAAAAGATGCTTCGTTGAAAATGCCTCCGTCTATTGAAGGGGTGGTGATCGGTAAAAAATTATTTGCCCGCGCCAAAAAAGATAAAAATTCAAAGATCCGTGAAAAAGCAGCGGTTGAAAAAATAGAGAAAGTACACCAGGAAAATCTTGACATGGTGAACGAGAACCTCTATGGTAAACTGGAGAAATTATTGGAAGGACAAGTGTCTGCCGGTGTCACCAATCACTACGGTGAAATCGTGGTCGGTAAAGGCGCTAAGTTCTCTTCAAAAGCCATTAAATCTATCGACTTCGCAACAGTGAATCCATTGAATTGGACCGCTGACGAAAAGATGAATGATCTGGTCAACCAATTGCTGCACAACTACAATATCCGTTACAACGAAGAGATCGGACGATACAAAAGAGAGAAGTTCAATATTACCATCGGTGATGAATTGCCAAACGGTGTATTGAAACTGGCAAAAGTTTATCTGGCCAGCAAACGTAAATTGAAAGTTGGTGATAAAATGGCCGGACGTCATGGTAATAAAGGCATCGTGGCCCGTATCGTACGCCAGGAAGATATGCCTTTTCTCGAAGATGGTTCACCGGTTGATATCGTTTTGAATCCGTTGGGCGTACCGTCACGTATGAATCTCGGACAGATCTATGAAACAATTTTAGGTATGGCCGGTATGAGTCTGGGTGTGAAATTTGCCACTCCGATTTTTGACGGAGCTACTAAAGATGAAATAGAATCAAAAATCAAAGAAGCTAAGTTGCCTGACTGGTGTCATACCTATCTCTATGACGGCGAAACCGGCGACCGCTTTCACCAAAAAGCAACAGTGGGGGTGATTTATATGATGAAACTGCATCACCTTGTTGACGATAAAATGCATGCGCGTTCTATCGGGCCATACAGTCTCATTACCCAGCAACCTTTAGGTGGTAAGGCACAGTTTGGTGGACAACGGTTTGGTGAAATGGAGGTATGGGCTATTGAAGCCTATGGGGCATCCAATATCCTGCAGGAATTGCTCACCCTTAAATCAGATGATATTACCGGTCGTGCGAAGGCTTATGAAGCCATCGTAAAAGGTGACAATCTGCCTAAGCCGGGTATCCCTGAATCATTCAATGTATTGGTGCATGAATTGAGAGGACTAGGATTAGACCTTCACTTCGAGAATCAGTAATTACCTTAAAAATTAAATGATAAGGCCATCCGTTACAGGGTGGTCTTTTTTTTGGGGAGCACCTCAACTATTCACTGAAGAAAGTTAATCCCCGCCAAGCTTTTATCTGTGCCAGCACTCGGCAGCTACTAACGATTTATTGAACCACCGTATTCACGTTGCCCTGCACGGCATCCGGCAAAAGGAAATGATGATAGTCAATGCCGAGAATTTTTGCTATTTCAGCAATCCTGCCAATTCCGATATCCAATACATTTCCATTTTCGATATTACTCAACTGCTGGGGTGTTATACGCAATTCGTGCGCGAAACGTTTTCGAGGGATGCGTTTTTCTTCTCGGTAGTAGCGAATACAACTACCTATTTTCCTCACGAGAGGTATAGGTTTTTTATGTGACATAAATGAGTAGGTTTTATTCAGAACAAAAATAGCGAATAATCTACAAAAATGTACGCAAGATAAAATTGCATCGACGCAAGTTTAATTTGCAACAGATTGTCTTACTCATCCCATTAATTTTAATTGCAAATTTATCTTTGATCAAACAAAATTTTCCTGTGCAGTGTATAAGTACTCCGTGTATTCAAAAGACTTCGTGTAGATTTTTGCTAATGGCCAAGTGTGATGGCAGATGTGATGTTACGAAAGGCTAATGTGAAATAATTATGAATGAGTTGAATTTTGAATTTCGTTTTTTTACACTTAAGATTTGATATGAAATTAATCGGAAGGATAGTGTTTAAATTGTTATTGGTATCTGTTTTTGTCGGTACATATAATATGATAACAAATGGACTGATTGACAACTATCATTTTAATGTCTTGTCAAACGTCTTCCAATATATATTATTTGTCAAATTGTATGTTTTGCTGTTTAAACCGAAAATGCGGTTTGATCGATGGTTTGATATTGTATTGTTATTATCGTCTGTGTTGTTTACGATTATTGCAGCGATTTTAATACGACGGAATATGTACTATCCTGAGTTTTTTCCATCTATGTTTATTTTGTGTTCCGGAGCGGTTTTGATTTCATATTTTCAAGTAAACTACCAATATTTATTTTTCGTTGTATTGCTGTCGATTAGTTTTTTGACCGGCAAATTTTGGATTAGTAATTATTATTTTGAGAAATCTTTCCTTGAATCGAATTTGTCAAAGTCAGATTCATTGATCGGAAAAATTCAATTTCATACTCTCGATAGTCAGTTGGTCACCCTGAATCCTGCCAATTATAAAGTGTCTATATTCGAGTTTAGCTTTTATAATTGTTTACCTTGCAGACAGCTAAATCCTGAATTCGATAAATGGTGTAAGGAGTACAATAGCAACCCTTCGGTACTTATTGCGAAAATAAATCCGATCGAAAGTATAGCGTATTTAAAAGCAATAACAGATAGTGAACACGTTCACAATACCTATTCCGATCTGTATACCAAAAACGCTGCCAGTGCGCGATTTAATGCACATCGATATCCCGTAACGATTATTTTAGATGCAAAGGGTAGGCAGGTTTACCGTTTTGACGGATATTGGCCGGGTTCAAAAGAAAAGCGGGAAAACGAGTTCAAACGATGTGTTGATTCAATATTAAGTACCCAATAAATACACTAATACATGAAAAATATTTTGCTGGCAATGCTATTTATAGCTTCGTGTACTGAAGCAAAAAAGCAACTACAGGTTTCTCCTACCCAGATCCGTTTGGGAAATGTGACAGCAGGCGACACCATCGGATACCGCTTGACATTGAGAAATTTATCTCCACAAAACAGTATACATGTGTCCGGCATCCCTTCGAATTGTACGTGTGCAATAGTTGAGTCCGACTCATTTGTGATACTGCCACTAAGCAAAAGGGAGGTGCGTGGTAAGTTTATCGGCAAAAAAGAGGACATGGGGGAAGTTTCGCAACGAATTGCTATTCACTCAGATGCTGATACCCTGTTTCAATTTGTGACGGTAAGCGCAATGGTGGTTAACAATTTATTACATACTAAATTGCAACAGTAGGGTCTTCATGAGTTGAGAAATTCTGTCCAAGACACCGGGCAACGCGATTCCGTTCATTTTACCCCTATCGCTGTTTTTTGCCGGGTATTCGTCGTTGAATTGG
>CAZFKA010000101.1:0-10966 GCA_964519155.1 uncultured Bifidobacterium sp. | reverse complement strand
GGCGATATTATCATCAGCACCCGCATTGACATAGGTAGGCACACACCAACAATTGCCGGTTGGACTCCAGGGTTGCACGGTTGAAGCAGCCGATGCAATCGAAGTATCAAATCCACCACCGGGATTTGTACAAGTCACTATGCAACGATAATATAAAGTGCTACCGGGAGGAGGTACATATGAATAAGGTACGGTAGTAGCTCCTGCCATTACAGTATAGGAACCGGGTAAGCCGGTAGCTGATTGCAACCATTGGAAGCTCAGGTTCGCCGCGTTTGTTTGGCCTGTGAGGTTGAGCGTAACCGGTAGTCCCGGACAGGGATTAGCCGGCAATGCTGAAGCTGTACCTGCGGTAGGGGTACCCGAACAAGGTGTCCCTAAAATATTGAGTGTCACGGTTCCGGTAAACGACCTGGGATTGTTGGCAGGTGTCGGATACGCGCCGGCCCAACCGGCATACTGTCCCGCATTTTGATAATCGCCCACCAATAAGTTCACTCCGGTATTGGAAAAAATATTTGGTGTAGGACCCGGAGCTGTTGTGTAATTCAAAGTCACTGTTGGCGTTGCCAAATAAAACCGGTAAGTTGTGTTGGCCGGAATGTTAAAAGACAAAGAAGGAAACAAAACTGTTTGCACACCGGCTGCTACCGATACCGGATTAACAGCGATTTGTGTCCACACAGGATTTGAAACAGTACCCGGAGATCCATACAAAGAGCTTGATGAATACCAAAGCTCAGCATTCCCTGTACCGGCCGCTGCGAAATAGTTCGATACGGATGTCAGCACACATGGATAAGGGTTTGTGTTCTGAATAACGAAGCAGACACTGTTAAAGCTATTGGATCCGTTGTAACCAACCCCCAAAGCCTGGGTGTTGAAAGAAATCACTTGGGCTTTAACCGCAAAACCAGCTAGCAGCATTAGAACAGCAAGTAAAATTTTGGTAAAGAATTTGATCATATTTAAAAATTTTGCTAAAAATAAGCTAACAAGCGCTCAACGCAAAGCGAATTAACAAAAAAAACAAGGCCAAACTTGAAAATTTTACAGCTAAATGACAAATGAAATGAAGCTAAGCGAATGCGCTTTCGAGCAGGGCCTTTTGTTCTTCCGCATGCTTTTTAGCGTACCCACTTGCAGTTGATGCACTGGCCTGACGCGATAAATAACCGATAGTAAACAATTTAGCATCAATATTCATTTTCAGAAATGAATAAGCACCCATATTGCTCGGTTCTTCCTGTACCCATACCCAACGGGCTCCTTTGTATTTGTTGTACAATGCGGTCAATTGCCGTACCGGAAGCGGATGTATTTGCTCAAGCCTCACGATGGCTGTATGCTGAATTTGATGCGTTGTACGGTATTCAAGCAGATCGTAATACACTTTTCCGCTACATAACAAAACCCGTTTTATCAGCGACAAATCGTTAACCTGATCGTCAATCACTTCCTCAAAAGAATGGTCGGTAAAATCGCTAAGTGGACTGAAAGCCTTTGGCAAACGAAGATTTGCTTTAGGTGAAAAATTGATCAATGGTTTTCTGAATTCATTTTTAACCTGTCTTCTCAGCGCGTGAAAAAAGTTAGCGGCCGTAGTGCAATTTGTGATATACATATTTTGTTCGGCACACAATTGCAGAAAACGTTCAAGCCTTGCACTGGAATGTTCGGGCCCCTGCCCTTCATAGCCATGCGGTAGTAGCATTACCAGACCATTGCTTTTCCCCCATTTGGTTTCCGCGCTGGCTAAAAACTGATCGATAATTGTTTGAGCGCCATTACCAAAATCACCAAATTGCGCTTCCCATATGACCAGCGTGTTCGGATTGGCCATGGCATAACCATATTCAAAACCGAGCACGGCATATTCACTCAACAGGGAATTATAAATCCTGAACGTTCCCTGCCCTTCTTCAATTCGACTTAAACGATTATACCGTGTACTATTGACAGAATCATACAAAACCGCATGTCGGTGCGAAAACGTTCCGCGTTCAACATCCTGACCACTCATTCTTACATCGTGGCCTTCGGTAAGCAGAGTACCATAAGCCAGTAATTCGCCGGTAGCCCAATCGATCGATTGTTGTTCATGATAAAGCTTACTTTTTTCATCGAGCAACTTTTGTACTTTTTTCAAAGGAACGAAATCGGCCGGCAATTTCATGATCCCCTTAAAAACTTTATCCAGTATTTCGGCGCTTATACGCGTATCTACGGAGACGTGAAAATCGTCAGCACCCGATTTGCGCAAAGCAGCCCAAGCCAATTCCGGCACCTGACTGGTATACGGTAGCGCTTTTTGTTTAACTTCATCAAGCCGGTCTTGCAAATCGTTCCAAAAAATTTTTTCCATTTCCTTGGCGAGGGCATTGTCAACTTCACCTGCTTCGGTTAATTTGTTTGAGTAAACCTCCCGTGGATTCTGATGATGATCGATAATATTGTATAAAGAAGGTTGCGTAAACTTTGGATCATCGCCTTCGTTGTGGCCATGACGCCGATAACACACCATATCGATAAATACATCACGGTTGAATTTCTGACGGAAACGCAAAGCCAGTTCCGCCACTTTCACCACGGCCTCCGGATCATCGCCATTGACATGAAAAACAGGTGCTTGTACAATGCTGGCAATGCTGGTGCAATAATCTGTGCTGCGGGCATCGTCAAAATTGGTCGTAAATCCAATCTGATTATTGATTACAAAATGAATTGTTCCTCCCGTATAATACCCACGTAGATTGCTCATTTGTACCACTTCGTATACAATACCCTGACCGGCAATGGAGGCGTCACCATGAATCAATACCGGTAACACTTTATCGAAATCACTGTTGTAAAGGGTATCGGCTTTGGCACGTGTAAACCCTTCTACTACAGGGTTAACCGCCTCCAGATGCGACGGATTGGGGGTAAGTTGCAGATTGATTTTTTTCTGATCGAGGGTGAGTACATCACTTTTGAACCCAAGATGATATTTTACATCACCGCTTCCCATGGTTGTGTCGGTAGGTACATTACCTTCAAATTCGGTAAAGATTTGTTCGTAGGTCTTCTGCAGAATATTGGCTAAAATGTTCAATCGACCGCGGTGGGCCATACCCATCACCACTTCCTGCACATCATGATTGGCGGCTTCGGTAATTATAGCATCCAACGCTGCGATAGTACTTTCGCCTCCTTCGAGCGAAAATCGCTTTTGACCGATAAATTTGGTATGCAGGAATTTTTCAAAAATCACCCCTTGGTTTAACTTTTCGAGTATGCGCTTTTTCTTCACCAGGGGCAATGCCGTGCGCATAGCTTTCTCAAATTCTACTTCTACCCATTTGCAGATCTCTTCGTTATTGATGTAGGTGTATTCGATACCTACCGTAGACGTGTAGATCGTTTGTAAATGCGATAGAATTTCACTGAGCTTGGTTGCGGGCAAACCCATGTAGCGGGCCGCGGCAAATTCGGTGTGCAGATCAGATTCGCTCAACCCGAAATATTTCAGTTCGAGATGTGCCTGACGATCGATCCGCTTTCTGATCGGATTCGTGTCACTAATCAAATGCCCCCGTTTGCGGTACGCCCGAATTAACTGGTAAACGCCAAATTCCTTTTGTAAGTGCTTGCTGTCCACACCCCCATGGTCTGAGACGGTTCCATTAGGCTTTGCGCTCCCATTGGCAGACGCATGTATTCCGTTGTTATAGGCAAAATCGAATCCTTCAAAAAACTTCTTCCATTCAGGATCGACACCGGATGGATCATTGACAAATTCTTTGTATACTTCTTCAATATAGGCGGGATGCGAACCCGTTACGAACGAAAAATCTCTCATTGCTTACAATCTGATAATTATATGGTGTTATTAGGTCCTTTTTGACCAAAAAAATAGAAACCCCGCTAAATTAGCCTATATTGAACAGACGATACCTATTTTGTTGCAAAAAAAATGAAAAGATAAGCCCTCCGGAGAAAATAGGGGCGTGCCGCAAAAATGGTTTAGCATGATAGCTGTCGAGCAGCAAAACAGCTTTCGGATGCTTTAACCAAGCGATATTGAAAAGAAAAACGTCTGTATATGCTATAATCCGGTCAACGAAACGAGCCCAACGTTATAGCAACTTATTTCTTTGCATCACCCGTCACTTCCTTCCGACTACTTTCTTTTTTTGTAAACACAAGAGACGTCTTCTCTTCATTCAGATCAGCTATCAATGTTTCGCCTTCTTTGATTCCCAAATTCAGAATTTCTTCTGCCAGCGGATCTTCCAGGTATTTTTGTATGGCCCGGTGCAATGGTCGTGCACCAAATTGCTGATCGTAGCCTTTTTCTGCAAGAAACGATTTCGCATTGGCTGTGAGTTCGAGCATGAAACCTAACGCATTTAAGCGTTTCATGACATTCAACATCACCAGATCGATAATTTGATGAATATGTTCCTGTGTCAAAGAATTAAAGATTACAACATCGTCTATGCGATTTAAAAATTCGGGTGCGAATGTTCGCTTCAGTGCTTTTTCGATTACTGCCTTGCTGTTTTCTTCCGAATTAGCTGATTTGGTATTCGTAGCAAATCCTACTCCATCACCAAAATCTTTCAACTGTCTTACACCGATATTTGAGGTCATGATGATAATGGAGTTTTTGAAATCAATCTTTCGTCCCATACCATCCGTCAACTGACCATCGTCAAGCACCTGCAAAAGAATATTATAAATATCCGGGTGCGCCTTCTCAATTTCATCGAGCAAAATAATACTATAGGGTTTGCGTCTCACCTTTTCGGTTAATTGTCCTCCTTCTTCATAACCCACATACCCGGGAGGTGCACCGATCAGCCGGCTCACCGAAAATTTTTCCATATATTCACTCATATCGATCCTGATCAGGGCGTCTTCACTGTCGAACATGTTGCGGGCCAAAGCGCGCGCCAATTCTGTTTTACCCACGCCGGTTGGCCCCAGAAAAATAAAGGAACCGATTGGTTTATGCGGATCTTTCAGTCCTACCCGGTTTCGCTGAATAGCTTTCACCACTTTAGTGATCGCACTGTCTTGTCCGATCACTACCCCTTGCAGATCTTTACCCATATTGCGCAGTTTCTCACTTTCAGCAGCCACCATACGATTCACCGGAATACCGGTCATCATATGAATTACCTCGGCGATATGCTCTTCCGAAATCGGATAACGCTTACTTTTAACTTCTTCTTCCCAGGCCACTTTTGCGGCTTCGAGTTCCTCCTGCAATTTCTTTTCATTGTCGCGCAAGGCCGCAGCTTTTTCAAACAACTGGCTTTTCACCACTTTGTTTTTTTCAACTTTTATGTCTTCAATCTTTTGTTCGAGCTCAATGATATTCGCCGGCACATTGATATTTTTCAAATGCACTCGTGCACCCACTTCGTCCATCACATCAATTGCCTTATCGGGAAGCAAACGATCGGTGATATATCTGTTACTCAATTTCACACAAGCTTCCACGGCTTCCTGATCGTAACTCACATTGTGAAATTCTTCGTATTTCGGTTTAAGATTTTCGAGAATGATAATGGTATCTTCCACACTGGGTGGTTCGATCAATACTTTTTGAAAACGACGATCGAGGGCACCATCTTTTTCAATGTGCATACGGTATTCATCAAGCGTTGACGCACCGATGCATTGCAGTTCTCCGCGGGCCAATGCAGGCTTAAAAATATTAGAAGCATCAAGCGAACCGCTCGCACCACCGGCCCCGACGATCGTATGAATTTCGTCAATAAAAAGAATAACATCGCGGTTTTTTTCTAACTCGTTCATGATGGCTTTCATCCGTTCTTCAAACTGACCACGGTATTTTGTACCTGCCACCAAGGCCGCCAAATCGAGGCTGACAACACGTTTGTCGAATAGTACACGCGATACTTTCCGTTGATGTATACGCAAGGCAAGTCCTTCCACGATGGCCGTCTTCCCAACACCGGGTTCGCCGATCAGGATAGGGTTATTTTTCTTACGTCTTGATAAAATTTGTGATACTCTTTCGATTTCCGTTTCGCGCCCAACGATGGGATCTAATTGCCCCATTTCGGCAAGCCGGGTTATATCGCGTCCGAAATTGTCGAGTACCGGTGTTTTTGATTTTACGGCTGAGGAAGCGGGTTTGCGCTGATACTGCGAACGATCGTCATCTTCTTCAAAAGATCCCATATCGTCTTTCAATTCATTGGAAATATTAGGTGAACCGCCACCCATCACCAGTTCAAGTTCGCTTTTAAATAAGTCGTAATCAACATTAAACTGGTTGAGGATTTGACAGGCTACATTCTCTTTACTTTTTAAGATCGACAAAATCAGGTGTTCGCTTTCTGCTAAAAAACTTTTGAGTGCTTTTGCTTCAAGTACTGTAATTCTGATCACCTTTTCTGCCTGTTTGGTTAGGGGCAGACTATTAATATTTTGAACATTTTTGTTGATGCCTTTATTCTTGATGACCTTTTCGAGTTCTCTGCGCAAATCGATCATATCGACTTGTAAATTTTGCAATATTTTTACGCCTAAGCCCTGTCCGTCACGTATCATACCCAGAAGTAAATGTTCAGTACCGATGAAATCATTCCCCAATCGCAAGGCCTCTTCTCTGCTAAACGAAATGATCTCTTTTACTTTTGCTGAAAATTGTGAATCCATTGTGCTTTTTTAATTTAACAAATTTAGGAATTATTTTTACTTTTTTAAAAACTAATCTGTGCAGCCATGCAATACAAAATAGATACCAAAGAAAAATTTGACATCATTACACCCGATTTGTCTCATTTTGAACACAGAATGGCAGATGAACTACAACGTCATTGCGAACAGCTTCAAAAAAATGACAAAAGTGCGATTATAGATTTTAGCCAGGTGAGCTCATTAGATCAAGAAGTTGCGGATGAAATAATGCAAATGCATGAACATTTTTATGCAAACAATTTATCATTTGTGCTGTGCCGGCTGAGCGCAGATTTGAAAAATATTTTCCGTACAGAGCTAAATATTACCCCCACGCTTGATGAGGCGATAGACATTGTAAGTATGGAAGGTCTCGAACGAGAATTGTTGGGCGAAGAAGAATGAGTTATTATTGAAAGCGGTCTCTCATTTGTTTCTTATTATCATGCTCTACGCGAAATAATTTGTCGAACTTTTTCCACTTATGTGGCAACGTAATTTGCCAGGTCAACCCAATAACCTCATCAACACCCGGACGCTCCCAAGACACGATTTCCGGCTCAAGCATCCCGAAAGCGGAAATACTCTGATACTTGTTTAATGAATAAGACACCTGCAGTACATTCCGTATCCGGGAGAAGTAAGGAGCTCTGATTGGCGTAAATTTGATATAGGGTTCGGCGGACAAACTGACATCGATGCTTTGCGATACAGGAACAGATATTCTCAAACGATTTCTGAATTCAGTATAAGGCTGATCGATTGCATAATGACGGGTGAAATTATTACGTACATGCTGAACACTCATGCGGTAATACAATTTGCTATGTCTTAATTTGAAGCGTCTGGTCGTACCGACATAAAATGAGTGACTGTCTTCTGCATAATTAGTGGTAAACTGGTAAAGGCATTCTGCATCCCAGCTTTTGCCAAAATGCCGCCCATACGAAAAATAAAAATTGCTCTTGTCGAACTGACTGGCGTTATTGTTCAAACGGTATTGAAACTGCACACTTACGTACTGTTGCTTATTCAATGGATACTCAAGCTGATACCAATTCCAAAAGGAGAAATCTTGATTGTTGCGGGCAGTTGCCGTTGCAAACCCAAACAAAAGACCAAACGTTATTCTTGTAAAAATTATTTTTCTATTCATGGTACTGAAGCTTAACTGTGTGAATGAATTTGCCCCGTACAAGTTATCTCCAACCACCGCCCAACGCGCGGTACAAGTTGATCTGGGCGCTGATCTGTTTCATTTTAATTTCCATTAATTCCATTTTTGCATCAAGGGCTTCGCGTTGCGTGAACAACACTTCGGTATAATCGGCACGGGCTGTTTTAAATAGATCATCTGATATATTAATTGAGCGAGTCAGCATGTCCACCTGCTTTTGTTTGGTTTCAAAACTTTGCGAATAGTTTTGCATTCCGGCCATCTGATTCATCACTTCCACGTAGGCATTCAGTATCGTTTGCTCATAAGTATATATTGCCTGCAACTGCTTTTCATTAGCACTGGCGTACCTAGCTTTGATTGCGTTGCGGTTAATCAAGGGAGCAACGGCATCGCCCAACACATTGAATGCAATAGATTTTGGATTGATGAGATAAGCCGGATTGAATGATTGAAAACCCAGCCCGGCCCGAAGGCTGAAGTTGGGATAAAAGTCGGCTCGCGCGATTTGCACATCCAGCTTCGCTGCTTCAAGCTGTTGTTCCGCCTGGCGAATATCCGCACGATTGGCCAAAAGGTTGGCCGGTATACCCTCAGTAAAATCAGGTAACAGCCAGCCGTTGCCGATATGGCCTCTTTTGATCGGTTGCGGGAAACGTCCCAGAAAAAAATTGATTTTGTTCTCGGTTTCCGTAATTTGTTGGAGCAACTCGAAACGCAAATTCTGCGTATTTAGCAGTTGCGCCTCAAAACGATTTACGGCCAGTTGATTCGCTCTTGCCGCCTGCTTCTGCACGGTAATCATGTCGAGCGCGTTTTGCTGCAAATCAATATTCTGATCGATGATAGCCAGTTGTTGATCGAGAATCTGCAATTCATAATAAGCTATACTGATCTCCGTCACGAGGTGGGTAATAGCAAAATTTCTCCCTTCCACTGCAGCCAAAAACCGTTTGACGGCTGATGCCTTCGCATTTCTCAATTTCCGCCACACATCAATTTCCCAGGAAAAATTGGCCATCACGGCTTGTTCACCAATAAAGCGAGGCAGTTCCTCGCCACGTGCCTTTACATCTTCTTCAGAGAGACCATTGAATGTATACTGTCCTGATCTTTCGTAACCATGCCCCGCTGACAAACCCACAAAGGGAAGATATTCTCCTTTCCGTTCCCGGATTTCGTTGCGGCTGATGGCGATTTCGCGTAAAAGAATATTGAGCTCCTGGTTGTTTTGCAAGGCAGTATCGATCAGCGATTTCAGATCAGGATCGGCAAAAAAATCACGCCAGGTGATAAGCGAACGATCGCTGCTATCGCCACTTCCCGGATAGCTGGCAGGAAGATTTGTATGGGCCTGGCGTATGTCATACACCGGAATTTTGCACCCGCTCAAACAACCCAGCATGAATAATAGGGCTAATATTGGGGTTAAGCATTTATTTTTCATTTCTTTTCAAAAATTTTTCGATGAGTTTACTAAGTTTTCTTTCGCCGGCAGCCTGATCGGTTTCGTGATCGAATCCTTCACTCAATGGCACCACTGCCTCGTCACGTATCAGTTGACGACCATCGGCCAGTTTTCCAAAAATGTAATAAAGACCCGGAACGATGAGTACGCCAAATACAGTTCCAAACAACATACCCCCCAGTGCTGACGATCCGATGGTTTTATTACCGACTGCACCGGCGCCGGTTGCCCGCACAAGAGGGATCAGGCCGGCAATAAAAGCAAATGATGTCATTAATATCGGGCGGAATCTGGCTTTTGCACCTTCAATTGCGGCCTCTAAGATCGTAACCCCTTCATTCCTTTTTTGTACTGCGAATTCCACGATCAGTACGGCATTTTTTCCCAACAAACCGGCCAACATAATCAAACCGATTTGCGCAAAAACGTCATTGGCGAGACCCATGGATTTCAACAATAAAAACGAGCCGAACAGTCCCGGTGGCAGGGATAGAATTACCGCCAAGGGTAGCAGAAAACTTTCATATTGTGCCGCCAATACCAGATAAACGAACAGCAACACGATCATAAAAATCACAAGCGCTTCATTTCCTCGTTTGGCTTCATCGTACGACAAACCTTCCCACGCGATATCATAGCCTTTGGGTAAGGTTTCGCGGGCCGTTTCCTGAATGGCTTTGATGGCATCGCCTGATGTATACCCTTTGGCGGGCAAGCCATTGATGAGCGACGATGTATAAAGATTATACCGCGAAATTTCATTTGGCCCCTGGGTCTTTTTGATAGTCATGAAGGCGGAATACGGTACCATTTCACCGGCTTCATTTTTTACAAACATATCCAAGATATCAGATGGATCTTTCCGATAGGCAGGGTCGGCTTGTGTATACACTTTGTAATAATTATTGAAACGAATAAAACCCTGCTCATAGGTACTTCCAATCATTACATTCAGATTTTCCATCGCTTTACCTACCGAAACACCTTTTTGCATAGCCAGTTCTTTATTGACCAAAATTTCATATTGCGGATATTTCGCCGAATAAAAACCAAAGACACCGGTGAGTTCCTTTCGTTTTTTTAAGGCTTCCACAAATTCAGCGTTCACTTGATCAAATTTTTGATAATCGACATCGCTGTTTTTATCCAACAGGCGCAAAGCAAAACCCGAAGCTGCGCCATAGCCGGGCACTGCGGGTGGTTCAAAAAATTCGATGGTGGCCCCCATGTCCTTCGTTTTTTCTTCAAGTTCTTCCATCACTTCCTTGACATTTTTATGCCGTTGATTCCAGTCTTTTAAATTGATCAGACAGGTACCGGCATTCGATCCCCGCCCTTCTGATAGAATTTCGTAGCCCGCCATGGCCGTCACTGACTTTACGGCATCACATTCTTTTGCAATTTTCTCCAGTTCGAGCGAAACGGCATTTGTGCGTTCCAGTGTAGTACCGGGTGGGGTTTGAATGATCGCATAGATCTGTCCCTGATCTTCATTGGGAATGAACCCCATGGGCAGCACTTTGTTCACCCCAACAATACCCAAGGCAAAGGCAATGAGTACACCAAAAGTGATCAATCGTCTGTTGACAATGATCGACAACAATCGTGTATAACGTCCGGTG
>CAZFKA010000100.1:4841-10969 GCA_964519155.1 uncultured Bifidobacterium sp. | reverse complement strand
TTTTGTTTGAAATGATAAGAAATGACTGTGTTGGATTGGGCGAAATTTTGATATCTTCAAGCACAGGGCTTAATATACAAGCACCACTATTTGCTGTATCTCCATATATAGTCCATCCTTTATTGTTCACAAGTATATCTCTATCTATAACCACATTTGAACCAAACTTCATACCTTCTGCACCCAATTGAATACTATCATGAGTACTAATGTTATTCGCCCAACCATTCAATGTTGCTGAAAAATTAGCACAATCCATTCCACAACTATCAAGCATCTTACTCAATGCGTTAGGACCAGCAATACTCCCCAAATTAAAGGTAGATAAGGATTGATTGAAAGAAAAGGCATTTTTAAACATCTCATTCATATTAGAAATGTTTGACGTATTCCATGAATCCAAAGGATGATTAAAGGATGTTGCATTTCGAAATAAGCGGTAAAAACTATTTACATGGCTTATATCCCAATTTTCAATAGGTTGATTAAAAGAAACCGCGCTATCAAACATTTGGTACATGTATGTTACATTGCTTGTATTCCAATTTCCAATACGCTGATTAAAGGAAGTGGCTTCTTCAAACATTCCTAACATATTTGTGATTTTGGATGTATTCCAATTTCCAATAGGTTGATTAAATGAAGATGCCTTATAAAACATGCCATTCATAATTGTTACATTGGAAATATTCCAATTCCCGATGGGCTGGTTAAATGAAGTAGCCCCAGCAAACATAGCCCACATAGTTTGTACATTTGAAGTATTCCAGTTGCCAATTGGCTGATTAAAATTAATAGCATCGCAGAAAAGGTGATTCATTTTTATAACATTAGAGGTATTCCAGTTGCCAATAGGTTGATTAAAAGCAGTTGCTCCACGAAACATTTGATTCATATACTGGACATTCGCCGTGTTCCAATTTCCTATGGGTTGATTAAATGAGGTCGCAAAAGCAAACATGTCTTCCATCTGAAACACATTAGCAGTATTCCAGCCTCCAATAGGTTGGTTGAAGGATGATGCTTGAAGAAACATACAATACATCCACCTTACATTACTTACATCCCAATTTCCAATTGGTTGATTGAAAGCAGCAGCACCTTCAAACATATGAGACATTTGAGTCACATTTGCTGTGTTCCAATTTCCAATAGGCTGGTTAAAAGAAATTGCACCTTTAAAAATACTGCTCATATCTGTTACATTACTTGTATTCCAATTTCCAATTGGTTGATTAAAAGAAGACGCACCCTCAAACATACCGATCATAGTTTTTACATTACTTGTATTCCAATTTGCAATGGGTTGATTAAAAGTGGTCGAGCCAAGCATCCCATTCATATTCGTTACATTACTTGTATTCCAGTTTGCTAATGGTTGATTAAATAGCGTAGTACCGGCAAAACATGCTGACATATTTGTCACATTGCTGGTGTTCCACGAATTAATATTAGTAGGTCCAATTAGTGCAGGGCATGCACAAAACATGTTACTCATATTTGTTACATCTTCAAGATTAGGAATATCTGAAGCTGTAACGTCCAAATTGACACATGATTTAAATGAATTTTCCATTGATAACCATTTAACCGTACCCCATTGTTCTACATCTACCAACCGTTTTCTATCAATACCAAGGTTGATCATAAAATGATTAAAATTAGCACTGTCAATTTTCAGTCTAATGTTCGCATTTGTTGGTAGGCCTGTTATCTTTGCGACTGTTCCTGAAAATGTACCAGATCCTGAAGTACCAGCAGGTACAGTTTCCCATGTGTATGCAACTGTTCCTGAAGTGCCAACTTCAAATGTAATTTCATTTGGGTTTGAACCAAAAATGCTCAAATCCCATCGAGTAATAAATTCTTGAGCATTTGAAGCGGATGTTTTTATCAAGCAAGAAATAAAAATTGAATAGAAATAGAATTTTTGTTTCATTTTGATTCCTTTTTTTTAATTATAAAATTTCGTTTTAGGTCTGGGTGGTAAATAACCTAACACACTTCCTTTGAATTCGAAACGAATGCCCAAGCCCTCTAACGGTTCAATAGCCGCAATAGACGTTGATACCCAAACATATTGATTTTTTTTCGGAAAAGCAAAAAGACCGGCAGAAGATAAGCCGCGATAAGCATCAGCCCCGAAGGGCGATGTTGGTGTTGATGTTTGTATTTTTGTACTGACGGGGATCGACGTAATGATTTATAGCCCTTGTACACGTAAGCAGCAACAGCAGACAAGCAGCATTCGCCATCTTATCGTCTCCGGAAACACCTATCCCCACCCTGCCAATTGAAAATATGTTTCGCATCCGCTAGCCTCATAAGATCATCCCGCTTGACCTATCCGGCTTGCCCATTAAATCTTGCGTCGAAATCTACCATCCATTCGATACCAAATTTGTCTCTAAACATGCCGAAATATGAACCCCAGGGACTGTCTTGAATAGGCATCTCAACCTGTCCGCCTGCCGACAGTCCGTTGAACAATTTATCTGCTTCTTCTTTACTGTCTGCCGTAATAGAGATTTTACTTCTTGTTTCTTGCTCGTTATGGGTACCCAGCGCAGCAGGAGAGTCGCTTCCCATTAACAGGTTGTGTTTGCCAATGGGCAGGGCGATATGCATAATTTTGTTTGCTTCGTCGGCTGTCGAAATACTGCCTTCAAACGTCATATCTTTAAATCGCATGACCATAGCGAATTCGCCACCAAAAACGGATTTATAAAAGGTAAACGCCTCTTCAGCATTTCCATTAAAATGAATGTAAGGATTAATTTGTGCCATAGGGGTTTGCTGTTTTATTCAACAATTTCTTTTAATTTTTTGAGTGCTTGTGGATAGGTCGTATTGAAATAGTCTTCATATTCCTCTATCGTATCAATATCAACCGTTAAATTCGTCACTGCGTTATTTTCCTGAAAGGAATAATTTTCATGTCCGCCGGCCCATTTTTCTACTTGTTCACCGGTTGTGATTTCATTGTCGCCCTCCACAAAACCATAATGCAGGATGGATACATACTTTGCCGGTTCATGCTCCTCAATGCTTGACACCAGTCCTCCCCTCTTTCCATTTTCATCGCAACCAACAAACAGCATTTTACTCCCTTTATCCCAGTTCCCCTCATAGGTAGAGGTGGGATTAAATGCCGATGTCCAATGTTCATACGTCTTTTTATCGATCAGGCCAAGCATCGCTTCATAGACCTTTTGCGCTGTTGCATGTATCTCTATGCTGAACTGTAATCTTTTCATTTGAATGAATGTTTATATTTTTTACGCGAAAGACCCATTGACCGGCCACCGATCCCCGCAGCGTCAAAGATAAAACACAAAAATTTATGCTCAACGAATAGACCATTAAATTTTGCAGGCCTCGACGAACCCTAACGCCAGGCAGACGAAAGCAACGAAAAATGGGGTGCTGCCACCGCTTGACCTTGAAGATGACAGAACAAAAATGTTCGCATAATTGCCATGTCTTGGGCGCGCCGGTATTGCCTTGACTGCCGGCTGGGCCGTATCAGCTATTCCTGTCTATTCTTCTTTTACAAATTTTGCAAAAAAACGGTCAGTCCCGGTCTTCACGTCTATCAAGTAAGTTCCGGCAGCCAACGACGCGATATCGATATTCCTTGTGTTCAGCGCTTGTTTAATTTGCGTACCATACAAGGTAGTAATATGGACAATTTTCGGTTTTTGATTATAGGGGAGTTCAAGTCTTAAAACATCGCGGGCCGGATTGGGCCATACTGTCAGCTTACCTATTTGCGGAAATGCGGGGATGGCTGTCGCACCACTGTTGCCTAGATAAAAGGTGTCTAAAATGGGTGTGAGATGTGTATTGCAATTGGGGTTAACGGTATTGGTATCGTAACCAATATACAATACCAAATGATAGTTTAAAAGATCGGCAGTCGCTTGCAATTGAATTGTTGAGTCCCAGGTGTAAAAAGACTGAAATCCGCCGCAGTCGGTGAATGTGCAGCTAACAAACAGGGAGTCATCATTTACGGAATGATGTTGTGTAATCGATTTAATTTGAATACCCGTTTGTGCGATTTGAGAAACCAAATGCAATGTATGCGGGATGCCGCTTCTATTCCAATTCAAACTATCAAAGGTCCACCAGGATGCAAGTGATACATGGCAGGATAATACGAAAACAACAAGGGTGATTATTTTTTTCATGGTTCTCTTTTTTTATGATATCCTGTTAAAGTTACGTCGCCTACATCTCATTCGTCAATGGGTTTGGGCATATCTTCAAACGGATAGGCATAATCATAATCATCTTCCCATTGAATCTTTACGATATCTCCCACCTATGGTTGCAGCGGGCGTCCGTTGAGGAATTCAAAGGTACATTGTATAAAATTTATTCGAAAACTTAATAAATAAGAACAGCTCGAATACTGACTCAGGCGCTATGACGTTTGCGGTGTGTTAGTAGTCGCTTTTAATGTCAAACTCAAAATGTGTTTGTTCTGTTTGCAATTTTCCAAACTCTATACCGGGTAACCAATTCCGCATTTGCATAATAATTCCTGAAATTCTATCCTCTAACTCTTTTGGTTCACAACTAATATGTTCGATCTTACTGACCTGCCCTGTTGAATCAATGATCAAACTACAATAGCCTGTAATATTTTTGTACTTTACATTGTTCTCTTTTAAAAGCAATTTAAAATCTTCCTGCCTCATCTCCTCGCCCCCTTTGTACATAACAAATCTGTCTAATAAACCAAGTTGTTGCACCGAATCCACTTTTTCATAGGCCATTTTCCAAAAATTACCCCCATACTTAGCATCTAAAACTGAATCCATTATTCTATTGTAGCAAAAAAAATCGCTTTCAGCGGTGCAATAAGCACTTTCAAATGCTATACCATACCTATTGCCGATATATCTGCTAATGGCATAGGCTCTTCTTGGCGCTTTCCCAATATTAAAGTACTTTATCATTCCATTGGCAACATCTTTTCTGGCGCTATCCAAACCCATTAGGCAAAGTGAATCTTGTTGGCTTGAATGCCAGTACGTGTGAGCTTTTCTGTGTTCTGCGAGCATCTTTTGATTAAAATTGCTCGTATGAATTTGTCCCAACAAACTTGTTGAGATCAGGAAGGCGCCAACAAATAGCCTAAGAATTTTCATCATGTTTATTGTGGTCATACTTTTCCACGAAGTGGCAGCCGAGGTCTATTGGCTTTGCGTTCGGTTGGAATAGAAAGCACTGATGTTCAAATTTAGTACAAAAGCGAATAGAAAGTACAAATGCTCAGCCTAATTCACACTGACACAAAACCCATCTGCGTGTTGCACAACTAATGTACATGAATAAAATAAATCAATCAACATAACGCTCACTTTATTTAAATTCTCGAGTTAATTTGTATGCAAGGACGTAGGATTTCGCCCCAAAAATGTTGTACCAAGTTTATTCAGTTAATTTTACTCCAACTGATCATTTTTTTTTGACAATTAAAGGCAACACAACCTTTGCAATTCAGCTACAGGAAACGAAAAAGCAATAAAGTACTAAAGGCCAGGACAGCACAAACGACAATAGGACCTTTATGCTTTTGAAAATGGAGTTGTGTATCAGATACCACTGTTATCGGTAACTCTTCTGTCCTCCGGCATTGTGTTACTCGTTTTTAATGTCATGTCGTTGTCTGTATTGCCGCTGTGCATTGGCTTGCACTCTCTTTTGACTTTGCTTGCGTAGCCTTTGTGTGTGGGAGCTAAGGTAAAGTGAGTGCAAATGCGTTGAATTTAACGCACCAAGTCAAACATACAACAGTCAAGTCCGGGCTTGGAATAATATCCAGTATTGTATTGCATTGCTTTAACATAGCAAAGTTGAACTTCTATATTGTCTAACCCCAACATACCTGCGCCAATAGTTGAAACTTTATTGTTCATAGTCGCAACAATCACATTTGTATTTGGATACTTTTCTATTTGTCTTTCAATAGCACTTCTGGTATCATCAGGGCTTTCTAAACAAAAATCAAAAACTTCAACATGAGGAAACATAGCAACAAGTTCTTTGTGCTTTCTTCTTGCAATCTCCATTATTGATTGATTATTTGGATTCGTTGCTTTTTTAATTCCAAGTCC
>CAZFKA010000100.1:4297-4831 GCA_964519155.1 uncultured Bifidobacterium sp. | reverse complement strand
AACTATAGTTGAATCATATTTCTCAATTAATTTTATTGTCCTGTCTGCTTCAAAACCAACCAGCACAATTAAGTGGGTTTGTTTAGATGGATTGAAAATTCCAGGGTAACCAATAATAGATCGGATTTCTCCGATTCCTTTACTTAACCACTTTTCCTCTGGATTCTCTATGTTCCAAGAATAGTCGGATGCTTCAAAATAGATAAACTTTACATTAGTAGAAATGGGTAGAATGAGTTTAAACAACCGAAATAAAATCAAAAGTGTCTCGTGGGTAAAGGTTGTAATGTCAATGACAATTTGATTTGGCTTTTCTGATGCAATAGAAATAATTTGAAGCAATAATAATTTATTGTTAATAGTTGGGTTGTCAGGAATGAGTTCAAGAACACGATGCCTGTCGCCAAATAATTTTATTAAATAGTCCAAGTTTTCTTTGTTGTATTCATTGGAAACATTGCAACAAACAATTGCTTTTGTCGGATTTAAGGAATTGATTTTATCGGCAACCTTCAAGCATCTTTCTTCATAGCT
>CAZFKA010000100.1:0-4287 GCA_964519155.1 uncultured Bifidobacterium sp. | reverse complement strand
AAAATAATCAATCTTTCCCTGAATGTTTTCAGTGAGTGAATCCAAAGCTACATATTTGCTATTGCTCTTCATCTTGTATTATGATTCAAATTCAAATTTAAGTTGACTATCTGATTGCTCTTTATTTCCTTTTTTAATACGGTCTTCTATGTATTTAAGAAATTCCTTAGGTCTGCTCATTGCCAATTCAATTTTATCAACTCTTAAAAACAAATAACCTGAAAAACTAACAGGATCCAAACGATACAATGGTGCTAACATTCTATTCATTACATAAAGTTTAGCACGACCTGTTCCTGTCTTATTACTTTTTGTGGTTCTATGAAAGTAGCCATTGGAAACACCAAGTGTGAGAACTTCCGCCAACTCTTTTGGTGTATCTTCTTCAAAGTAAAATGAAAAAACTCTCCGCTCACTTAGCTCTGATTTGTAGATGCGGCTAAATGCTTGTCCCATGCTGTCAATCAAATTGTGAAGTTGATTGTATTTATCAAGTTCATCTTGACTTAATTTTTTATCACTTTTTATAGTTTCAAAATTACTTCCTAAAAACCAGTTTGAGTAAGACTCAATTTCGCTATTCTGAATACTTACCGGAATAGATTTAACTTCTTTGCCACTTGCATTGTATGTAGCTATATACATTTTTGAAGCAAGGTCAAGAAAATTCCTAATTATATTGGAAGACAAATGAACCAAAGAATTAAAGCCCGCATAGCTGTAATTGTGTCCATGACCTGCACCAGTTTTTTCAAGACGCTTAATATACTCGGAAGTAGTATATCTATATGCATAATCGTAAGCAGCTTTCTTCAAATATTCCTCATCCTTACTATCGCCATGTTCAAGTTTCAATTCTGACAATTTCTTTGCCTCCAACTCTAATTCTAATTCAGCAATTTGCTGATGCTGCTTTTCATCTCGTGGAAAATATTCTTCGGCTGATGTTTTAATTTCTCCGATAACATTTAATCGTTTCTCTATTATCTGTTTGACATTTGAATTGTATTTTTCTTTCTTATCAGAAGTGTATGCTTCGGTCATATCAATTTCAAAAAAGTCATGTGGAGAATCAATTTTTGAACCTGTTGCAGCGAAGTAGGTTTTATATTTTAATTGAGTTGATACTTTATAGGAAATGTCGTTAGTGGAACGAAAAGAAACCCATGAATTAAGAATTTGTGTTTGGGTAAGATTCAATTCGTCTGCATCATCCACCATAAAAAATAACGGAGCATTAGGCATAAATGTGAATTTCTTTATTGACCTAATTAATGGAAGAAGAAAATCAGAGTATAGTGATAAAGCACCAGTGTAATTAATCATTTCTGGATTCAAAGAGAGTTTAATTACAAAATCTCTTGTAAACGCACTCTGCATTATAGAACATATTTCCGTTATCGCATTAAACACATCGTTTGCAGAAGTAAAATCAGTTCGTGATTCTAAGTTTTCCTTCCAACCTGTGAGTTTCAATTTACTCAGGAATACTTTATTGTAAAATTCAGTCGCTTCATTTTTGGCAGTATCATAACTTGTATAATCTTCATTTTCTAATGAGTTAAATAAACAGATTGAAAAATAAACTATCATAAAGTGTTCATTCAAATAATTTGCGCCATAATTTTTTTCAAGTCTATCTATGTCAGAGATTCTGAGAGAGGTATCCTTTACTGGAATGTGAATAGCATAAAAAGGTAATTCATGTAATGATTTTCTCAATTTTTTCATTTGGCAATCGGGTCTCATGATTCTAAACATCATGCTTTTCCCTGAACCCCTGGGACCATGAATGAATGTGTTGCCAATATTAATTACATGATAAAAATCCTTGAATACATCTACGAAAATATGTAAAGCATCATCTGCCTTAATGCTATCAGGCGTTTGATATTGGAACGGATTTTTTGCTTCTATCGGATGTGTCATGCCTTTACAAATTCTTTAACTTTTTGAGAGAACAAATCGCCTGTCAAATCTTTTAATTCGGGACACATTTCAAAAATCTGTTCCATGTGAATATCATTAATTCCAGTTTCAATTAAATCATATCCTTGAGCAGGAAACTTCTTTCTAATGTCATTGCATGTAACTTTGATTGAAACCCTAACCCTGTCAATATTGATGACCGGTCTCAAAAATCTCATGCAGTATAATCTTTCGTAATGAGTTTTTAGCGTCCTGAGAAAAATTTCATTGATTAAATGTTGTTCAATTACCTGCTTGTCACCAGTCTTCGTAGTAATTTGCTTTTTAAATGTTGTGTGCAAGCTATCTTCTGCTAAATTGAAGTGCATTGATACAATTCTACTTTCTGTATTGACAATAACTGAATGAAGTGATTTTGCATACTCATGGTAGAGATTGCTGAATTCAGGGAATTGAATATGTTGAGCAAGGTATCTTGCTGCTCTTGAAGAATCCTCCGCAACTTCATCAGCGAATTTTAGGATTGCTGCAAGAAGTTGGTAGCGTATAGGTAAATTATGAATAGGGTCGCTTTCCGGAAGCTTTGAGATTTTATCTTTTTCCTCTCCACCGTGGGCACTCGCAATATCAAAAATCGCTACCCATTCAATTTTATCATACTCCGTTAGTTTGTCTCGTAGTTTTTCTATAATCGCTACATTGCTTTCTTCGTGACCTTTTCTTTTCTCTATATTGCCAACATCATGTACTTGAATTGCCATTAAAAGAATGTAAACTTCAAAAGGAGAAAGCTTATCTTCTTCTTTCATATTTGCAACAAGTTGAGTTGCTCTTTTAATAACTGTTTTTATATGGTCTGGTCCGTGGTCACTTAACACGCCATCACCTGAAAGCATTGCACCTTGAACAACAAACGGATGAATCCACTTCTCTAATTTATTAGAGAGGTTATGATATTGGGTTGGGTAATCATAATTGAATGGAAAGTCACGGAAGTCATTAGCTGAGCTTTTATATCCTACGAGCCATTCATCTAAGTATTGGTTCTTTAAATTCATTCAATCTAACTATGGTTTATAATTTGGGAAAACACAGCTCTTGCCAAATGCGGTGGAACCGCATTTCCAACTTGCTGTTGTTGGTCAACCAATGCTCCTTTAAAAATGTAATTGTCAGAGAAAGATTGCAGTCTTGCGGCTTCTCTTACTGATAAGCCTCTATTTTCTTTTGGGTGAATAAGCATGTTCTTACGATAGTTACCAATCACAACCGAAGGTTTTGATTCGTCAAGTCTGTGATAGATTCCGCTATGACAACGGCTAACATCTTTGTAGTTTGCCATAAACTTTAGCGGAATATTTTTCCAGTTTCCTCCTTGCGGAACAAACTCGTATCGTTTCAGGATATCATCAGAATTTTGAGTTACAAAATGGTTTGTGCTTTTATCTAACTTACCTCTCATGATTTTTGCGTAATCTGAATGAGCCTCATTACCATAAGGCAATTCATGAAACTTTGCACCGTTTGCAATCTTTGGCAAGTCAAACAGAGCTTCGCCAACTGTAATTTTTCTTGTTGTTCTTCTTGGCTGCTTTACCGTGATTCCATCAAGCGAACAAACTATGAAAACTCGTTTTCTGTTTTGAGGAACTTTGTATTCAGAAGCATCAAGTAAAAATGGACTTGTTGTGTAGCCAAGTTTTTTAAAGCAGTTTAGTGTTTGTTCAAAGAAAAATCCTTCAAGCGATTCGGAAAACCCGCCTACATTTTCAAATACAATCCATTCGGGTTTTACTTCTTTAGCAACACGAATAAATTCTTTGAATAGCCAGTTGCTTTCGTTTTCCTTGTTTCTTGTTTTTTGGTTTGACTTTGAGAAACCCTGACAAGGTGGTCCACCAAATAAAATTTTTTGTTGTCTTTTAGGTAGGATTAAATTTTTAACACCAAAATTTCTTATGTCAGTGTTCAACATTGTAACATTAGGATGATTGGCTGTGAATGTGCTTGCTGAACTTCTGTCTAACTCAACTGCATAGTACACCTTAACACCAGCAAGCGTTGCTCCTGTTGTCATACCTCCACAGCCCGAAAAGATGTCAATGCCTATCATGCTTCAAAAAATTGGGACTGCGAAGGTAACATTTTTACTAACAAATTGATGTTAAAAACAGGAATTTTCTCTCTCAAAAACTGTCATGGAGAATCCATCTCTAATTTTGTTAGATATACGATTACAGTCTGCTTTTGATATGTCTTGATAACTGTCTGTCACTGTCTGTGTTGTCTTTTAAAATGCCCTATAACGTCCCCTGCCTAGGCGAAGTGCGGGACTTCAGAGAACGTCAGTCAAGTAAA
>CAZFKA010000099.1:0-10978 GCA_964519155.1 uncultured Bifidobacterium sp. | reverse complement strand
GGGTTACATAAAGTATACGCGTTTAAGAATCTTGCCGAGGCTATGGTGTTGATCAAAAATTCAACAGAAGCGCAGTACTTTATTGAAGGAGATCCAAAGCTGGAAGAAATCGCTTCAGGAAAGGCTCTTGCTCCTCTTGTCTACCTGCATTTTCAGTAATTGATTTTTTGTTGTGCATCCTTGATCTTCACCTGCGACTTTCGCAAACAGATCGCTAATGCCCCATATGTTTTTGCGTTAGCTTCACTTGCCATGCAGCAACAACACAGGAAGGATCTACCCAAAAAAAAAGTTGCCCTTAATGGACAACTTTTGCTGATCAGATTTTATATCCGATTCTTATTGTTTGGTAAATTTCGCATATTGCCGTTTGCCAGCCTCATCGGAGAATTTAACCAAATAGAGATTGGTTGGCAAAGCACTAACATTGATCGCTTCGGTGCCGTTTACCTGACCGCTTAATACTTTTACTCCGCTGATGGTATAGATATCAAATTGATATGTAGTCGCCTTTTCTCCTTTGATAAACAATTGTCCATGGCTGGGATTAGGATAGACAGCGTTGAGAGAAGTGGATTCAATATTTTGAACAGCAGCAGGAGCAGGATCAAAAGTTACCGACAACATTTCGGCTGTTTGCTTATTAATATTTTCATTGCTGCAGAAAGTATCTACACAACCTCCACCTGAAATCATCACGCAGATATTATACATGCCCGCTGATGCATAGGTATGCGGGGCAGGATTGAATCCGGAACCATACGTACCATCGCCCCAAGCCCAGGTAAACGTGGCCCCTGCGGGATATATACTGGTATTGACACCGATATATGTATGGGGTGCGGCCAGTGAGTCTTCATAAATGTAGAATCCTGCCTGACATGAAAATACAGCATTCACCAGCACATTTTGACAAACGGTATCTGAACAATTAGAGAAGGTATCAACGACTATTAAACATACATTGTATGTACCCGGTTGGGTATACACACAGCTTACATTTTGGCCATAACCGGTAGTTGCATTGCCAAAGTTCCACGAATAAATTGTACTGGGTGCATTAGCACCGGTTGCCGTAAATGTTGCGAGACCGCTCGGTGCAACATTAAAAGTAAAAGCAGCGGAACATTGGGCGCTGAGTTTAGCAACGGAGCCTGCGAAAAGCAATGCAAAAAGAAGGAGTTTTGTTCTCATAAAAGAATTGTTTTGTTGTTTAAAAATAAAATTGTTAGGCCTTATATGACGCTAAAGTATATATGTTTGTGAGCAATTTTGGCCTTCTGCTATTAAAAAGCGGTTCATTTCACGGTTAATCGACGTTTTTACGCGACAAATCACACAATAAGTAATTCCACAATTCCGTTTGCGCAAACCTGATGCCATCGCCCCTACCCAACGCATAAAAATTGCGTATCCCTCGTTTGTTGGCGACCAACATGCATTAGACCCATTATCTGAAAAAGAACAATTCGCCAAACCGTAGTTCATAAAATAAGCCTGTTCGGTATACATCTGCTCCGCTGATTTTTATCGCCCTCTCCTAGTTGATTTTAGCTGATCATTTTCTTGTCGAAAAGGCTTTTGCTTATGATCCCTTTAATATTTGATCATTTAATAAATAAACATAAATTAACGATGCATCGATAGCTTCTTGTAAAAAACTGTTGGCACCTAAACTTTATTCAATCAGCATATACCCATGACGAAAAAATGGTTGATCCTTCCTCATGCGGTAAATATACAAGCCCTTCGGTAAATCACGAATATCAACAGAAACATGTGGTGCCTTGACATCAATAATTTTGCGACTGACTCCTGCAAAATCATTTAACTCAACGTGTAGGGGAAGGAGCGCTTCAGGACAATCAATCATACAATATCCGGTAACGGGATTTGGATAGACCAATAGGCCTGCATGCGCAAAATGGTGAAGACTCAGCGGATTACAATTGATAGCTGCGTCAAATAAAATTTGCAGACTATCAATCGGTTCAATACCGTCGCCTTCATGCGTCTTCAATCCCAGCGACAGCGACGGATTTCCATATACATCATTGGGTTGCGCCAACTGTAAAAAAGCAAACAACGATGAGGTACCTGCCGTATTGCAACGGGTATCGGCACCAACAATTTTAGCCCCTTGTAAGGCAGCCATCAGTCTGCAAGCTAAAGGGCCCTCTGTATTTCTGAAACGGCTTTCCATGCTGTCCAGTATTTCAGGCCCTTTGAGAATATTGCCTTGTATGGCATAGTGAAAGCCGTTGATACTTCCATTGCGTTGTCCTTTAAAATAGATACAGGTTGTGCCGGAATGAGAAGCTGAAGAGGCCTGTATACCCTGAAATCCAACGATACCGTATTGCTTGAACTCCGGATTATTGTTGGCATCATTCGCCACCAACCAAGCAATGATCTGTGAGGGTGTTTCGCCAAGACGCATACGGGCTCGTGCATTGTCCTGATTTGCCTGCACAAAATAAGATTGCGTATTGATAGCCCCTGAATCGGGCAACAAGTCGGTGAGAAAAGCCGGATTACCAATACCCGCAAAATCGAGATCCAAACAAGATGCGCCTGCACTTCCAACTTGACGGGAAACGGAATCAAGGGCGACAATAGAAAAAGTATCCTGTGCCTGACCGAACAACGGATAAAAGATAAGTACTACAATTGCGACCTGTATGGCTTTCATAAGCAACTTAATTGATCTTGAGCAAAAAAAAATTCTGGTTCCTCCTTTACATTTATTTTTCGTCTACATTTAACTCGGTAGAAAAGTAGACCAACAAAATTACAAATCACCTGCCACACTTGATCGTTCGTTTAGTAAATGATCGAAATTACTGTAGAGGTGCAAATAAATTGTCAATCGCTTGTGTCTCAACGGCCATTCAAGGCTTTTTTTGCCGCATAAATTCTTCATAGCTTTTTCGGCTTTTCTCATCTTCCATCCGGTTTTGTTCGCATTGCTTTTTCACTTGCTCCACCCCATGCAGCGCAAATTGGGCTTCTTTAAAAAAAACAATGTCTTTGTTTACCGAAAATAATTTGATTCGCTTGGCGATCCTGCAAGAGCGGTACTGCCCTACCTGCAACACATACTTTCGCTCGAGGGTATCTCCCTGTGCAAGATAACGAATGTAGACGGCATCCCAATTGGGTAGCTGCAATGTCTTTGTCAAACATGCGTCATCTGCCACATCGATCATACCCGGAAGACGACTGATTTCGTTTGTCATCGATACGTGATCATATTTAAACGGCGGCACCTGTTGCTGAAGATAATGATTGATGATACTGATTACGTTTCTATCCATCGCACGGGTCGAGTGACGACGCATAGTGGCCAGATAAATCGAATCCTGGGGTGTTGTATAAAAAATATACCCGTATCCAAATTGCCATCCGACTTTTGCCCAAATGCTATCGCGCATGTTTGGATTGTCAGGGATGGCATAACAAAACGCTTTGTTGATACGAGGATACAGGTTATGTTCCTTAACGATGTTGAAATACCGCTCTACATCCGTACCCGGCAGCGGTTGCTGGTTGCGGAAGTAATAATCGAAAGTCATCAAAACCAAGCCGGATGCGTCGGGTTTGCGTAACAATCGATTAAACAATTTTTCGCGTCTAGCAAATCGATCTGTCTTTACAATTTTACGAATGGTCTTCCCGGATCTTTGCCAAAGCGGGGCAAACTGATCGAGACGGGTAAACAGCGGCAGAACGCTATCTACGAGCGGCAGAACCGCTGTTGACAAAGGCAATTTATGTTGTGCGATACAAGGACAGTGGCTGATCACGACAATAAAAAAAATAATCACCTTATTCATTACACTGCGTACGAATTTTGGTAAGAAAAGCAAAAGTAAATCCGATGATGGTCAACTGTGTTGGGCGTGTGTGGTGTCGAAGAATACGATAACTCCTTTCGATCAATTCATATTGATCCCATGGATAACGCGCTGGCATTTTGTACAATACACCGATATTGGTTTCGGTAGTACCGTCAGGATAAACCGTTGCAGGAATACACCGATCATTTTCAGCATCTTCAATATTCGGAAGTTGCAAAATATCAAGCATAATAGAATCAAGTGAATAGGCTCCGTTTTTTGCTTCAGCAGAGTGCAGGTACTTTCGGATGACTTTTACGACGGCACTATCGCAAGCAGCAGGATCGCTTTTTCGCATGATTGCCAGTTGATAATCATTTCCTTGTAAGCGAATACAATAGCGAATTTTTTTCAATACTTCCTTCCTGAGGGGTTTACAGGCATCAATAACTTCTTTTTCAAATTTTACTTTCTCCCTGTGTGTATCGATCCGCCCTTGCAGATAATACTCATTCAACACTTTGGCACCCCCGAATGCCGGAATAACAGACAACAGGTTGTTGAAAGGCGAAAGATCGTCAGCATCATGCATCGACCGGAGGCTGGCATTTTCGGCAATCAGCCAAGGCAATTGAAGGATAAAAAAAGCTTCAGGTGTCTTTAACTTTCCCATCTCCCGAACGACCTTTTCGGCATCAAAAACATCGATCGGACTTCTCACAGTTCGCAAATCGGCGGGCCATTTGTAAAACGAACTATCGCGGACATACATTGGGTAATTCAATTGAAAGACAAGCGAATCAAGACGGTTTTGAGAAGGAAACTGCAGAAAGGTAAAGTCGAAAATATCGTGTATTTTACCACAATCGCTGACGGTAAATGGCTTCACAGCGGCGCATTGAGCATGAAGATTGGCGGTACGCAAAGAAAGCGATGTACATAAGAGACTAAAAAACAGCAACAACAATGGGATACCTGATAAACGAATTTTACTCCCGAATGAGCGTTTGCTTCGCTTAAGGCAAACCTGATGACACGATTCACCGGGCCGTACACTGAAACGTCTGATGGTTCGCTGTTTCAGGGGGCGTTCGATCATTTTCATTGCTGTATACTTTTCGTTTTGTGCCATTTTCATCCGTATATTTTCTAACGATTGTACAAAGAAATATCATTAATAATTACTTGACCACAGCATAATGCCTCAACAATTTTTCGTTACAGGGTGATTGAGCATCCGACGAATGGCAATAATAAATCCATTTTTGGCACAAAAAACAGAATGATTGATAAATGCAGGTATATATTTGTTAAATGATCATTCCTGTCGCGTAATTTACCCATGCATATACTTTACCCTTTAAAAAAAGGGATAGCCCATTAGGCCAATACTTTAAAAAACAAGTCTTCAATAAATCCGTGGGTATAGTCATTTTTCCCCTTGCCCTTTACGTCAGTCAGTTTAGGCAAATTCATGCTGAAAAATTGTTGTGCATGCGAGGTTTCAATAAGGGTTGAAGCGAGTGAGCGCGGATACTTATACGCGGGTTTGTATGCGGTGATAAAACCGGCGACGGTGGTGCAAAGATCTTTGTAAGGTTTATAAACCGCTTCTTTGTTGATGGAGGATACATCTTTCACCAGATAAACTTTGCTACTTTCGGCGATAACGATATGATTGAGATACTTTTTATTATAGTCAAGCGAACTGCTACTTTCAGCTAGTTCACGCGTAAACAGTTGAATCACGATACTGAGCCGCTCTCGTTTGTCCGCTATATTTTCGGTTTTAAAAGCGATTAAAAAATCCATATAGCACCAATACCAGTTTAAAATATACAAGAGCAATCGATGCTTGTTTTCAAAATAACGATATACGGTTGCCTCCGTACTCCCCATTTCCATGGCAAGCTTTTTAAACGTGAATTGTTCGAAACCTAAAGTATAAATCAGATCAATTGATTTCTTGACGATTTCCTTTCCCAATAGACTATTATCCGGGTCTTTCAGATAAATGGCATTATTGATCGCAAAATTGATTTTAAAATCCACCCCGATTTTTTTTGCAAATATAAGTTCATTTCAGAAAAAACAATAGTACTATTACCACAATTATTATTTTAACTATTTTTTATAATAGTATTACTATCTTTTTGTAAACTAAACCTATCTTTGCGATCTAAAGCACCAAAACGATGGGCAGTGCCATTCAAAAATTGTGGGGTCTATTGAAATTACACCGCGCAGAAGTGACAGCTATCTATTTCTACGCCATGATGAGCAGTCTTATCCAATTAAGCTTACCCCTGGGTATACAAGCTATCATCGGCTTTGTAATGGGCGCTGCCATGGTTACCTCCATATATGTATTGATTATGATCATAGTTGCCGGTGTGTTGCTTGTGGGCGTCATGCAAATCAAACAAATGCAAAATGTAGAAAAAATACAGCAGAAACTTTTTGTACAATATGCGTTTGAATTTGCCGAGCGCATTCCCCGGGTCGATCTGACCACGATAGACCACTATTACCTGCCGGAAAAAGTTAATCGCTTTTTTGATGTTGTAACCTTACAAAAATCGTTGTCGAAGGTTCTCCTCGAACTTCCCATTGCTGGTATTCAAATTTTATTGGGCTTTCTATTGCTCGCCGTGTACCATCCCCTTTTCCTGTTTTTCAGCCTGATCTTGCTCATTGTGGTATTTGTGGTGGTGAAATATACCAGTAGCAGGGGATTTTATACGAGTATTGAAGAAAGTAACCAGAAATATGAGACGGTTTCATGGATCGAGGAAATGGCTCGTGTAGCCAAGTCGTTTAAACTTAGTCAGGGGAGCCACTTTAATCTTACACGAACCGATCAAAACGTCATGAAATATCTGCGTGCCCGCACCGAACATTTCAGCCTATTGTCTTTTCAGTTCAAATCACTGGTCGCTGTTAAGGTGTTATTGTCCCTGCTGATGTTGTCGTTGGGCTCGTATTTACTGCTCGAACAAAAAATCAATATCGGCGAATTCATAGCCGCGGAAATCGTAATTCTGACACTGATCGGTGCATCGGAGAAAATTATTACAAATATCGACAGCGTATATGATGTAATGACTGCCATCGAAAAACTGGATACTGTGGCTAATCTGGAAACAGAAAAAAGCGGAACCCTCGACATCGACACGGAGCGCGGCATTGCCGTCACGTTTAAAGAGCTAGGTTTCACCTATGGCAACGGAACCTCAGCGCTGAAAGATATCGAACAACATATACCTGCTTACAGCAAGGTTTGTATTTCGGGAAAAGCCGGTAGTGGCAAAACGACCTTACTCCGTATACTCAGCGGAAACTATACCGGTTATAGTGGACAATATCTATTGAATGGATTACCCGCAATCAGTTATGCCCTGGAAAAATTGCGTTCGCATCTTGGCAAGTATATCAACCAGTACGATTTATTCAAGGGAACCGTTTGGGAAAATATTTCACTCAATCGACCGGGTGTCACACCCCAACAAGTGCTAAAACTCATGCAGGATATCGGTTTTGAGCATACCTTATCGCAACTGCCGAATGGTTTTGATACACCAATTGACAGTCATGGCAAACGCTTGTCGTCGGCGATGGCAAAAAAAATACTGCTGCTCAGGGCGATGTGCAATCAACCTTCCTTGCTATTGCTCGAGGAACCCTGGGAAGGTCTGGGTGAACATGAAAAGGAAAAACTCATTCACTATTTACTGCACATATTGAAAAGAAGCACATTGTTTGTGATCAGTAACGATCAAGAGTTTGCTGCACAATGCGATTTGCAAATCCGTTTGGAACAAGGTAAAATTAGGCATCATGAAAAATAAGTATCCCACTAATATACATTCGTTTGACGCCATCTATCTGATCAACAGAAAGAGTAAAGTCCGCTATTGGTTTTACGGCTTGATGGCACTCTTTCTAATTATTTTGTTTTTACCCTGGACGCAGAATATCAAATCGAAAGGGCAAGTCACCACCTTATACCCCGAACAAAGACCACAAAAGATCAACTCACCAATACCGGGTAAGATTGTAAAATGGTATGTACGCGAAGGGAATGAAGTCAATCCGGGAGATACCCTCTTGCAACTGGCCGAGATCAAGCCCGAATATCTCGACCCGCAATTGGTAGAACGAACACAAGAACAAATGTTGGCCAAGCAGGGAAGTATTGACGCGTATGAAAACAAGATCGATGCAAATATTGCGCAGGGCATCGCTCTCGAGAGTGGTTTGCAACTCAAAATAAAACAGATCCGGAATAAAATTCAACAGACCGAAAATAAACTGGCCGGTGAACAAGCTGAATTGCAAGCGATGACCAATGATGCCGACTTAGCGCGAGACCAATATCAGCGTCAGGAAAAAATGTTTGCTGAAGGTCTCGTGTCGCAAACCCAATTGCAGCAACGGAATGCTGCTTACCAAAATATTCTGGCCAAGAAGATCGGAGTTGACTATAAGGTGCAACAGACGCGGCAAGAGCTCATGAATCTGCAAATCGAGATCAATAGTTTGCAACAAGATTATGCCGAGAAACTCAGCAAAGTGCAAGGCGAGCAGTACAGCACCATGAGTCAGATCCAAAACAGCCAGGCTGAAGTATCGAAACTCAAAAACCAGGTACAGAATTATAAAATGAGAAATCAGTTCTACTATGTTCTTGCTCCACAGGCGGGACAAGTTGTACAAGTTAATAAAGCCGGAATCGGCGAAATTTTAAAAGAAGAAGAATACATTATGAAGATAGTGCCGGCGCGTATGAAATATGCTGTTGAGATGTATATTAAACCCGTTGACCTTCCTCTTATAGACAAAAATCAAAAAGTCAGGTTTATGTTTGATGGGTTCCCCGCCATTGTTTTCAGCGGCTGGCCAAACAATAGCTATGGCACCTTCGGAGGAAAAATAGTGGCTTACGAAAACACCATCGGAGAAAATGGAATGTTTCGCGTACTGGTAACTGAAGATGAAGCCGACAAACCATGGCCTGCCCAACTCAGAGTAGGGTCAGGCGCACAATGCATTACACTGCTAAAAGATGTGCCGATCTGGTATGAGTTATGGCGAAACATAAACGGCTTCCCGCCTGACTACTATAAAGTTGCAGAAAAATCATATACGAAAAATGAAAAGTAAAAAGGCTGTGCACATTAAATTCACGTGGCTCATCATACTGGTCTTGTTTTTACAGCGGGTTTTCGGCCATGATACTTTGCAGACGCTCAATTTGCAACAAGTATTGACCATTGTAAAAACCTATCATCCGGTAGCCAAATTAGGCGCACTGCAGGTCGAAAAAGCAAAGGCAGCAAAAACGGCTTCTTATGGAGGTTTTGAACCTGAGTTCGCATATGGATTGTCGGAAAAAACGCTGGACAACATTGATTACTACCGTATGCAGCATGCCCGGATCAATATCCCCACATGGTTTGGTGTAGAGATACAAACCGGTGTGGAACAATGGACCGGAGACCGACTCGATGAAAGTCAAACATCAGGCCTCGTGAGCTATGCCGGTGTCAATATTCCTTTATTGAAAAATCTCTGGTTCGACAAACGACGCGCTGACCTGAAACTGGCTGAAATTTTTGTGGACATGTCAACCGTTGAACAGCGAAATACGCTCAACGATATTCTTTATCAATCTGTCGCCGCCTATTGGAACTGGGTCAAGGCTAGGTAGATATATGAGGTCGTAAAAAAAAATGTAGCCGTAACCCGCAAGAGACTCGAATTCATGACAAAGGCATTTCTGAATGGTGAGCGGGCAGCGATTGATACAACCGAGGCGCTTACGCAATTGCTGGCCTTTCAGCAACTTGAAAATCAGAAATGGTACGAATTGCAACAGGCCAATCTTGAACTCTCTGCATTTCTTTGGACCGAAAACAATACCCCCTGCCAATTGCCTTATGCTATTCAACCCGGCCCTGACTGGGAAAAAGAAATTCAAATTCATGATCAGTCTATACAACTCGACCAATGGATAGAACTGGCCAACCGCGAGCACCCATATTTACAGCATCTGCATTTGAAAAACAATCAATTACAGATCGAACGTAAACTGAAATTTCAGGATTTGTTACCCAAAGCAGATTTACAATTCAACACCTTGAGCAAAGGGTATAACCTGACACAAAATACAAGCGGTGCTCTCGCCCTTCAAAACAATTATCGACTAGGCCTAAAAGTGAATATGCCTTTGTTGCTATTTCGTGGCAGGGGTGAATACCGTACCGCCAAATTGAAACTTCAGGAAAACAAGTTGCTGATTGATCAGAAAACAAATCAGATCCATCTGAAGATCAGGGACTATTATAACGAGTATGAAAACTTAAAGAAGCAAATTGCTTTGCAAATAGAAAATTATGAAAACTACACCCGCTTATTGGTTGCAGAGCAAAACCGCCTAAACAATGGTGAGAGTTCACTATTCATGATCAATACCCGGGAAAATAAAGCCCTGGAAGCCTACGAAAAGTTACTGGAATATAAAACCAAATATTGCAAGAGCATCTTTTCATTGCAGTGGGCTGCCGGCGCCATGGATTTGCATTGATGGGCTACTGGCGAACAGACCAAACCGTTCGGCAACGCAATGGATGCCGGAATATAGAATCATACTTTGCTTGCTGGAATGTCGATGTAGATAAGAGCATCAAACAATAAACCTCTTCTTTCGTTTGTTGGGCATTGACATATTAATTCTACCACAAATGCACAAATTATTTTTCTTAGAAAAAAAGGTTGCTGCTTCTTTCTTTGCTGTATCGAACATATGCGAATGTTCCGCGCCCTCTAATGTTTCGAAATAATCTTTCTTTTTGAACTAATCTTCTTTAATGTAGATTCAACTCATTACCCGCAATTGATAAAATCATAGTATCCGCCAATTTCTTTTTTACAATTTGTTCGAATTCAGTTTGGCTGTTCACTGATTTGACAAATATTAAACAAAAAAACCATATTGTGGATAGTATGTAAAATCTTCTCACTACTTTTATTCCATGAGATTTGTGCTAACATTTGCCTTTTTATTTTTTTCCCTTTTTTGCAAAGCGCAAAATGGGATTGCCGATATTGTAGCAAGTTCTAAAAATAAACCCAAAGGT
>CAZFKA010000098.1:0-11184 GCA_964519155.1 uncultured Bifidobacterium sp. | reverse complement strand
GGTGTAGTGGTACCGGATGAAGGATACCTGTCGACCTGCGCTGAAATGTGTCGGGCTGCCAATGTATTATTTATTGCCGATGAGATACAAACCGGTCTGGCGCGTACCGGAAAAATGCTTGCCTGCGATCATGAAGAGGTCAAACCCGATATCCTCATTTTAGGTAAAGCATTGAGTGGTGGCACCATGCCCGTCAGTGCTGTATTGTGTAATGATGATATTATGCTCAATATCAAACCCGGACAACATGGGTCTACTTATGGCGGCAATCCGCTCGCCTGCGCTGTAGCGATTACCGCTTTGCAGGTACTGAAGGAAGAACAAATGTGTGAAAATGCGGAAGTCATGGGCCGTTATTTCAGAGCTGCTTTAGCGCAATTGCAAAGTCCGTTTATCGAAACCATTCGTGGCAAAGGTTTGTTGAATGCCATTGTGATCAAACACGATGACGAGGATGCAGCCTGGAACCTTTGTTTGGAAATGATGCGCAATGGACTCATTGCCAAACCGACACATGGCGACAAGATCCGCTTTGCACCGCCTTTGATCATTACCAAAGAACAGATCGATGAGTGTGTAGCGATTATCGAAAAGAGTCTGCGTGTACTCGAGTAAGCCACAAACATTGCTATTCCGGTAGATTTACAACGGGGTGCATTGTATATTTGAGAAAAGTTGCTCAAATGAAATATCTTATCTTTACGATACTAGCGTTGTGGGGTATGCCATTGTTTGCCCAAAATGCGCCCCCCACTTTTGAGAGATTAAAGGCTTACAGCGAAAAGAGCGACGACTATCATGTCGGATTTTTTTTTACAAAGGATACTGTTTTGTTAAGTTATCCGAATGCAATGTGTGGCGGGGATGAGAAACAAATTTCGGCTGATCACAGTCCGGTAAATACCGACAATCATTACCAGTCCTACCATACTTTCGAACATTTTGGCGAAATGGGTTTTGTGGACAAAACAAAATTTTTGATTTTTCATGATTCTGTCAATCGATTGTTTACCAATATTTCTTGTGTTTTTAACCTCACCAAGCAGCGCTGGGACACAGCGGTATTTTACCTGCATAATATGAATGCCGATTGGAAAATTTCCCGGACAAGCAGTGCAACAAAAATAAACGACACATTCAAAACAGTGCCTTTCAGATTTTATTTTTACGATACAGAAGGCCGACTGATTAAAGACAGTCTTGCAAAAGCAATTGCAAACACCCTGGTACCCGATCAGGTCCGCTATTACGGCTATGATGCACAAAATCATGTGACATTTGATAGCATCGCGAAGTATGTCAACAATATCGGTGCACGGGAGTACGCCAACTACTATACTTTTCAGGATACATTTTTGACTGAAAGAAGGTTTATGGCAAAGAGCGCTACTATCCAGGTTTGGCAATTTTCAAGTGACAATGCCATGCGACGAGAAATTTCTTTTTTAAGCACGCCTGCTTACCAGCCCATTTACGATCATTTGGAGTATTTGGACCCACATGGAAATGTAACCGAATATATTTGGGTAAATTTTTCCGGAAATACAGATACAGCCACACACTATCGGCGAGAATACGTATACGACGACAAGGGCAATATGACCACGAGTATAGAGAAAATAAAGGATATGAACGGCATCTGGCTAAATACCGAGAAAATTGAATCGGCTTATAACGCGAACAGACAGTTGATTGAAAAGTCGATTTATTATTACATACGCCCCACCAACAGTTGGCGCAAATATGTGAGATACACTTACGAATTTAATGAGCGCATGCAAATGACCGAAATGAAATATGATAATTCAAAAGATTCGGTGAACTGGAATAATAAAACGTTGCTGAAGTATACGTATACCGCGTATGGCCATCCCAGTCAGGTGAAAAGTTATTCGTGGGATACCTTAACGAATGAATATGCTCTTTTGCATACCCTAAATTATTACTGGGAAAAATATTTCTACGACAACAATATAATAGAAAGTTCAGATGATTTTTCTACCGCTATTTACCCTAATCCGTCCGACAATATATTCAACGTCATCTTTTCGAGCGAAACGGTGGGAGACGGCGAGGTCAGTATTTTCAATGCGTTGGGCGAAAGTGTTTTAAAAAAAAGGATACCGGTTGTCCCCCAAATGAATCATTTTACATGGGATGCCTCAGGCTTACCGGTCGGATTATACATGATGGTATTGCAGGCCGAAGGCAAAGAAAAGACTTTCAAATTACTGAAAAGCCGGTAATCAAATCATGTGTTCGCAGATACTTTTTGCAGCAATATATCCACTGCTCCAAGCATGTTGAAAATTGAATCCACCGGTTATCCCATCTACATCCAGCAATTCTCCACCGAAGTATAAGCCATTTATTTTTTTGCTTTCCATGGTATGCCCATCAATGTCGTCGAGAACAATTCCGCCACAGGTTACAAATTCTTCTTTGAAGGTGGTTTTACCTTTTACATGCAATGCTTGTGTGGTAAGGATATTGATCAGTTTATTTTGCGATTTTCCGGATAATTCACTCCATCGGGTATCAGCGGCAATTTGACACTGTTGCAAAAAATATTCCCATAGGCGTTGGGGTAGACCGAAAGGATTTTTTTGACTGAGCAACAGATTCGACTGTTTGACTCTGATCGACGGCCATTGTTCGCGCAACGAATGTTCGGGCTGCATGACCCAGTTGATCAAAACGGAAAACTGATACTGGCAAGCCTGCAAGTCTCTGGCACCCCAGGCCGAAAGTTTGAGTATTGCCGGGCCGCTCAACCCCCAATGCGTAATGAGCAAAGGACCCGATTCCTGAAATTGCGTTCCGGCAATCTTTACCATCGCCTCTGGAACACTGATGCCCATCAATTTACAAATGGGATCTTGCGGCATATTGAATGTGAACAAGGAGGGAACGGGAGGCTGAAAAGCATGTCCGAGATCTTGTAGCCACGCATATTGTGCAGGTTTTGTTAACCCGCCGGTCGCCAGCATTACAAAATCGGCTTTATATTTTTTTTGTTGCTGATCAACCAACAGAAATTGCCCACTCTCTTTTCGTAAGGATACAATTTCGGTGTGTAACTGTAGCTGAACATGATATGTGGACGCCTCCTGCAGCAGACAATTGATGATTGTTTGCGAATCGTTACTTTGTGGAAACATGCGGCCATCACTTTCGGTATGCAAGGGCACGCCACGCTCGGCAAACCAATTGATGGTAGCCTGAGGGCCAAAGGCAGCCAATGTTTTCTTTAATAGTGATTTTCCACGTGGATATTTTTTAAGCAAAGCCGATGCTTGAAAGCAGGCATGGGTGACATTGCAACGACCACCACCACTGACCTTGACTTTTTGCAACACCTTAGCCTGTTTTTCAAAAATGAATACTTGCAAATCGGGACTGAGTTTTGCTGCATTGACCGCACAAAAAAATCCGGAAGCTCCCCCACCAATAACGATCAGTTTTTTTGACATGGCGTAAAAATACTTCGCATATTTGGTTCTCGCATCCCGAAACGCTGTTCCTGCTCAATTGTCTTTTTCGTTTTTATGCATTGATTATTTTTTGCCCCGGAAACCGCTATCTTCGCAGCTTACATGTACCTGACCGCGTTAAACTTATTTCAGTTTAAAAATTATGCCGAAGCCGAATTTACTTTCGATGGAGATATTATCTGTATCACCGGTAAGAACGGTAGCGGGAAAACGAATTTGCTTGATGCCATTTATTTTCTGTGTTTTACCAAAAGTTATTTTGTGCATACCGAGGCCATGTGTGTGCGGAATGGTTGTGAGGGAATGCGCATCCAAGCGGTTGTACATACTGACCGCGATCATATTCTTCAGTGCATCCTTCGGGAGAATGGCAAAAAGGAGTTTTCGGTCGATTCGCAGCTATATGCCCATTTGTCGGCGCATATTGGTAAATATCCTGTCGTGATCATTACGCCAGACGATACACAACTCATTACAGAAGGGAGTGAAGGCAGAAGAAAATTTATCGATATCCTGATTTCGCAACTCGATGCTGGCTATATGCGCAACCTGATGAGGTACAACAAAATATTGTCGCAACGAAACGCTCTGTTGAAAAATGGGAACGAGTCCGGTGCCGGTGACCCTATGATGCTGGATATTTTTGACAGGCAACTGTCCGATTTTGCCCAACCCGTGTTTGAAGCCCGCAAGCACTATGCAGAAATGCTTCGGCACAAAACCAACGAGATCTACCATCAAATCAGTGACGAAAAAGAGGACATTGAAATCACTTATCAGTCGAAATTGCATGAGCAAACTTTATTGGAGTTATTGAGCCAAAACCGGCAGAAAGATATTTTGTCGCAACGCAGCAATTATGGAATTCATAAAGATGACTTAGTGTTTACCCTGCATGGCATGCCACTCAAAACAGTCGCCTCCCAGGGACAACGGAAATCATTTCTATTTGGCCTGAAGTTTGCCCAATTTGATATTTTGCGAATGCATTCGGCATTGTGTCCGGTATTATTGTTGGATGATATTTTTGAAAAACTGGATGAAAAGCGAGGACAAAAGTTGATCGCTTATATCAGCAACTGCGGTGCTCAGGTATTTATTACCGATACCCACAAAGAGCGACTGCATCATTCATTCGACAGGCACACCAAAAAAATACAATGGATAGATTTATGATGCTTTGCTTACTTTCCAATACACTTTGGTGATCTTGCGTTTATTGTCTTGCAAGGCATAATTTCGTTTGGCATCCGGAAATTCAATACCCCGACCTTCCGTCACCAGATCGATGGTAAAATGTTGAAATTGTTTAAAGACAGATTTTTGCTCGGCCAGTAATTTCGATACGATATCACTCACTTCTTTGGCCCGGTAAAATGACAAGGCATGGTAATAATCGTTGTTGCTGAAGTAAGAAACTTTTTGCAGGTTTAGCAATCGTTCATACACCGGACTATTATACGGAACCGGACTTTCGTCGGTATACCCCATAACCAGTATTTCTGCGTGAAAGCGTTCGTTTGCGGCGGCAAGGGTAAAAAGAGAATCAATAAGAGGTTTATATAAATCTGTCGCAAGGTTTTTCAGGTCGGCAGGAATTTCGTACACATCGGTTTCAAAAAAAGAAGCCTTACTGTATTTTATATATTGTTCGATATTAAATCCGCGGCGGATATCATGTTTGTTCATTTCGGGCATCATATCGGCTTGCGGACCGTAATACAGTCGTTCAACGGATCGTGTATACGATTGCCCGGTTTTGAAACGATAGAATTTTGAAAAAAATATCGGCTCATTCACTGCCGGTAGCGCTGCTTCAAGCTTAGGGTCTCGGTTTGTTTCACTGGCCCGTCGCTGGCGAAATTCACTTTCGTGTAATACATCGCAACTGCTTACACCTATACTTATCAATAAAAATAAACCTGAAATTTTTTTAATCATGCGGCATTAATCTTCACCAAAATATACTTTTTCGTTTCCGTTACTTTTCTTTTCGGTATTTGCTTTTGTCGTTTGGTTCGGCGTTGATTTTACGGGGACCGGATTGTTTGCCGCTATCGTTTTATTTTTTTGTCCTGTCGGCTGTTCGGCTGCCGGTCGGTTAAGCGGACTTTTACCGGGGGAAACAGGCAGGGGTTTTTGTATTGCGGGAGCAGCATTTACTTTTTTTGTGACCTGAACCGGTTCGATAGGGTTTTGCGCCGTTGTTGCAGAGGGTTTGGTAACATCCTTTGCCGGCGATGGGGTAAGGTTTTGTTTGGGTAAGGTCGGCATCACGGTCTGTTCTGCTGCCGGCAGATCGCTCGCACCCGCTTTTCGAAAAGGCGTTGATCCCGGTTCTGTGGTGGCTGCCGTAGCCGTGAATGTCGTTGATGAAGCGGGTGTTTCCTGTTCGGGCAGTGCTTGTTCGTTCTTCGGTTGTGGTTCAGCAGTCTGTGGTGCAGGGTTATGGGTGGCCGGGTTGGGTTGGGCGCTGACCTCGGTTTCCGCTTGCGCATCAGGGGCATTGCCTGAAGGCGACTGAAAAAACGCCAGATAAATCAGGTATACCGACACCAAACCCAACAATACCAGATTGGCTTTGATCAACCATCCGGGGTATTCCTTTTTCAATTTCTGATCGGCTGGTTGCTGTTGCTTCATCAACTGCGATTCAATTAGTTCTTCGGTACGTTTGATACGGGTATTGAATTGCTGGATATGAGCACTGGTAAAGTTTAAAAATTCCATGCGCAAATCATCAGCACCAATCGGTTTGGTGGAGGCAATGGTTTGCGATTCCTGCATTTGCAACATGGTCAGTTCTTGTTGCAATTCATTATTTCGGGCGGTAAGTTCGGCAATTTTTTGTTCGAGATCCTGCGCAAGGGGTTGTTCCTGCACATGGGGTTGTTCCTGCGCAAGGGGTAAGGTTGTTTCCGCTAGTGTTTCAGGCTGCTTTTCTTCTTCCGTAAATTGATTTGTAAAACTCTCTCTCTTGATCGAGGAAATGATCTCCTCATGGAGCAGTTGGTTTTTTGAACTAACAAATTCAGCGATCAAATCCTGTACATCCCGTTTGTTTGAATTGTTCATACAAATGTTTGAATGACAAATTTATAAAAAGCGAGCCCATTAAACAAAAAATATCAACATTATTTACACATTTATTGCCGTGTATACCAAGGGCTTCAAAAAAAACTGCCGGTCATTTGACCGGCAGTAAAGCTATCGTTGTGTGTATAAACGTCTTATTGAAAAGTATCGTCGCTCACACCGGTATTAACTTCCACATTTTTCAATTTGAGTTCCATCATTTGTGGACCCATATTTTGTTTGATCACTTCAGGGAACATTAATCCGCCCGCACCGGGTTTATAATTCATGTAATAAGTCGTTTGGGTTGAAGCACCATCGGGTGATTTTTGTTGTTGCTCCGATTTTACTTTAAAACCAGTTTTGGTATCGTAGTATTCACTGACGATTTCTCCTCCCGGTTTCACAATTTCGATTTGATAGGCAGCATTGTCTCCCACTTTTTCCATTCCTTTCAGCGATAATTTATGATCGGCTCCGAGATATGCCAGATCGCGAATCATGGCTGCCTCATCCTTATATTCTTTCGTTTCATCCGCATCAAAATCTTTTTTCTGTCCACCGGCAACGGTATAACCTTTGGTGCCGTCAAACACTACTTTCTGAAAAGATTGACCCATAGCATTCACATCAAGCATCATTTTGTTTGGCGCTTTCCGTATAGTTTTAACATTAATCACCATTCCCTGCATTTCTGTAGTCATGTCGATGGTCATATCTTTCACCGCTTTCCAGTTGGCTTCGCCCCCGGTTGCCTGAATATGTTTAGCAATGATATCTCTCGCACTGGTATTGGAAGGCATAACGGCTGGCGGAAGATCTTTTTCTACATTACCATACAAATCGTATACGGTTACCGGACCAAACTGTTTTAGTTTTTCAGCTACCTGTTTGCGGTCGCCGGCAACGGTGATGGTGGCGATACCCGGTGTGATATATTTTTTCGAAACGTCCATCACGTCTTTAGCGGTCACCGCTTCAACATTTTTCAGATAATTTTTGTAATAACCTGCAGGCATATTGAATTTCTTTTCGTTGATGGCATAACGAGCCAGGGTACGTGGGTCTTCGAGCCCCAGCGCAAACGTGCCCGCCATATAATTTTTGAATCCTTCCAGTTCTTCGTTCGTTACGGGTACTGTACGCAAACGGTTCATTTCACTCAGTATTTCAGCAATTGAACTGTCGGTAGCACCGGTGGTACTGTTTGACGTAGCCGAAAAGGTTGCTGCGCCCGGCAATTCATCGGAACGAAATGCGGAATATGATCCATAAGTCCAGGCATGTTTTTCTCTCAGGTTCTGAAACAGACGACCTGTACTGCCACCACCCAAAATGCCATTGGCTACTTTCAGTTTTATTTCATCTGGATGTCCTTGTTTCATATCGATGGTATAGGTTACATCCACTACACTTTGCACAGCACCCGATTTGTTGACGATGGCCACAGTAGCGCCTTTCGATTTCTTGGGTGTTGGGTATACGGCACGGGGAACGGTTTGTTTTTTCCAGGCACCGAAATTTTTCTCCACTTGTGCTTTGGCTTCTTCGAGGGTGATATCGCCTACGATTGCCATATACGCTACGTTTGGTCTGAAATAAGTTTCAAAATAACTTTTACATTTTGCGAGGGTGATCTTTTCTACGGTTTTCTCTGTCGTGATTTCGCCATACGGATGGTTTTTACCGAAGTTAAGAACCCGTGTGATATTGGCACTCATGGCTTCCGGATCGTCCATTTGCTGGGCCAAACCTGATTTGGCTTGCTTTTTGAGCTTGTCGAGTTCTTCCTGGCTAAAATTTGGCTGTGTCAGTACTTCACCACAAAGCGCCAGCAATTTATCGGAATTTTTTTTCAGGGCTTGCATAAAAATACCGTCACTACCGATATTCAGACTAGCACCGAGTTTGTCAAGTTCTTCATTGAACTGATCTTTGCTCTTGTTTTTAGTACCGGCGGTAAGTAATTCACCCACCATATCTTTAAATCCCACCATATCGCCCTGCATTTCAGGTCGAATATCGAAATCGATGGAATAATTGACAACAGGCAGTTTGTGATTTTCAACCACAAAGACTTTGATACCATTGCTCGACACAAAGGATTGTGCGGTGCCCATTTGCACTTCAGGGGCGGGACCCGCTTTGGGTCTGATACTTCTGTCTAATGGTTGTGCCTGTACAAGCATTCCCATCATGAGCAGTGTACAAATTGAGAATATGATTTTATTGAACATTTTATTGAATTGAGAATTTAAAATTTGAAAATTTGAAGAGTGAACGGATGGGGTACTATTATCCTTTTCGGCTGTCAGGTAAGTAATACAATACCAGTCGGTTGTTTTTGGTAAAATATTTTTTCGCTGCGGCAAGCATATCAGCCGTCGACACCTTCATATAGCGTTCGAGTTCGGTATTGATCAGGTTGGTATTGCCATAATACACATGATAGTTCGCGAGGTTTTCTACGATACCCAGCACCCGTTGATTTTGATTGACAAAATCTTTCTCGATCTGGTTTTTACATTTCACCAATTCGTCTTCTGTAATACCATTGGTCAGTAATTTTTCAACTTCATCATTCATCGATTTTTCGAGATCTTCGGGGGTGACACCCATATTGGCTATACCAAACATCATGGCCAGTCCCGGATCTTCAGACGGTAAATTGAATGCACCGGCAGCCACGGCTTTTTGCGATTTGTCTACCACTTGTTTTTGCAGACGGGAACTTTTTCCTTCCGATAAAATTTTAGCAACCATTTCGAGCGCATAAGCTTCCGGGGTGCCTTGGGCAGGGCAATGGTAGGCAAATACTACGGCAGGTAATTGAACCTTGTCGAGATAAGTCACCCGTTTTTCTTCTGTCTGCGCCGGTTCTACAATCGACGGACGAGGAATAGGTTTGGTGCCTTTCGGAATGGTTGAAAAATACTTTTCGATCCATAATTTCGCTTGTGCAATATTTAAGTCGCCACCAACGCTGAGGGTAGCATTTTCCGGCACATAAAAAGTTTTATAAAAGTCAATAAATTCGGGCAGGGTAGCCTGATCGATGTATTGCGCTTCACCTATCGGAGTCCATTGGTATGGATGTTTGGTATACGCATTTTTAAAAATCTGCTCAAGCAAATGTCCGTAAGGTGTATTTTCGTATCGTTGTTTCTTTTCTTCCTTTACCACTTTGCGTTGTGTTTCCAAACCGATATCATCGATTTTAGCATGCAGCATTCTTTCACTTTCCATCCACAGACCCTGTTCGAGTTTGTTAGACGGTAAGGTTTCGAAATAGAATGTACGATCGAATGATGTATTGGCATTGATCACACCACCATTGTTTTGAATCAGTTTCATGTATTCGCCACGTTTGATATTTTCGCTGCCTTCAAACAGCAAATGCTCAAAAAAGTGTGCGAAACCGGTGCGGCTCGGATCTTCGTTTTTTGATCCGACATGATACAGTACGGAAATGGCTACAGTGGGTACCGTATGGTCTTCATGTAATATAACATGCAAACCGTTTGGCAGATCGTATTCAATAAATTTGATATTGACCGATTGCGCACGGGCCGACTGAATGGCACAGAGGGTAAATAATGAAAAAAGAATTTTTCGCATTGTAAAAAGTAATTTAGGCTGCGAAAGTAAAATATATCTGCCGATCAACCTTTAAAAATATTTGAGTGGTCAGATGCATGTACAAAAGGATGAATCGCCTTTACCAACAAATGCCTTTCATGGAAAAAAGATCATGGGTTTCCGTTTATTTTTCCGAAATTTACGCCACTTCAATTTATTCCCATGAAAATACAGGGTCTTCTTTTCATTGCTGTGTGGCTCGCACTTGCTTCCTGTGGTCCCAAACGGATTCCCGAATCATGTAACGGGGTCATCTGCACGGCTGAATTCCGCATGCTTACGGTCTATTTGCAAGATAGCCTGGGCAATGCCTATACACCCGACAAGGTGGAGACTTATGACGTAAATGCACATTTGATCAATATGCAAACGATACCGGCTGTTCCCGGTGGAAATGCGTATACGTATATCGATGACCATAACCTGAGTGATCTGGGGGTGAACATGGCAAATGAAGTCATTTTTAAAGTGATCAAGCATAATGCTACCGTAAAGCAAGATACCTTTACCGTCAAAGCCGACTGCTGTCATGTGATCAAAATAAGCGGAGCCGATACCCTTACTGTTCCCTGATATTTTTACCCTTTATCAATTTTTATTTTCCATTCATACAAACTGCGCGGCCGGGATGTAAGCCGCCTTTATTTTTGCGTCTGAAAAAAAGATGAACCATGAGAAAATATTACCGACACATTTGTTTATTGTCTGTTGGCTTACTGACTGTTTTGAACCTCTTTGCCGCAGGCGGAAATATCAATGGCCTCGTACGCGATCAAAAAGGAAAGCCATTGCCTGACGTTACTGTATTACTGTTAAACAGCAAAGATTCATCGCTCGTAAAAGGGGACATCAGTAACGATAAAGGGGAATTTAATTTCGATATGCCCGCTCAGGGAAATTATTTGATCAGTTCGTCGAATATCGGCTACCAGAAATATTTTTCACAAGCGTTTTCGATAGATGAAACGCATAAAAC
>CAZFKA010000097.1:0-11284 GCA_964519155.1 uncultured Bifidobacterium sp. | reverse complement strand
GGGTAGGGGCGAACCAGATCCTGGTGGGAATAGATGATATTTGGAGCGCTGTAGTGCCTTTACCTTTTCCGTTCTGTTTTTTTGGACAAAAATACAATGCGGTGGTGATTGGCGCCAACGGTCAGGTGAGTTTTGATGTGTCACTCGCTGGAGCGTATAACAATTGGGCTTCTGCCGGTTGGGTGGCACCAAATAATGTTCCGGAAATGAACAATTGTATCATGGCGCCCTATCATGATGTGGATCCGGGTGTATTTTATGCCGGTTCCAGTATTACCTGGGATATTTATGGCACTGCCCCTTGCCGGTATATGGTAATTTCATGGGATAGTATACCGATGTTCTCCTGCAACAATTTACTGGCTTCACAACAAGTCGTGTTGTTTGAATCTACTTATCTCATTGATATTAACGTGAAAGAGAAGACCCTGTGTGCCGGCTGGAATTCGGGTACGGCGCACGAAGGAATTCAAAACCAAACAGGGACTGTTGCCTTTATGGTTCCCGGTAGAAATGGCACGCAATTTACCTGTGTAAATGACGCGTATCGGTTTACCCCCGTCGGCACATTAAACCTGAATTATTCGGTCAACTGGGTTGATGCCATCACCGGATTGAGCTTAGGAGCAGGCAATACACTCAATTATTTTCCGGTGAATAACACCAAGATCACCGCAGATATGCAAGTGTATACCGACTGCGATACACTGATCGCGGCTGTAAAAGATACCATCGATATTATCGTTACCGGTAGTGTGACGGCAGATTTCGACATGGATATTCATCTGGGTTGCGATGACGATACCGTGTTCTTTACCAATACAAGTGTTGTTGCTCCGGGTGCAAATCCTACCTATCAGTGGTTTTTTGGCGATGCAAATGGCTCAAATCTAACGAACCCTATGCATATTTACCTGACGCAAGATACGTTTACTGTGATGCTGATTGCCAATGATAACAACTGTATCGATACTATTACGAAGTTTATTGATTTACGACATCCGATCAAAGCGGTATATGGACTAAATCCCGGCGATTCGATCTGCGTCACTGAGTCGATTAGTGCAATTAGTAATTCGGATCCGGTTGGGTACGTATTTCACAACTGGAAATATGGTGACGGAACCGTTATTAATACCGGATTAAATCCACTTTTGCCGCCTCCACATTTGTATCCTGCGCCCGGCACCTACCTCTTCACTTTAGTCGTCAATGACACCTTAGGTTGTCTCGATAGCATGAGCACATCGATTTTTGTCGATGCGCCCACTTATGTCGATTTTACAGCTACAGACAGCAATATTTGTGTTGGGCAGCCGGTATTTTTTCATGATACCATTCATCCTGCCAATGCTCAATTTACCTGGACTTTTGGCGACGGTGTTACTTTAAAAAATGTTCATGATCCATCGCATGCTTGGGATCAAGCCGGTAGCTACATTGTGCAATTAGCCACCGAAAAGATCATTTGTCCTGAAGCGAAAAAAGAAAGAACGATTATTGTAAACGCTTATCCGCATATTTCACTGGGACCCGACACCGCAATTTGTCCCGGTATGACAGGCTCAATTTTATTAAGTGACTTAAACAATCCGGGAGCCATTTACCAATGGAGTACAGGTGAAACGAGCAATAGTATTAGCGTTACCACACCCGGGTATTATTGGGTGAAAGCAAGCAATGGCGAATGTAGTACTTCGGACAGTATCTGGATCAAACGAGATTGTTATCTGAATATTCCGAATTCGTTCTCACCCAATGGCGACGGTTTAAACGATTATTTTTTGCCACGCGAGCTACTCAGCAGCGGTTTAAAATCGTTTAAGATGGACATTTACAACCGTTGGGGAGAAAATATTTTTACAACAGCAAACCTTGAGGGCAGAGGGTGGGATGGTAAATACAATGGAGTTCCACAACTGGTCGGCGTATACGTTTATTTGATTGAAGCGGAGTTTGTCAATAATGTAAAAAAGAAATTTACCGGAAATGTCACACTGATGCGCTAAGGCATTGTCAAGAATATTGCAGGCTGAAGCTACAGTACAAACATCAACAAAAAGAGCAGACGTTGTTAAACGGTCTCAAAAATGATTGCGGCTCCTTGTCCGACGCCGATACACATCGTTGCTAAACCATAGCGAACCTTCCGTCTTTTCATTTCATGAATTAATGTTGTAGAAATTCGAACCCCACTGCAACCCAGCGGATGCCCCAAGGCGATGGCACCACCATTGACATTGACAATGTCTTGGTTCAAATTAAGTTCACGAATACAAGCAAGACTTTGTGATGCAAAAGCTTCGTTGAGTTCAACCAATCCTATATCTGCTACCGTCAAACCTGCCCGTTTCAATGCTTTCTGGGTTGCCGGCACCGGCCCTATCCCCATCACAGAAGGGTCGACACCCGCGATGGCCATACTCTTAATACTGGCGATCGGTTGTAAATCGAATTTTTTAATTGCCGATTCACCGGCCAACAACATCGCTGCCGCGCCATCGTTAATCCCACTCGCATTCGCTGCTGTTACACTTCCATCTTTGGCAAATACCGGTTTTAACTCTGATAGTTTTTCCAATGACGTCAGTCGGGGATGTTCGTCTTTTTCGAAAACCATTTTTTTACCCCTGCCCAGATCTACCTCCACCGAAATCAACTCGTCGGCAAAACGGCCAGCCGTATGCGCCGCTTCGTACTTTTGCTGGCTTTGTAAAGCAAATTTATCTTGATCGGCGCGACTGATATTCCATTGTTTAGCCACATTCTCGGCTGTTTCACCCATCGAATACGGATGATGCAGTTTACTCAACGCAGGATTAATAAATCGCCAACCGAGTGTAGTGTCAAATATCTCAGGATTCCGCCCGAAAGCCGTTTCACTTTTTCCCATCACAAAGGGCGCCCTGCTCATACTTTCCACTCCACAGGCGATCATCAGATCACCATCACCGCACATCAAACTTCTGCCGGCATCCATGATCGCCTGTAAGCCGGAAGCGCACAATCGGTTCACGGTATTGCCACCGACACTTACCGGTAAACCCGCAAGCAAACCTGCCATTCGGGCCACATCGCGGTTATCTTCACCCGCCTGATTTGCACAACCTGCAATAACATCCTCGATTGCGTGCGGGTCTATCTGCTCATTACGTTGCACAAGCGCCTTAATGGCATTTGCCAATAAATCGTCGGGGCGAACGGTACTCAAAGATCCGCCATATTTACCAATCGGGGTGCGCAGGGCGTCAATGACATAGGCTTTTGACATTTTTATTTTTTTTGCAAATGTACAGTTCCTTTTCAGAATTTTTCGTAGTTGATCGACATGCAATCACTGAAAAAAGAAGCAATACTTTGAGCGGACGAACTATCTTTGCCAAATGAAAGCAGGATTCTTTTCCTTGCTGTTGTTGATATCGCTGCACACCCGTGCACAATGGGGGTGTACAGATCCGCAGGCACTCAATTACAATGCTGCTGCTGTATTCAACGACGGTTCATGTTTGTATGGGACTACAAATTATTCTCTGGCAGTCAAGGATACTTTGCCGCCCGCATTGACTGAAATCAGTGGAATGGTTTATTGGGGCGGTAAACTATACGTGCATAATGATAGCGGAAACCCTTCGATACTATACGAAACAGACACTGTTTCAGGCAATATAACAAAGGAAATTTATTTCGATGGTGTACCCCACACCGATTGGGAGGATATAACCCAAGACGATCAGTATTTTTACATTGGCGATATCGGCAATAATGGGGGAAACCGCACCAATCTCAGCATTATCAAATGCGCTAAAAACCTTATCGGTGCTGCTTATTATGATACCATAACCTTGAATGAAGTTGAGATCATCCATTTTACCTATGCCGATCAAACCGATTTTACATATAATCTCAATAATACGGCCTTCGACTGTGAGGCTTTGGCTTTTAAAAACAATCAACTTCATTTGTTTACGAAAAACTGGACACTGGGTGCCTGTGTTCATTATGTACTACCTGCTGCAGCAGGTACCTATCAGGCAATCAGAATCGATAGCCTCAATACCGGCGGAACATTGGTAACCGGTGCCGATTTTGCAAGCAACCAACAATTGATGTTGATCGGATATAAAAGTACTGGAACGGCTGAATGTGCGCTTTGGTATATTTATGATTTCGGACAAACAGACTCGTTTTTTACCTATGGAAATAAACGGAAGATCGGTATAGGCGATGCCTTATTGCTTGGGCAAGTTGAGTCGATTTGTTTTGCAGACAGCAGCGGGGGATTTGCCGGCAATGAACGATTTAACCCCATCGCACCGGTAGATATTTCGCAAAAATTATATCGCTTCAATACTGAAACCTGGTACCCCTATGCTACCAACACATCCACGGAGCAAGCGCAAAGCTTCGTGAGCGATATGATTGTGGTACCATCGAGTCAATCGATAAGTATTAAATTTTATTTGTTGAGAAGTGATGTGGTACATATCAGCATTTTTACCAACAAAGGAAAAAAGGTCCGGGAAAAAAGCTTTCAATTGAATAGTGGTTTGCAACAAATAACAATCGAGAACTTAGCGCTTTCGAATGGGATGTATTATGTGCTTTTGCAGAACAGCAAAGGCGAGAAAAAAATTTCTAAAATATTTTTTCCAAACCGCTAACGAATTAAATACCCTGTTCGTCATTTGTACAGAACTCCCCCCAATACAGAGTTTTCCCGTATTTTGCTTTTATTATGAAAACACAAAGAGCCAGCAAATTGTCTGGCTCTATTGTTTTTTAGGATGGATATTCTCGATTAAACACCCATTTTCTTTTTCAGATTGGTATCTAAAGCATCTAAAAATTCTTCAGTATACACATAATGTTCTCCATGATTTACGCGGTTGCCATGTATACAAACCGCCAGATCTTTAGTCATTACCCCTCCTTCAACCGTTTCGATACAAACCTTTTCAATATTATTACAAAAGTCTATAAGTTCTTGATTTCCATCCAATTTACCCCTAAAAGCTAAACCTCTTGTCCAGGCGAAAATAGAAGCAATCGGATTAGTACTGGTTGGTTTCCCGGCCTGATGATCACGATAATGGCGGGTAACGGTACCGTGTGCAGCTTCCGCTTCCATGGTTTTACCATCAGGGGTCACTAACACGGAAGTCATGAGCCCCAAGGATCCAAATCCCTGCGCAACAGTATCACTTTGCACATCACCGTCGTAATTTTTGCAAGCCCACACAAAATTGCCATTCCATTTGAGCGCAGCGGCAACCATATCATCGATCAGGCGGTGCTCGTACGTAATACCGGCTGCTTCAAATTGCGTTTTAAATTCCGTTTGATAAATATTCTCGAAAATATCCTTGAAACGGCCATCATATTTTTTCAGGATAGTGTTTTTAGTTGACAGGTATAAAGGCCAACCTTTGCTGAGGGCCATATTAAAACAGCTTCTGGCAAAACCGGAGATACTTTCGTCGGTATTATACATACTCAGGGCCACGCCATCTCCTTTAAAATTAAAAACTTCGAAAGTCTGTACTTCGCCACCGTCGTCAGGTGTGAAGGTCATTGTCAGTTTGCCTTTCCCTTTGATCACGGTATCGGTGGCCCTGTATTGATCACCAAAGGCATGACGGCCAACGATGATCGGAGCGGTCCAGTTAGGCACCAATCTCGGTACATTGCGCATCACGATCGGTTCACGAAACACGGTACCATCGAGTATGTTGCGTATCGTACCATTCGGCGATTTCCACATTTGTTTCAAATTGAACTCGGTAACGCGGGCTTCATCAGGTGTAATGGTTGCGCATTTTATGCCTACACCACAGGCTTTGATGGCATTGGCACAGTCTATCGTGATCTGATCATTGGTGGCGTCGCGACTTTCGATACTCAGGTCATAATATTGTATGGGTATATCGAGATAAGGAAGGATCAGCTTTTCTTTAATGAATGTCCAGATGATGCGAGTCATTTCATCTCCGTCAACTTCTACTACAGGGTTGAGAACTTTTATTTTGGTCATGGGTAATATAAAATGTGTTTTTTGAAATATTAAAAACGCAAATGTATCTAACTATTGGCTAAAATGAAAATCCCATTGAAATTCGAACGCTAGGTTGGCATTGGCCATCATAGGGCATTCAGCGGTGTCTGGCAATCAAAATAAGTTACCCACAGTTGTGAATTTCTATATCTCCGGTCACAACCCAAATGCCGCTATATTTGATTTATTAAAAAAACGATTCAGATTATGACCATCGAACAAATCATGCTGCAGAGTGAAGCCCTGATCTTTAGTTCCGACAAACCTTTGAGTGAGATCGATATTGCACAATTGATCAGAGATACGCAAAATGAAGAAGATAATGATATGGACAAATTGCCCGCTGCTTTGGAAGCGATCGTTGAAAAATATGCCTCAGATTTTTATCCTTTCGAAGTTAAAAAAACCGGTGGCGGATACCAATTTTTAAGTAAAAAAGAGTTTTATCCCACTTTGGCCAAATTGAATGGCGAAAAATACACTAAAAAACTATCAACAGCTTCGTTAGAAACCTTAGCGATCATTGCGTATAAACAACCGGTGACCAAAGGAGAAATAGAACAGATCAGGGGCGTAAATTCTGACTATTCCGTTCAAAAATTACTTGAGAAAGAACTCATCGTGATCTCCGGACGCATGGAAGATATGGTTGGCAAACCCCTTACTTATAATACCTCAAAATCTTTTATGGATTACCTGGGAATCAATTCCATGGATGATCTGCCAAAACTCAGTGAAGTACAGCAAACCGATCAGGTCATTCCTACAGATGCCAGCGAAGCGTTACCTGAAAATCATTCGCAAATGGTGGTTAACGAAACCGGCGAATTACTGGAAATCAATCGGCAGGATACCGAAAATTAGGGCATAAAAAAAACCACGGCTAAGTGGCTTTTTTGTTTCGTACTAAAAGTAAGCCTTTTACTCCTCATCCTCTGTCAATAAATCCTTTACAAACTTATTGACTTCTTCTAAACGTGGCACATTTAAATTGTAATGAATGTTTTTGCCTTCACGATTAGTCTTTACGATTTCTGCGCGTCGTAAAATAGCGAGGTGCTGGGAGGCTACGGACTGTTCAACCCTTAATTTGACATAAATCTCCGTAACTGTCAAATTTGATTTTTCTTCAAGTAACTTGATGATAGACTGGCGCAACTTGTGGTTGATCGCTCTGAGGATCGCCGCAGCTTTCTTTACCTCAAGATAATTGATCTTTGCATTCGAACTCACTTTACTGTCGCTGAGGCTGACAATGTTCGATGAATAATTGATTTGGTCCATACATGTATTAATTAACAGATTTAAAGATAAACAAAATTCAAATATGTACAACACACTGAATGAACAGGATTGAATATTTTATTTTATTTAAACGTAAAAATAGTAACATTACTAAAAAAACAAATGTTTATAACTTGTTTATTTTGTTAATATGAACGCTTTTGAGGTAAAAAGGCTCCGCATGCAACAAATCAGCAAATTTTTTGGCTTGAAATTGACAAAAAACATAGTCCAAAATATCTGTTTCAAGAATGGTAATTTCCTGTATTTCCGGAAAGTCGATCGACAAGGTTTTGTCTACGGTCAGCAGCGAAAGGTGTTCGTTTAGGATGCGGGTGTGTAAAACTGACGCTGAAACAAGTGCCGGGGAACTGGTCTGTTCAGCCAACCCATCAGGCACAAATAGGAAATATTCATCTTGGCGGGCTTTTAGGAGATAAGCATTTACTTTACCGGGAACAGCGTACGCGGCGTGCATCAACTGTAAATGATTGATCAGAATCAACGGAATATTCAGTGCGTAACAAATTCCTTTTGCGGTAGCCAGCCCGATACGCAAACCGGTATAGGACCCCGGGCCATTTAATACTGCCACGCCCGACAATTGCTGCCACGAAAGGTTTACTTCGTTCAGTAGCTCGGCTATATGGGTATTGATACTTTGTGCATGTTGATTTTCTGCATGGGTCGATCGTTTTGTCAGTATAGTTTGCCTATTCATCAGCATTAACAAGGAATATTGTCCGCTTGTATCAATATATAAAATTGTCTCCGACATGTAAAAGGCAAATGTAATACGCGGGCCCGGAACTACCATTGAACCCTATTAAAAAAGAACGAAATGTATCGATAGGAAAAGAGATTTACATTTTATTTTAAAACTCTGTGCCTGATGATTTATTTTGCACGGAAAACAGATCATCATGAGTAAAAAAATTATCAATTCAAAAAATGCGCCAGCGCCGATAGGCCCTTACAATCAAGCCGCAGAAACAAATGGAATATTGTTTATTTCCGGGCAAATCGCGTTGAAACCGGACAGCGGAGAATTGATCTTATCGAATGTAGAAGCAGAAACGATGCAAGTCATGGAAAACCTGAAAGCCATACTCAACGAAGCTCAACTCGATTTCAGCCACGTGGTGAAAACCAGTATTTTTCTTTCGGATATGAATTTGTTTTCGGTCGTGAATACTGTCTATGCCAGTTATTTTACCGGCGATTTTCCGGCGCGTGAAACAGTTGCTGTGTTGGGATTACCCAAAGGCGTTCATGTAGAAATTTCTATGGTCGCTGCCCGATAAATTCCGTAGGTTTGCCAGCGACTTTGATCAAAGCGAACCAGGAAGTCTACAATATACCTAACAATTTTTCGTTAGCCCGTTGCCAGCTAAACTGCTTTTCAACAAAAATTCTTGCTGCATAACTGATCTTTTGCTGCAACTCTTCATCATGCAACAAATGAAAAATATGATCGCAAAAAGTTTGCTCATCATCAGCGATCAAAATTTCGCTTCCTTGTTCGGCTTCTACCGAGGCATTCACAATCGGAGTAGTTACACAAGGAACACCTGAACTCATGGCTTCCAGAATTTTATTCTGCAAACCGGCCCCGGTAAACAAGGGCGCAACAAAAATTTTAGCATCCTGATAAACATCGCGGATATCTTCAGCAAATCCGCTCACTGTAACGTTTTCATCTGACAACAAAAAAAGCTCTTTGGGTGTATCAGCGCCGGCAATGTTGATACGAATTGAAGGCTTTTGTGCTTTCAACAAGGGTAATAGCTTTTTGATCAAATAAAGCGCGGCAGTTTTGTTGGGTAAATAGGACAGATTGCCTACAAATACGATATCATATTTTTTGGCTTTAATTTTTGGTTGAAAATAGCCTGTATCCACGCCATTTGAAACGGTAACGATTTTGTTCGTCACCGGATCGATCTGCTCTTTGTCGAATTGCGAAATAATCGTACACCGATTGAACCAATGTAAAATCTGCAGTTCGAAAGCCTTCATGGTGCGATGCTCACGATGATAAAACCATCGGTAAAAACCACCGGTATTTTCTGAAAGCCGGAGATAGTTAGTTGAAAAAGCATCCTGAAAATCGATAACCTTATACAGATCTACATCTTGGGCATACAGCGCTGTTCGCGATAATTGGCAGTAAACGGTATCAATGCCATGTTTTCGTAAGTCTGCCTGTAACGGCTTTTTGATAGCCGGCGAAAAAAAATAGCCCACTTGTACAGGTAAGTTTTTGAAAAGACTCCATACAATACCTTTACCGATAGCGAACAGGCTCAAGGGGTAAATCGTAAGTTGCGTGCAATACGCAGCGATGATTTTCCGATCAGGCTCCTCCAAGGCCCCCCTGTGAAGGCAATATAAAAATATGTCGTAGTGCTGGCTAAGAAAGCGCAATTGGTGATAGGCCCTGAGACGGTCTCCTTTATCGAGTGGATAAGGGAAACGGGATAATATCATGGCGATCTTCTTCTTTTGCAAGGGGTTACGCGTTTATCAGTGAGGCTAATTGTTCAAGCACTTGTGCATAGATCTTATGCTTTTGAAAATGTTCAGCAACAAATTTTTTGGCCTGTTTCCCGATAAGCTGTGCTTGATCTTTTTGTTTGAAACAAAAATTCAATTCTGTGATAAACCCTTCAGCCGTATCGCATATCAATATGTTTTCGCGATGGGTTGCTCCAATACCTTCAGCACCAATGGAAGTGGTGATGATCGTTTTGCCCAGACTCATGGCTTCCAGAATTTTAATACGAATACCGGCCCCCGACAAGAGAGGGACGATCATGATATTTTTTTCGAGGCTAAAACGCACTACATCATCCACTTCTCCGATTACACGCACCTGCTTGCTCTCTTTGGCCATTAAGGCGGGAGGCATATTTCTTCCTGCTAAATAAAACTGAATATCCGGTAATGCTGGTCCGGCTTTCGTCCAGACTTCTTCTAAAAACCATTGAACACCTTCAATATTCGGTGCCCAGTCCATACTGCCGATATGGTAACAACTTTTTTCTTCAAATTCAATATCGCTGGTATCTACATCCTTATCTTCTGTGCCGAAGGGCAAATAAATACATCGATTCAGTTGCTGTTCGTTAAAGAATTTTTCTTCTTTCCTCGAAATAGGCAACAAAAGATCAAATTGCCTGATAATGTCCAATTCATAGGAACTTAGTCGGTTAGTCAGCAGTTGAAGGTATTTCCGTTTTAAGAACGATTTTTCATTCTCGGTCAGTCGTTGCCAAATCAAGTGTTCGATATTGTGTACGCGGCAGACACACATTGCTTCACTGTATTTCCGTGCCGTTTTTAAATAGGGTGCCGTATAAATACTTTCAAATTGAATGATGTCGAATTGTTCGCGTTGCAATAGATTTATCAGCCGCTGATCAACCTGCTTGTTGATAAACCGTTCAACATTATACGATTTATCGGTAAACAAATTAAAAAAAGCCGAAAGCGGATTTACATCGGTCTTGACGTAAATAGCTTCAAAATAACGCAGTTTCTTATATAATGGCGGTAATGTGGCTTCATCGACCCAATGACGAGAAGTATTGAGCGCCAGCAGACTAACTTCACAGCCCTGTTCAATATAACCCTCTATTGTCTGATTCATCGCTATCGAACCGCCATCCCTAAGCGGAAAAGGTATCCGCGGTGTCAATATGAGTATTTTCAACGCCATCTTCGATTGTCGAAAATAAGATAAAATACTTGATTATTTTTGCCAAATGCAAAAACAGTCTATTATTTTTTTGGGATCATAATCTAGCTCTAGTCTTATCTTCAAGCCTATCAAAAAATTTAAATATTATTTTATTCATATTAAATTTATATGATAGAATAATATCATAATATATGGAACCAAAAAAAGTGATTGTTTCAGACTTAGATGGAACTTTAGCTCCATCT
>CAZFKA010000096.1:0-11333 GCA_964519155.1 uncultured Bifidobacterium sp. | reverse complement strand
TTGTAGCACAGAAATTACTTACTACGATAGACGCTCAAATAAATGTATATAGTATGCATATTGATTATTTGACAAAGAAACTTAATATTGATTCAGCCAAGCTGCCTACTTTAGATGTTTCTAAAGTAGGTAGTCCTGAAAAATGTGCCAAGCAGCTTCGTAAATTATGGAATATCAATGACGGAGTGGTAAATAACCTTACAAAAATAATAGAAAGCAAAGGAATTATTATTCACTCTTTTAACTTTGGAACGGAACGTGTCGATAGTCGTAGTATAGTGACAATGGACGGACAGCACGTTATTTATACTAATAGAACACTCTTAGGAGACCGTTTGCGTTTTACATTAGCCTTTGAACTTGGCCACATGGTAATGCATCTGAATGCGCTACCTGATTTAGACAGGGATGTGAATCATGAAGCGAATCTCTTTGCTTCTGAATTGTTGATGCCTGAAAAGGAAATAAAGCCAGATTTTGCTGAAGGAGTAACATTAGGCGTATTAGGGGAATTAAAAAGGAAATGGAAAGTAAGTATGCAAACCCTTTTATTCAGGTCGGAAGATTTAGGTATAATAACTCCTAATCAAAAAAGATATTTAATAGGGCAGTTTAATAAATTGAAGATACGAAGAAGAGAACCTCAAGGTTTAGATATCCCTAAAGAAAAGCCACATTTATTGGATACTCTTTTGAACAAATACAGAACTAAATATAAAGCTGATAATCAAATGCTTGCTAAAGAACTGCATTTGCACTATCAGGATTTTGTTGAATTATATGAAAAAAACTAAAATAAAAATAAGATGATTGTACGCACGTTAAGCAATGTAACCGACATTAAGGTATACTCAAAGAAGGAATAGGCAGGGTTATATGAGGTTGACCCACGAACATTCAATAAGTGGATAAAACCACACGCGGAAAAAATTGGCGATAAGTCAGGACGGTTTTACACTATTCAGCAAATCAAAATAATTTTTGAAGTATTGGGATTGCCAAGTAAAATTATAGAAGCATAAACATAATAAAATTAACAACTCACAAATAAATAAGTATGAAAAAAGCTATTTTATACATTCGTGTTAGTACCGATGAACAGGCAGAAAGAGGGCATTCTTTAGCATATCAGGAAGAAAAGTTAAGAATGTATTGCCAGATTAAAGGAATCGAAGTATTTCGATTATTCAAGGAAGATTATTCTGCAAAAACCTTTGAGCGCCCTGTATTTAAAGAACTACTGAGTTTTATTAAAAAGAATAAAAATGATGTAGATGAACTATTGTTTATAAAATGGGATAGGTTTAGCAGGAATGCAGGTGATGCTTATCAAATGATAAAGGAGCTTCACAAGTTGGGCGTAGTGCCTCATGCTGTAGAACAACCTTTAGATTTAAGTGTACCTGAAAACAAAACCATGTTAGCATTATATCTAACTATTCCAGAAGTAGAAAATGACAGGCGAGCGTTAAATGTCATTTCGGGTATGCGCAGAGCAAGAAAAGACGGCAAGTTCTTAGGTATTGCGCCAGTTGGATATAATAACATGCGTGATGATAGAAATAAGCCAATCATAGTTCCTGATGAGGAAATGGCTCCTTTGGTAGTAAGAGCATTTGAAGAAACTGCAAGAGGTGTAAAACCCGTATTTACTATTTTACAGGAATTACGAACAGATGGGTTTGTATGCAGTAAGTCTAATTTTTGGAATGTATTAAATAATCCTGTCTATTATGGTGGCATAGTAATACCAGCTTATAAAGATGAAAAATATGAAATTGTAAAAGGAACACACGAAGCACTGATTTCAAAGAAATTATTTGATGAAGTTCAGGATATTTTACATGATAGAAAACGGATAGTACCTACCAACAATACCCGCAGAGAAGAATTACCATTACGTGGGATATTAAAATGTGAAAAATGCGGTAAATTGCTAACAGGTAGCGCAACCGTGAATCGACATAAAACTAAATATTTTTACTACCATTGCACAAAAGGATGTCCTGAAAGATTTAAGGCTGATGTGGTCAATAATGAATTTCTGGAAGTATTAAAAGCGATCAAGCCAGATCCACTTACAATAAAACTATTCAAGGAAGGATGTAAGGAAGTAGTGAAGGTAAATGAAAAAGACCGTTTCACTCTCAGAGCGAATATTGAAAAAGAAATTGACAAACAAAATGGAAGATTAAAGAACGCCCAAAAGCTATTGGTTGATGGTGATATACCCGCTGAAGATTACAAGGATATAAAAGCAAATATTGAATTAGAAATAATCAAACTAAAGCGGGAATTGCTTAGTTATTCATCCGTTGATAGCCAAATAACAGAATACGCCGAGTATGCTGCCAACTTATTACAAAATATAGATTCCATGTACCTTTCAGCCAATCTGGAAACTAAAAACATGTTGTTGGGTTGGATGTTCCCTGAAAAAATCGTTTTTACAAAAAATGGAGTTCCAACCCTTAAATTGAATGAAGCACTTTCGATGATATGCAGTGTGGGAGCGGATTATAAAGAAAACAAAAAAGGACTTCCCAGTTCAAAAACCGAAAAGTCCAATTGTGTTACCCCACCTGGATTCGAACCAAGACTAGCAGGACCAAAACCTGATGTGCTACCATTACACCATGAGGCAATCGGGGGCGCAAATATAAGAAGCCCTGATAAAATTAACAAATAGAAATATTATAAAAGTGACTTTATTTTTTCGCAACAGCGTTCCAATTCGGCGAAGGTATTGTGTTTGCTAAATGAAAAACGGATCGGTACACGGTTTGCCTGTGGATATACCGCCCTGATAACATGACTCCCTCCTTCGGCACCACTGCTGCAGGCACTGCCACCCGATACGCTGATACCGGCGATGTCGAGGTTAATACTCAGCATTTCACTTTGGTCAGTGGTATCAAAGCCACAATTGAGTACCGTATACAAACTCGCTACCGACAAATCGCCATGGAAATGGACGCCCGGGATATGGCTGCTGAGTAGGCGAATCATTTCTTCTTTCAACGATAAAATATACGTCCGGTGTTCGGGCAAGTGTGCTGTGGCTAGTTCCAAGGCAGTAGCAAAGCCAACGATATTGGCCACGTTTTCGGTTCCGGCACGCATATTTCGTTCTTGCCCACCTCCATGCAAGTATGGTTTAATACCCGTTCCCTGTCTGATCATGAGCACACCTGATCCTTTTGGGCCGTGAAATTTATGGGCAGAAGCACTCAGAAAATCTACCTCCACACGTTGCAGATCCACCGCAAAATGACCGATGGTTTGCACCGCATCCGTATGAAAATAGACTTTATACTTTTTGCATAAAAAACTCACGGTTTCGAGATCGGTTATGTTGCCCAACTCGTTATTCGCATGCATTAGACTCACCAGACATTTTTCAGTGTTTGCTGATAACAGTTGTTCAAGATGAGCCAGATCGATATGTCCATTGTGGGTTAAGTTGACGAAGGAGACCGTGCAAGCACCAACTGATGCCAAAAACTGCACCGTATGTAAAGTAGCGTGATGCTCGATGGCTGAAGTAATGATATGCCGGCACCCTAAATCGCGAACAGCACATTGTATAGCACAGTTGCTGCTTTCAGTGCCACAACTCGTAAAGAAAATTTCACCCGGTCTCGCATTCAGCAAACCGGCCACTGACTTCCTGGCTTTTTCCACTGCCATCCGAGCTTCCCGTCCAAAGCTGTGGGTTGAAGAGGCGTTACCGTATTGTTCAGTCAGAAAGGGCATCATAGCTGCTAAAACCGGCGCATCGAGAGCAGTGGTGGCCGCATTATCAAGATAAATTTTTTGCATACACAGGCAAAGCTAATGCAAGAGAATGAAATTGTACGATGGCACCTATACAGACGAACGCTCAAAAAAACGGAGAGAATTACTATTTGAGTTGTTGGAATTCAAACTTTGGACTTCCTTTAACCCCATCAGCACTGTAAAAATCAAGAAAACGCAATTTAAAATAACTGCCGTTCTGGGTGTTGATCACATAATTATAGCGGTCGACCACGCTATATAGATTTTTGTCGATATCATAACTTTTCCAGTCGAATCCAATCACATCTTTGCGATCGCTGAGGGGTACCGAAGTCGCGAAAGCCTCATCAATCGCTGTGTAAGCGGTTAAACTATCTTTATATGCCGAAGTGTGATGGGGGTTCAGCAATACGCCGTTAACGACATAGGGCAATACCGGTGTTTGGTCGTAAAAAGTATAATTATACAAAGTGATCTGCAAATCCCAGCTCGATTTAGTGGGCTCTACGTCTGCAACTTCCGCAAGCATATCAAACGAAAAATAGGTGTAATTGTGATCGGCTCGTTTGGGTATGCTTAGCATCACCGGAATAGCCGATGGGAAATCACCCACCTCAATTTTAAATTCGAAAATATCTTCAGATACAAATCTGATTTTCCTAACCTTATTTCCTGCATTATTCAACCTGATCAAATAGATCTCATTTTTGTTTTTCCAATCGCCAATCACTGTCGAATCAATCACACCGGATGCATTATCGTATTGCCATGCATGGGCTTTATCGAGGGTGTCGGCTGCCCCTACATCAGCAAAATCAGTTTTATGGGTATTGATGGCCGACATTAATTTGGCACCATTTAAAAACACTGCATGACTATTTGGATCGCAACTGAAAGCCAGATCCCAGTTTTTTGTCGGACTGATATGAACGATTCGATTGTTGGTCAGGCTGACGAAATACTGAAATTCGTAGGTAGCACCCATATCCACTTGCATGACACTGCCATCTCCCTTTGGAGGCAGCGTGATTGACTTTTCCTTTTTCTCGCACGATAACAGCAGGCAAAACAACAACATGGCAACAATGAAAGAAAATGTGTTCTTCATGACTATCAGCAAAAATCATACATTTTATGCAGAAAGAACCTGATATTGGTCATCAAAAATATCATGGAATTGTCATTTTTTGATTTGTAATTGTCAAGCAATCTGGTTTTTTTTAACTAATATTAGCCCAAAAATTTTATATGGCCACACTCACCAAAGCTTATATTCAAGCCCACAGAAACACAACACATACCTATGCAGCTTTCGGCAAACTGGTAATCGACACCTTGCTCGACAAAGCCGAGGCCGAGTTGGAATCAGCATCTGCTGACGCCCTTGATTTGCAGATCGAATTTCAGGTATCTCCTTTCGAAGGACACGATTGTATCCGTATTTGTCTTCGTTCGGCCAGCGGTGACTCTTGGTGTACCAACGATTTTACAGACGCTGTCTTTGCGTTGGAATAAAAAAACCCGCCATTTAGCGGGATTTTGAGAGGTCTCGACCGGATTCGAACCGCTGTAGAAGCTTTTGCAGAGCTTTGCCTAGCCACTCGGCTACAAGACCGTGGTGTGCAAATGTACTATTAATTTGAAAAAAACCAAACGTAAGTTTAAATAGTGCTTTTTTACTTTGAGGTTGCGCTAGTAAATGGAAAAAAGCTATTGCCCTCGATGGTAGACTGCTTGCATGAAGCCCTTGGGTTGTGTGCGAAAATCAGATAACTATCAAGCGTCAATGTCTGTTATCCAGGTCAAAATTTAAATCCGAAACCGGCACTATACTGAAAGGATTCTGCCGGAATATCAACGGTGCGGGTCTGATCGAAAATACAAGTGAGTTTGTTTTCGAAGCTCAGGTGTTTTGAAATGGCAATATTCAGTTCACCCTGCCCACTGACACGATAATTGCTAAAATCGCGTAGCAAGGGCTGATAGTAAACCGTTCCGGCAAAAAACAAGGTACTGCCTGCGGCAATATTCCAACTCAGATACGCAGATAGGCGATGGTTAATTTGTGTTGTTTTCCCGGAAGCTACAACCTGCATTTCGTACAAGTAAAGTGGTGCAGCATAAATCCTGTTTTGCTTCACATCAAATAGTTTAAAGCGTGGGCCGGCTCCCAACAAAAAGCGCAGGGGCATATTCCAGATGCGATTGTATTGTAGTTGGGTAAAACATTCTGCTTTGATTTGCGGACGCAATACATAATTATACCGCAAATGGCCATAAGCACCATTGGTTACCGTTTTCTTATCAAGTGCTGCATATACGCCTTGACCGATCAGCAGCAGCAAGTGTTTCTTGTTTTTGTATTGAAGATGTGGATTGAATTCGGCGTTGATCAGCCGCGTTTTGTTTTGAATGATTGAGAACGTCATAGACACTTTTCCCATCATGCCCACACTATCATGATTCCTGATTCTTTCCTTTTCGATGTTGACGATTTGTGCACTGCTTTGCCAGGCCAATAGGCTCAAACAAAAGCCGCACACTGCAATTTTGCTGCAAAAAGCGGTAAAAATCAGTTGAAAGATTTTCATGCACACAAAGGTATACGCGCTACTGATTTTTTTCGACATTTGCTCCCAAACAATTCGTCTGAATAATTGATTACATTTGTGTCTCAAGAATAATAGGCATGATCGGCGAATCAGAACTCATCGTTACCCCTGACAAAAAAATATATCACCTCAACCTCAGTCGCGAAGAACTGGCCGACACGGTGATCACGGTTGGTGATCCTGACCGGGTCAAAGAAGTGTCGAAGTATTTCGATCGCATCGACTATCAAATCCAACATCGCGAATTTGTGACCCACACCGGTTGTATTGGCAATAAACGCATTACCGTATTGTCGAGTGGCATTGGTCCGGACAATATTGATATTGTGATGAATGAACTTGACGCGATCGTGAATATTGATTTCGACACGCGTACGATTAAGTCCGAACATACTTCATTAAATATTATCCGCATGGGAACCTCGGGAAGCCTGCAAGCTGATATACCGGTCGACATCCTCGTGGTCTCCAGTTTTGGTATAGGTCTCGACAATGTTCTGCATTACTATCAGCTCAGCAATACCGCCATGGAAAGGGGTATGTTGGCAGCTTTTATCGATCATGCGGCGTTGAACGGTAAGGCGATTGTGCCCTATGTTGCTCAAGGCTCAAGCAGCTTGTTGGCCCATTTCGGGGCGCCATATCATCAGGGGATTACCGTCACCTGTCCGGGTTTTTATGCACCGCAGGGTCGGGTAGTTCGTGCGGGTTTGCAATTCCCTGAGCTCGTCAATCGCCTATCGGGTTTTCATTTTCATGAACATCGCGTCACGAATTTCGAAATGGAAACATCGGCAATTTTCGGGTTGGGAAAAATATTCGGGCATCAATGTTTGGCCGTGAATACCATCGTGGCTAACCGTATCAATAAAACATTTAGCAAAGACAGTAAAAAAAGTGTTGAACAAATGATCAAGCAAAGTCTTGAAATTATTGCTGACAAAGTGCTGAGCTGATTCTTTTTTTAGTATTTCATCAAATTAAAAGTGCAACTGCAGTCTGTACAAACTATGCAAATCTCGTTTAACAAATACCAAGGCACCGGCAACGATTTTATTCTACTCGATAACCGAGAACAACATTATGATCTCATCAGCCCTGAGCAAGTACGTTTTTTGTGCGACCGGCATTTTGGTGTGGGTGCAGATGGTTTGATGTTATTGGGGAATGCGATTAGCTTTGACACGCATTTTACCATGAAATATTATAATAGCGATGGAAACGAAAGTACGATGTGTGGCAATGGAGGCCGCTGTATCACTGCGTTTGCAAGAACATTGGGCCTCATCACCGATAAAGCGATGTTTACAGCGATCGACGGCATCCATGAAGCCAAAATTGATGATGAACATTATGTTCGTTTGCTAATGAACGATGTTCGATCGATAGAAGTGGGAGAAACATTTATGGAACTGAATACCGGATCACCACATTATGTTGCCTTTACGGAAGAAATTTCGGCGCTCGATATGAAACGCGAAGGTCGCCTGATCCGATACAGTCCGCGGTACACGGCGCAGGGAATTAATGTGAATTTTGTAGAAAGACTGGAAGGAAATATGATTTTTGTACGAACCTATGAAAGGGGCGTTGAAGACGAAACGCTTTCCTGCGGTACCGGCGTCACAGCCGCTGCCATTGCCTCGCAAATGGGTAGGCAAGGTGCACAACAAGTAACCGTTAAGACCCTCGGTGGTCAGCTCGACGTTTTTTTTACGATGCGCGAAGACGGTAGCTACACTGATATTTGGCTGTGCGGTAAAGCAAGCTTTGTTTTTACCGGGCAAATCGATCTTTGAAAATGCCGATATCATTTTCTTTATCAAACGTGAACATTCCCTCAAGTCGATCAGGCTATTCGGGTCAGATAAATAATAACATAGGTGACCCAGATGGCAAAGCCTAATGCAATCAAGCGTTTGGCATGCACGCGGTCTTTCTCCTGGTAGGCAAATATACGGTCGCCGTTCGGCAAGGTTTTACGATGCGTATAAATCATATAACCAATGATCATCCCCAACAAGCCACCCGCCAACGCAAATAAATATCCTGCTGCCAAAATACCTGCCTGACTGCGTTCGGGTTTGCGATGAAATTCGAGACGGTTTTTTTTGAGGTTTTCGAGGGATTCACGATCATAGGTATGGCCATGTGCAGCTAAAATTTTGAGCGCAAGTTCGTAGTCAAGTACACTCCACTCGTCAGGTTTGGTCAAAATTTCGATCAACTCTTCGTCGCTGAAATGATACAGGTAATAGTCTGCCGGCAATTGTTCGATATCTGCCAGGGCCAGTGTACGCATTAATTCATCTGCCTTCGAGAAATCCGCTTTTCTCAATTTTAGGTGAAATTGCTGTTCATGTTCGCGTTCCCGGTCGTAAGGACTAACAGTCAGGGTATTGTCATCAGTTAAAAACTCAATATGGTTGCTGCTGAGCAAATCTGTAAGATGTTGTAGTTCTGTCTGTTGTTGGAAAATGCGGTAATTGACAAAAATTTCTGGATTCATACTTGGTGGTTGAATTTTGTGTTGGGCCTAGTCCGACATAAATATACAAATAGTTTGCTACGCTGTTAATTCCCCATAGGGTGAAGTCAGTTTTATCATGAAGAATAAGCCGGGTTCGTATTTCTCAATCTCATCTTTTCATCTTAAATTCGCCCACCTGCTTTGGATATACAAATCATCAATAATAGTACGAATCCTTTACCTGCCTACCACACTGCCGGGTCGGCCGGAATGGATCTGTGTGCGAGTCTGCGTGAGGAAATTGTACTTCATCCGATGGAAAGGAGTTTAATTCCGACGGGTTTGTTTATCGCCTTGCCTGAGGGTGTGGAGGCCCAGATCAGGCCGCGCAGTGGTATGGCTATTAAACAAGGTGTAACTTGTCTGAATACACCCGGAACCATTGATAGCGATTATCGCGGAGAGATCAAGGTTATTTTAATCAATCTGTCTGCGGAACCGTGTATCATCAGAAATGGAGATCGGATCGCTCAAATGGTGATCGCAAAATATGCAAGGGCAAGCTGGAACGAAACAACATTTTTAAACGAAACAAAACGAGGAGACGGAGGTTTTGGCAGTACCGGATCGTGAATTTGAAAAGGGAACCCTGTAACAAAGGAATTTCATCTGTGTAATACGATCAAAGACCTAAGCTCTCGGCAATTAAACCAGAAGCAAAAAATATGAATATTATCATTCCAATGGCCGGTATGGGCAAACGCATGAGACCCCACACCGTAACGACACCCAAACCCCTGATACCGGTGGCCGGCAAACCGATGGTACACCGTATCGTTGAAGACATTGTGCGTACTACCGATCAGCAGGTTGAAGAGATCGCCTTTGTAATCAGTCGCTCTTTTGGTGAAGCGGCTGAAAAAAATCTGGTGGCTGTGGCTGAAAGATTTGGTGCAAAAGGCAGCATTTTTTACCAGGATACCCCACTGGGAACAGGCCATGCCATTTTGTGTGCGGCTGAATGTTTACGCGGCAATGTTTTTGTAGCTTTTGCCGATACTTTGTTTAAAGCGGCGTTTACCATAGACACCGCAAAAGATGCGATCATCTGGACGCAAAAGGTAGCGGATCCTTCCGCTTTTGGAGTTGTAAAAATGAATGAAAAGGGTATCATTACCGAGTTTGTTGAAAAACCCAAGCAATTCGTGTCTGACCTCGCAATCATTGGTGTGTATTATTTCAAGGACGGAGAAAATCTTAAAAATGAATTGCAATATCTTATCGATAATGACGTTAAAAACGGAGGAGAATTTCAATTGACCGATGCAATGGAAAACATGAAAACTAAGGGGTTGGCTTTTTACAGCGATCAGGTGGAAGAATGGCTCGACTGTGGCAACAAAGATGCGACTTTGTACACCCTTGAACGCATTTTGGCGATCAAACAAAATCATGAAGTCTTACAAAGCACAACGGCTATTATTGAAAATTCAACGATCATTGCACCGTGTTTTATTGGAGAGCATGTTGTCGTACGCAATGCTGTGATAGGCCCCTTTACTTCGCTCGAAAATCATTCATGTGTCGAAAATGCCGTGATTGCCAGAAGCATCGTCGGAGAGGGCTCCACTGTTAAGAATTCTGTAATACAAAAGAGCTTACTTGGAAATCATGTAAATTGCCATTCAAAAGCAGAAGAATTGAGTCTGGGCGATTATTCATTCAAATATTAATGATCAAAAACTGCATCTATATTTTCTCGTTTTGCGTACTGATCGCTTCTTGTGCCGTAGGCCGGAAGTCGGCTAAGAACGAAACTGCGGTACCGGCCAGTGCGAATGGCAAAATGGCTGTGCAAAATGAAATGAATGCCTTCATAGATGCAGAAACGGCCCGACTCATCGGAGATAATAACCGCGCCTTGCAATTGTACTCAGCTTTTCTGATCAAATACCCACGCAACGCCACGGCTTATTACAATATCGCTAAAATTTATTTTCACCAACAAGAAATCGTCACTGCTTTAAAAAATGCGGAAAAGGCCATGGATATCAATCCGGCCAATAAGTATTTTCAGGAATTATACACACAACTGCTGGTTTACAACAATGATACCCGCGATGCTGAAAAGCAATACAATACCCTCATCAGTAAAAATCCGGAGAGTGATGAGTATATCTATAAAAAGGCCATGCTGTTTGTGAAAGCAAAAGAGTACGACAAAGCATTGAAAACCCTGAATCAACTGGAAAAGAAGATCGGTTTTAACGAAGACGTGATTATGCAAAAAAAGTCGTTGTACCAGCGAATGAACAAAACGGATGAGGCAATAGCGGAATTGAAAAAACTTCGAGACGCAGACCCCTCTGCCGTTCAGTATACCATTATGATGATAGACGTGTACGAAACCGGTAAGCAAATGGACAAAGCGAAAGCTGTATACGATGAACTGGAAAGCGCCTATCCCAACG
>CAZFKA010000095.1:0-11418 GCA_964519155.1 uncultured Bifidobacterium sp. | reverse complement strand
GGTGATACCTTTCAATTTTGAACCGATTTGTGTGGCCAATCGTATACGCTGACTTTCCCCACCACTGAGTGTACGCGACGTACGATTGAGCGATAAGTATTCCAGCCCCACTTCAAGTAAAAAATTCAATCGGCCATTGATTTCTTTGAGTACTTCAACAGCGATAATATTTTGCTTTTTGTTCAATCTCTTTTCTATCCCCTCAAACCATTTTTTTAAAACGTTTAAATTCATTTCACTCAGTTCAGCAATATTTTTACCATCAATCTTAAACCACAAACTCTCCTTTCGCAAACGGCTTCCGTGGCAGGAGGGACAGGTATTGACTGACATAAATTTCTCTGACCATTGCTTCACATAATCACTACCCGTATCATTAAACCACCGCACGACCATATTTACGATTCCCTCAAACTGTGTTTCGTACACCATATTGTCTTCATCAAACTCTATACTCATATCTATACGTGCATCTTCGCTGCCCCACAAGATCACATTCATCGCTTTTTCGCTAAGCGTGTTAAGGGGTTTGTTGATATCAAATTTATATTTTCCGGCCAACGATTTCACCTGCTGAAATATATAAGTGTCGCGGGCAAGACCGAGTGGCACGATTCCCCCATCGGCAATACTTACCTTCATATCCGGTATCACCGCATCCATATCAATCTGAAACACTGTTCCGAGTCCTTTGCATTGTGGACAAGCTCCATAAGGTGAGTTGAAAGAAAACGTATTCGGTGATGGTTCGTCGTAACTTAAACCGGTATCCTGACACATCAGTTGCTTCGATAGCAGTTTAGTGTGCGACTGATCAGCAGCGCGCTGCTTCTTTGTTTGATCATCGGTATGTCGAAGCACCAGCAGTTGATCGTTGCCATGCTTGAGCGCACTTTGTACACTTTCAATCAATCGGTGACGCGATTCGGGATCTGCTTTCAGTCGGTCGATCACAATTTCAATATCATGAATTTTGTACCGGTCCACCTGCATTTTTTCCTTCAATTCTTCAAATTCGCCGTCGATACGAACCCTTACAAATCCCTGTTTACGCAGTTGTTCAAACAATTCGCGATAATGCCCCTTACGACCTTTTACGACAGGCGAAAGAATGATGATCTTTTCATAGTTATAATGTTCATAAATATGATTGATCATTTCTTCTTCACTGAATCTGACCATTTTTTTTCCCGTGTGGTAGCTGAATGCCTCGGCAGCACGCGCAAACAACAAACGCAGGAAATCGTAAATTTCAGTGACCGTGCCCACAGTGGATCGGGGGCTTTTATTCGTTGTCTTTTGTTCAATGGCGATCACCGGCGACAGTCCATCTACTTTATCAACATCAGGACGTTCGAGGTTACTAATAAATTGTCGTGCATAAGCCGAGAAACTCTCCATATACCGGCGTTGCCCCTCGGCATGTATGGTATCGAAAGCCAATGAACTCTTTCCACTGCCGCTGATTCCGGTGATGACAGTCAACTTATTTTTAGGAATAGAAACACTGATATTCTTTAAATTATGCTCTCTTGCGCCAACAACTTCGATATGCGGATTCATCAGGCAAATGTAGGAAAATGAGTCATTTGAATATTTGGAAATTTAGAAATTCAGCGAGTTCGGGAATTACTGACCACCGTATTTCTTTACGATAGCCTCACAACAGCTTTCAATTGCATCATACACTTCGTAATATCCCTCTTTTTCGCCATACCAGGGATCGGGTACTGACCTGTGTTGATGGGGGTATTGCTCGTTCAACAAGAGCATCACTTTGTCACCGTCGAGATGTGTACCGGCGATATGCTGTATTTCGAGTAATACATCCGAAGCCATGGCATAGATTTTATCGAAACGTTCAATATCTTCCTTGCAGAACCTGCGGGCTTTTTGCTTTGAAATATCGATCCCCTTTTCGCGACAAACTGCTTGTGAATGCTGATGCGGGTCCTCGCCGATATGATACGACTCCGTACCCGCACTGTCGATGATCCAATCGAGCTGATATTGATCTGCCAGCCGCTTCATAACACCTTCAGCAATGGGTGAACGACAAATGTTTCCGAGGCAAACGAACAGTATTTTCATGTTTTTTTGATGGGTTTAGGGTATAAAAATCCACAGGTGAAAATCGGGATAAGAGAAGTGCAACTACAGAGACGTCATACTCATTAGAAAATTGAGCCTGTTTGCTAGCCGATGATCCAACTGAATTTCAACTCTCGTTCCGGAATGATCATCCGCTCCGAAATCCTGGTCAAACGGTCGGGTAGTTTCATCAAATAGTCACGGGCTTTTTCGCCATTCTCTTTCAATCCGGTCACAGATTCTATCTTCCATTCATTCAGCAGTTCCTTCAGGATGTTCACATAATCGGTGGCTGTGTACACTCCCAAGCGCTGTGCGGCATCCGAAAAATTTGCAAATGTATTTACCCGTTCTCCCAATTCACGAAGACATTGCGCGGGCATCACTATTTTTTTGCGAATCATATCATCAAACGCCAGCATGATTTCATTCGTATCGATCTCAAAAATTCGCGAGATAAATTTCTTGTAAGCACTGGCATGACGCGCTTCGTCAGCAGCAATCAATCCACATATTTTCGACAGAACAGTATTCCCACATTTTTTTGACAAAGTGGCTACCCGTCTGTGAGAAATATTGGTTGCCAGTTCCTGAAAGCTGGTATAACAAAAAGTCCTGTAGGGATCATTATGGGTATCGAGATCAAAACCGTCAGCGATCAGGTATTGTGTAGACGCTTCAAACTTCGGCATATCAATTCTTCCACTGAGGTAAAGGTAACGGTTAAGCAAGTCACCGTGGCGGTTTTCTTCCGCCGTCCAGGATCGTATCCATTTCATCCAACCCGACTTCACATTTGTGCGTACGCCTTCAAGGGCACCCAACCATGTTTCATAGGTCGGAAGAGCTTCTTCGGTGATCGTATCGCCCACCAGTACGGCCAGCAGATCGTAACTCAGGTTTTCAGCCTGACCTTGTATTTCTTTCAAATCGATGAAGAATGAATCAAGATGCGTGGCGGGTAGTAAATCGCCGGGTTGCCAATTTGTTTCTACGGCGCTGAGGTATTTGGCTCCCGATTCGTCGATTTCCTTTTCTAAAAACAACATGACTTCTTGTCGTGACGGTGTTAAAGCTTGATGCATCTCGCGTATTTGATCGATATTGGCGCCAAAGATAGTGTAAAAATATAAACGTCAAAACAGGTTCCGAATCAGGTTACCACACTGCCCCGGCACGGCTCAACCCCGGTGTCTCTTTAAAAAAAAATCCACTGAAGGGATAATGCCATTTTGATGACAAAAAATCCCCTTTCCTTCCTTACTTTTGCACTCCTAAAAAAAAGCAAACACTATGTTTAATAATCTGACAGACAGGCTCGATAGCGCATTTAAATTACTGAAAGGCGAAGGCAAGATCACAGAACTGAATGTAGCCACTACGGTGAAGGAAATCAGACGGGCCTTAGTGGATGCTGATGTAAACTATACAATAGCTAAACAATTTACCGATAAAGTAAAAGAAAAAGCATTAGGCGAAAAAGTGCTGACATCTGTTTCACCCGGTCAGCTAATGGTAAAAATCGTGAAAGATGAAATGGCTGAACTCATGGGTGGCGTAGAGGCTCATTTTGATTTATCAGCTAACCCTACTGTTGTATTGATTGCCGGTTTGCAAGGAAGTGGTAAAACAACATTTACCGGCAAGCTTGCGCACTTTTTGAAAAACAACAAAAAGAAAAAACCATTGCTTGTGGCGGCTGATATTTATCGCCCGGCAGCGATGGATCAATTGTCGGTACTTGCCAATCAGGTTGGCGTGCCGGTGCACATTGAACGGGAAAATAAAGACGCTGTTTCCATTGCACAAAATGCAATAGATTTCGCTAAAGCCAACGGCAACAATGTGGTGATCATCGATACTGCGGGGCGATTGGCGATTGACGAAGAGATGATGAATGAGGTTACAAATGTGAAGAATGCCGTACAACCACACGAAATTCTTTTTGTGGTGGATGCTATGACGGGGCAGGATGCGGTGAACACTGCTAAGGCATTCAACGAACGACTGAACTTTACCGGTGTCGTGTTGACAAAGCTTGATGGTGATACGCGTGGTGGCGCAGCCCTTACGATAAGGTATACCGTGAATAAACCGATCAAGTTTGTGAGTATGGGCGAAAAATTGGAAACGCTTGATGTGTTTTACCCCGAACGAATGGCGCAACGTATTTTGGGTATGGGCGACATTACCACTCTTGTCGAACGGGCTCAACAGCAATTTGACGAAGAGCAATCCAAAAAACTCGAAAAAAAGATCCGTGCCAATAAGTTTGATTTTGAAGATTTCAAAAACCAACTGGCTCAAATTAAGAAAATGGGGAATATCAAGGATCTGTTGGCTATGATACCCGGTGTGGGCAAGGCTATTAAGGACGTTGATATCAGCGATGACTCCTTTAAAGGCATTGAAGCCATGATCAATTCCATGACCCCTGATGAACGAAAAAATCCGGAACTCATTGATCAACGTCGTCGTTTACGTATTGCCAAGGGTGCAGGAAAAGATATAGCAGAAGTCAATGCCTTTATGAAGCAATTTGAACAAATGAAGGATATGATGAAAATGATGAACAAAATGGGTGGCATGAATATGCGTATGCCCGGAATGCGATAAGCAGGGTCAGGACCAGTTTGCTTTTCGATGCGCAATTACCTATTTATCAAGCAACACCATTCCTTTCCGATCCAGTCAGTTTAAAACCGCGAAGAAAATGGTCGACCGGCATTCGGGTTTTACCTTCCATTTGCAATTCTACAATGGATATAAATCCATCGACACAAGCGAACTTCAAGCAGGTTTTATGATCGCTCACAACTTCCCCGGGTGCATATTGATGGAAAGTGTCTTCGGGCGTGGCTGCGAAAATTTTGATCTTTCGGCCTTGCAGTTCTGTAAAAGCCGCCGGATAGGGTGATAAACCTCTGATAAAATTGTATACGGCTTTTGTAGGCTGTGCCCACTGAATACGACACGTTTCGGTAAATATCTTTGGTGCTGTTTTCAACCCGCTTAGTTCTTGCTGAGGTTCTTCAGTCAGTGTACCGGCAGCAATGCCTTTTATGGTTTTTACCATCAATGCAGCACCGGTATTCATCAGTTTATCGTGTAAACTCCCGGCTGTATCGGTATCTGTGATCGCTACTTTTTCTTGTAATAAAATATTGCCCGTATCGATGGCATGTTGTAAACGAAAGGTAGTTACGCCAGTGACTTGTTCACCATTGATGATCGCCCAATTGATTGGGGCCGCACCACGATAATGCGGCAGCAATGAGGCATGTAAATTGATTGTTCCGAGCGGAGGCATATTCCATACCACTTCGGGGAGCATACGAAAAGCCACAACAACATGGATATCAGCCCCCAAGGAACGGAGATCATGTAAAAATGCATCGTCTTTGAGCTTATCCGGCTGTAAAACCGGAATGTTTTGCGCCAATGCATATTGTTTGACCGAAGACATCTGCATTTTCATTCCCCTTCCGGCCGGCTTATCCGGGGCGGTGACGACTGCGCAAATGGTAAATTCTGCCTCTACCAAAGCTTTCAAAGTGGCTACAGCAAAATCGGGTGTTCCGAGAAAAATAATTTTCATATCCTTCGTTATTGTCATTTCAATCAATGTTTTCTTTTTTGCCTCACCTGATTAAATATAGCCGATTTTTCCAACGCAACTTTTTGGCTCCCAAACGCTAAGGTACTTGTACCCTATGCACTATTTTTGGACGCGATAAACGTTGCCGCCAATGACTACCCGCAAGCGAGGCATAGGCACGTATCGTTCGGGGAAGAAGTGCCATAAGTGGCTCCCGAATATTAACTACCAAATGCGAACGCGATCAACTGAATCGAGATAGTTTTTATGGCCCGGTTTCACATCAAACGCCGTATACCATTCATCACAGTTGCTCATCGGTGCTATTACTCTCAAAAAGATCGGCGCATGCACATCCGTCAATAATTGCGTCGCCAACATTTCGGGTCTGCGTGTCTGCATCCAACCATAGGCATAACCCATAAAATAACGTTGTAAAGGCGTTAAACCGGCTATCTTTTTACCTTCTTGGTACTGCTTTGTCTTCTTGAAGGCGTCAAGCGCAATCACGATCCCACCGAGATCGGCAATATTTTCACCCAAAGTTGCCCGGCCGTTCGGGTGCAGGCTGTCCAATACTGTGTATTTATTGAACTGCTCAACCAGCAGATCGGCGCGCTTTTTAAAATCAACTTCATCGGATTTGCTCCACCAGTTTTTCAGATTTCCTTTTTCATCAAATTGTCGTCCCTCGTCGTCGAATCCATGAGTCAACTCATGTCCGATGGTTGAAGCTCCCACATAGCCATAAATCACGGCATCATCAATTTCCTCGTCGCGATAGCCCGGTGAAGTAAAAATAGCGGCTGGCAATACGATCTCATTATTGGAAGGGTTATAATACGCATTATAAGTCTGCGGTGTCATACTCCATTCGGTTCTATCAACAGGCTTATTGAGTTTATCAATTTCATAATCGAAATGCCAACTGTTTGCAGCCATGATGTTTCGGCAATAGTACTTGCGGTCGATCTTCATTTTACTATAATCCTTCCACTTGTTCGGATAGCCCACTTTTTTGGTGATCGCATTGAGTTTAACTATCGCTTTTTGTTTGGTACTATCTGTCATCCAAGTGAGTTTCTGAATATGATCGCGATAACTCTCCACTATCTTATCGACCAATTCTTCATATCGTTTTTTTGTCTTCTCCGGAAAATACTCTTTCACAAACAGTTGCCCCAGCGCATCACCCAGGGCATTTTCCTGTGCATCAAGCACTCGCTTCCAACGTGGGCGTTGTTCTTTGGTTCCCCGCATAATTTCGCTGTAAAAATGAAAATTCTCATGATCTATCGCTGAAGGTAAATAGGGAGCAAACGAGCTGATGAGATGCCAGGTGAGATAGGCCTGCCAAACATCCACTCCTTGCTGAGCGATCAGTTGATCGATACGATGGTTGAAGGCGGGTTGACCAACGATGACACTATCTGTTTTTATACCGAGTTCATTGAAAGTTGCATCCCATTTAAGGGCGGGATTGATTTTAACTATTTCCGACACACTCATTTTATGATAATTTTCATACGGGTCACGAAGGTCTTCCAGTTTCTTATGTACTTTGGCTATTTCAGTTTCCAGCGCAAATACAGCTTGCGCTTGTGATTTTGCTTTATTAGAATCCTTCACCACAAAATTGAGCATATGGCGAAGATGCTTCAGGTATTCGTCCCGGATATTTTTGGTACGGGCGTCGTTGTTGAAATAATAATCACGATCGGGCAAACCCAGGCCACCCTGCGAAATATATAATCTGTTTTTATCCGAATTTTTAAGATCCTGTGCCACATACATGGCGTACAATGGCGAAGCGCCGTTTTTCTGCATTTTCGCAACAAGACTGATCACATCATCCTTGGTGGTTGCTTTTTGTATCAAATCAAGCTCAGCTTTTAGGGGTTCAAGGGCTGCTGTTTCAATGCTGGCTGTGTCCATGCCTGAAAAGAAAAAATCGCCGATCTGCTGACTGGGTGTACCTTCTGAAGTCGTCATAGCACTAGCATCTTCACTGATCTTGCGGATGCGCATATAGTTGGTATCTGCTACCAGATTAAAGATCCCCCATCCTGTTTCACTTGCCGGTATCGGGTTCCGGTTAAGCCAACCGCCATTTGCATAAGCAAAAAAATCATCACCAGGGTGTATGGTCGTATCGATATGTGAACCGAGGATATCAGCCTGCGTAGTGATCTTATCGTTTGTAGAGTTATCTTTACAGGCAAACAGCACGATGCAGCAAATCGGCATCAGAGAGTATTTCAGCAAATTCATGTATAGTTTTTTGAGTGTGCTGCAAATGTAGCTTTTTTAGTGCTTATTATAAATTTAATCAACACAGATTACCATGCTATTCAATTCAGCCAAAAAAACACCGCATGATGCAAAGCAACAGATAGCTGATGCACAGAAAATACTCGAAACAATCAGACCATTATCAGAAAAACTCCACAGTTCTATTGCCATGCGTTTTGTGTCAGGTGGGTTTCATTTAATTGAAGAACTGCTCTATTATTTATTGGCATTAGCCTGCTTCATTTTTATGTTTATCCTGGATTCCGTTTTCCCCTTTCATTTGCTTGGCGAAATTGTTAACAGACCGGTTTTTCGCGAGCAGATCTCAAATACCAGCGATATCCAGAGTTTCAATTTCGCTGTGCGCGCCCTGGTAGCTTTAATCGGCCTATTGTTTATGCTGTTGGCACTGAAAAAAAGTGGAACACGAAAAAAAAATGCCTTATTGCATACTGCGGGAACAGAGATCAGAAAAATGGAGCAATATTTTTCGGAGAAAGTCAGATCGCTCGAAAAAGTACAAAGTGAACAAGCAATACAGGATGATACAGATCCGGTGGAAGCCTAAATTATTTTTGGGCTAAATCTTTTTCTTTCCCGATTGATTGGCGGTCGTCGTTGCCAATATTAAAAATGTACAAAGGAAGAAGTTTTGCTACTGATGGGTCGGTATAGGAAATTTCGTCCGGGCCGGCAATCACATCACTGCCCCATACTGTTCGATACTGAATTGTGGAAATATTTCCTTTTTGGGCAAATTGAACGTATACGTCCGCTGCAGGAACTGACAAATCGGTGACCCAATGGATATTCGCAGATTTTAATGACGCAATGATCTTCCTTTCCGTATCCGACTTTTCATTGCTGTGTAACCGCATGGGCACTTCGATACCCGAAAAAGGTAACAATTGGGGATACGTTGTCAGCAGGTGTCGCATCAAGGTCTCATTTTCATTGCTGCGTTTGCGTTCAATATTACAAGTGATCATGGCTTCGTCGACCCGTGCCAACAATAATTTTTCGTACTCGGTATCGATCCGCTTGTCTTCGCGAATTGTTGCCAATTGTGTATAAGCATCGCTATATTCCCCCTTCTTCATCAATAATTTCGCCATAAATAAGCGATAATACCGCTTCACGTCCGGACGTTTATCATTCATGATTTCCTGCTCAAATTTCTCCAAGAAATAATTGGTACTGAAGCCGGCAATCAGATGCCATACCTCATCGAATGATACAGTGCTTTCTGTTGAAAATAATTTATAAATCACCTGATCGCGTTCAGGATTATTGGCAAACTGATTGATGATCAAAAACTGAAGCGAATACTTTTCTACCGTCAGTTTGGCTATTGCACTGATCTGGCTGGGCGAAAACCACCAATCTTTATGCATAAACTTTAGCAGTTCGATTTCCCGCATTTTCAACATCAGATTGAGCAGAGAACTCGTAAAATCGTAGTGGCTTTGCCCCAATGTTGTACCGATATGAATCTCTTTAAATTGCGCGGCTGTCTGGGCATATCGTTGTGCAATTTCATTCTGCCCGTCATATAAAAGATTACGGGCGAGCGCCAGGTTATACCAGCCAAATCCGGGGGTTGATCCGTTAGCTTTGATAAGTTCCTTCAATTCAGCAATACCGGCTTTATTGTCGTCCTTATAACTGTTTAAAACAGACGCATAATAAAAGGATTCTTTCATGCGTTTGTCGCCGGCATCTTTTTCCTTGGCGATGTTGTAATTTTCCTCTGCATCTTTAAACTTGCCTTGAATAGCGCAAAAGGTGGCGTAATTGTTCTCAGGAAAATACGGAGTTCCCCGCATTTTTTCGTAATAATATCCGCCCGATTCAATATTTAACTGATAACTATATAAGATCGATTTGTAATGCCATACACCCGGCATTTTTTCCTTTTCATAATCTGCTGAAAATATGGATTTATTCAATGCAGCGTCCCGTCTGATTTTTAACGCGCAACTGTCAAGAAGCTTATTGGCATACTGCTCATTTTCGGTAATAGAATTTTTTAAAAACGGATATTTAGCCGACGTATAAAAACGGTTTCGGTGTACCGTCCAGGCGAGATAATTGTAAGTATCGAGGTAAATTTCGTCCTGCAGATCATTTTTTTTGCACCGCAATAAAAGCTCCCAAACTTTATCTGGCGCATCCATATTGCTGTAGCATTGCATCAGGGCATAAGCTATGTAATCCCAATCGCGGTGATACTTCATATTTTTGATATACTCCATCACATCAGTGGTTCTGGCTCTTATTTCCCGTTTAAAATCCTTTTCCATCAGGCGACTGGCCTTTTCGAGCTGCTCCGCTGCCATTCTGAAACCGATATAATCGGCGGCATGATCAAATTTGTAACTGCCTTCAAACATCCAGCCGACATAGTATGAACTATCGATCCGTTTGAACTCACGGCCACGAGGCAACGCATCCTTGCTGGTATAGGTCATGCTGCCTCGTTTGGCATCAATTTCATAGCGCAATGTCTCTCTGCTTTGGGCTTGCAAGATATAACCTGCGAACAGGAAGATCGTCGGGAGAAACAAATTCAACAGAAATCGAAATGAAGAGGTCATAGACTTGACAGCAGATTGATTAGTCAATAATACTGCATAATTTTCAAGCTGAGCATAAGGCTGTCTGTTTTTTTATAAATCTTAACGCTGTCGGGAAGCCCAAAAAACAAAAAAGGTTCCATTTGACCGGAACCTGCTTTTGTAGCGTGATCGAGATTTGAACTCGAGACCTCAGCATTATGAGTGCTGCGCTCTAACCAACTGAGCTATCACGCCATCTTTTATGTACGAGCCGTTCAGCAAAAAAAATTGCCTTTTTGAGCTGAAGGCTTTGCTAAAAGGACGGCAAAAGTAAGCAAAAAAATACAATTTCCTTATTCGTGATGATATTTTTCATTTTTGAGAATACTGAAAGCGCGGTAGAGTTGCTCAGTAAACAATAAACGCACCAATTGATGGGGAAAGGTGAAGGCAGACAAAGATAGCAACAGGGCCGCTTTGCTTTTCAGCGAGGCGGCGATTCCATAACTTCCCCCAATTAAAAAGATCAATCGTTGCGGCGCCATATTCATGAATTGATTGAGCTTTTCGGCGAATTGTAGTGAGGTGAACGTACGCCCTTTGTCGTCGAGGGCAATCAAGATATCCCTTTCCTGCAAGCGTTGCACGATCAGTTCGGCTTCTTTTTCGAGCAACTGTTCGCGGGGAATATTTTTATTGATCTTGGTATTGTCTAGGGTAACGATATTGAAGGCGCTGTATCTTTTTATTCTTTTCGTATATTCTGCAATGGCAGCATCGCATGTTTTAGTGTTTTCCTTACCGAGTACCCAGAGTTCAACAATCATCTGTACATTTTTTTTGTGTTCACAAAAGTAAATTATATATTTGCACTCCCAA
>CAZFKA010000094.1:0-11433 GCA_964519155.1 uncultured Bifidobacterium sp. | reverse complement strand
CTACTTCTATGACCTGTTCTTTCCAATCTAATACTTTAAAGATGATCTGGGTAGAAATATTGTAGGGAAAATTTCCGATGATCGAAAATTGTTCACTAAAAGGGAGAGCGGCCTCTAAGAAATCATCGTGTATTATCTTATGGGTCAATGCCGGATAGGTGTGCAACAAGTAGTCAATCTTCTCTTTATCCAATTCGATGCATAGATAATTTTTAACCGGCAAATGCATGAGGTATTTGGTGATGGCTCCCCCACCAGGCCCTATCTCCAGTAGGTTTTCAATACCCGGACGGAGTGAATCCACAATTTTTTGACACACAGCTTCATCATGTAAAAAGTGCTGACCGAGTTGCTTTTTGAGGGTATATTGCATTTATTTGCTTCTGTGCTTTTGAAAATGAATTTGCACCGGAGGACGAAGATACAGGCCTTCTTGCATAAAAGAAAAATTGCAGCATATCTTATCACTGCTTAAATGCCTGCAATATATCCTATTGTGTAATTATCTTTTTGGAAATATGCTCACGCCCATTATAAACACGGACGATCAGCAATTGTTTTGCAAATTTTGAAACATCAACTTCACTAGTTTTGCTAAATGCATAGCTAAACAAAAGTTGTCCAGTACTATTAAAAATCTCGATATGATCTATGCCCTGGTCGCGTTTACTGACGACAATTGCATTACCGGTATAATTCAAAACAATGGCCGGAAAATGATCGCTTCCGTTCACTGATAATGGCAAACAATTGCTTCCGTACAATTTGTCTGAAATTACCTCACCACCTGCGCATGTCAGATCATAAAGCCAGTACATGGCCGATCCGATTTCTTCTATCCAAACAAAAGGCAGTGCGGTATTCTGATGAATAAAATCGGATACCCACCGGATATTTTACCGTACAAATTTTCCCCTATTCTCCTGTGGGTATATAATTTTGAGCATACAGTACTTCGCTCAGAAACAGTAAGCATAATGTTACAAAAAGTGTTTTCGCTCTAACCCTATTTCTGTGAAATCACAACACATTTTCTGGAAATACGCCCCATGAAGCTAAAACAATTCACCTTGTTTACTATCCTCCTCCTCATTTTGCAGACTAATTTCCAGCAGATCTTTTTCGCATAATTTTGTTCCGATTGCCTTCCATCCCGTTACATCTACAAACTCTTCAAGATGAATAATTTCCTCACTGGGCAGATATTTCTTTTTACCGGTCTTTAGCTTAATTACCGGAGAAGCAATCGACGTAACCCATTCGAGATAGTTGCCTTCTCCTTCCTTGATGAATTGAAATTTGGTATTGAGGGTAAGCGTCTCTATCCTGAATCTTTTGACATTGAATTGCTTTTTATCCGCGTCGAAATACACTGCACTTAAAACGGCCTGGGGTTTAAATTTTTCAATCATTACCACTTTCTCAGCATCAAAGCGTGTGGAGAGTTCCGTATTGTTCAGGATATAGCTACCGTCTGTATACAGGGTAATAATTTTATCTTCTTCACCAAAGGTGCCGAGATACATTCCTTTTTCATCGGTATTCAACCGGCCAACAATATCGTCGTACCAGAGTTTACGGCCCCCGAGTGAAGAAGTACCCTTATATTTTTGCTTAATGCTTTTTACCGGATACTTTGTCACCTGATTGCCCATTGAACTCCTACCCTTGATGGCTAGTTCGGCAAAATCGAATTCGAAATTTTTGATCTTAGCTTTACAGGCAGCACTCAACGACACACTCACTACTTCACTTTCACCATTTGCGTTAGAAGTGAAGTACAATATTTTACTTTTGGGTGAACCCTTCGTCAGGTCGTATTCTTTATCGCGCGTAATACCGGTCACATTAAATCGTTTGGCATACGAGATTCCTGTTTTCCCATCCACATAGATCACATTGAACGTCGTGCGATCATCTGCTTTCTTGAACACTTCGGTATGTATGATATCTTTGCCCACAAAAACCTTATCTGCCACTTTGAAGACTTTCATTTTTCCTTCACGGGTAAAGGCAATGATATTGTCGACATCTGAGCAATCAAATAAATACTCATCTTTCTTTAGACCGGTACCGATGAATCCTTCCGCCCAATTGGCATACAGTTTGATATTGGCAATGGCAATTTCAGCGACTTGAATAGTATCAAAAACTTTGATCTCCGTTTTTCTTTCCCGTCCCTTTGCATATTTTTTCAAAAGATTCTCAAAGTATGCAATAGCATATTCGGTCAGATGGGCCAGGTGATGTCGTGTTTCATCAATTCCCTGCTCCACGGCACGAATATGTTCGTCGGCTTTAAAGGAGTCAAATTTCGATATCCGCTTAATTTTAATTTCTGTCAGGCGAACAATATCGTCTTCAGTGATCTCCCGTTTGAAAAGTTTTTTATAAGGTTTCAGACCTTTGTCGATCGCCGCCAGTACGCCTTCCCAGGTTTCTTCTTCTTCTATATTGCGATAAATTCTTTTTTCGATAAATATTTTTTCAAGTGAAGAATAATGCCAGTTATCTTCCAACTCACGAAGTTTCAGTTCCAGTTCCAGCCGCAGGATATCACGGGTTTGATCGGTTGAAATTTTCAACAATTCAGAAGCCGTGATAAAAACCGGCTTATCGTCAACAATCACACAGATATTGGGTGAAATCGACACTTCACAATTGGTAAATGCATATAGGGCATCAATGGTTTGGTCGGCAGTGACGCCCGTAGCCAATTGCACTTCTATTTCCACTTCTGCCGCGGTATTATCTGTTACCTTTTTGATTTTGATCTTTCCGGTATCATTGGCCTTCACAATCGACTCGATCAAGGAGGGAACGGTAACGCCGTACGGAACGTCTTTGATCAGGATCAGCTTATTGTCACTCTTTTCGATATGACATCGTACCCGCACTTTTCCTCCCCGCTTACCATCGTTATAGCTTCCTACATCGATCATGCCACCGGTGAGGAAGTCGGGATACAATTCAAACTTTTTACCTTTCAGGTATTTTATGGAAGCTTCGATCAGTTCACAAAAATTGTGTGGTAAAATTTTGGTCGATAACCCTACCGCTATCCCTTCGGCACCCTGAGCCAGCAACAAAGGAAATTTCATGGGTAGGTAAACGGGTTCATTTTTTCGCCCGTCATAACTCAGTTGCCATTTGGTGATCTTGGCATTGAATGCTACATCCAAAGCGAATTTCGACAAGCGTGTTTCAATATACCGGGGAGCCGCAGCACTGTCGCCGGTACGTACATCGCCCCAGTTTCCCTGTGTATCCAGCAACAGATCTTTTTGTCCGATATTGATAATTGCCTCACCGATACTGGCATCACCATGAGGGTGATACTGCATGGTTTGACCGATTACATTTGCCACTTTGTTAAACCGGCCATCATCCATTTCCTTTAAGGCATGCAATATCCTTCTTTGCACAGGCTTCAGTCCGTCGTTTCCGGCAGGTACGGCTCGCTCAAGAATTACATAACTGGCATAATCGAGAAACCAGTTCTGATACATTTCATTGACATGGTTCTTATGGGCTCCGGAATTTTCCAAATTGATCGATTCTGACATATCCATTTTTGTGCGGTTTGCAAATGTAAATTTTACGGATGTTTGCGCATAAAATAGTTAATAACATGGATGTTGAATAATTATTTCCGCAATTGGCCCTACAGCATCTACTTTTGGTGAAATTTTTTTAGTCCCCTTTCTTCATGAAGCGATTGCTGTTGTTGTTGCTGATGACCCTTCTGTGCAGAGACATGCAGGGGACTGCGTATTCCTTCAATATTTTGGGCCATGAGTTTACTGATACCAATACGATTGATATTGACAAAACGTTCGACGCTGTGTTGCAAATTAATCCTATGGTCAACGACCTGAAAGATGGCCCTCAAATAGTGCCTGTGTTGCGTAAACAGGAAAATAAGAGTCTTGTATTTTTTATCGCCCTACTACTTTTGTATGTATTTGCGGCAGTACGCTTGATGTTTTCGCATCAGTTTAGCGGCAGCCTTGCCTTTTTGACCACGCTCAATGAAAAACGCAAACAACCGACCGAAACCGACCAGATCTCGTCGCTGAGTTTTTACGCGTTGTACCTCATTACAGTCGGTTATCTGGCCTATACTTTTTTGCAGACCTACCATGTTCACTTTGCCCATTTTCCCCCATTGGGAGCCATCTTGGTTTGTATTACTGTTGTAACAATATTGTACGTGATCAAGCAAACGTTGATGTACCTGCTGGCATGGACCTTTGACAAAAAAGCGTTGCTGACGCAATACTTTCTGAATGTTGCTATCGTGTACAAAATGACAGCCATTGTCCTTTTTCCTTTGTCGATCATGATATTGGTAAGCGCATCTTCACTGGCTTCTTTGCTTTTGAAACTGGCTGTTTTGATTGTGATCTTATCCGTGCTGTTTCGCTATATCAGGAACTTCGGACTGGTGAAGAAACTTTTAACTGTACACTTTTTGCATTTTTTTGTATACCTTTGCGCCTTTGAAATAATGCCGCTCTTATTGCTTTACCGGCTGATAAGGTAAATTATTATGAAAAAAAATTGACTAAAACACCCTTTGAATACTGTAAACGTATGCCTAAAGCTGCAAAAAATAAAGAGACCAAAGTGCCTTCTAAGTCTGCGCTTACCCCGCCTATAAAAACTGTACTCATCACGCAACCGAAACCTGAATCGGAAAAATCACCTTACTTCGAGCTGGAAAAGAAATACGATATTAAGCTTGATTTTTGTCCATTTATCATCGTAGAGGGCTTGCCATCGAAAGACTTTCGAAAGCAAAAAGTAGAAATTAAAGATCATGGTGCCATTATTTTCAATAGCCGCAACGCCATTGATCACTTTTTCAGAATTTGTGAGGAGTTGAAGATCAAGATCTCACCGGAAATGAAATATTTCTGTATCACAGAAGCAATTTCCCTTTATTTACAGAAGTTCATAATTTATCGCAAGCGCAAAATATTTTTTGGCGAAGATGGAACTGTCAATAGCATGCTGGAAGTGATCGCACGGCATAAGATCAAAGAAAAATATATTGTTCCGGTAAATGATATCTGCCGGAATGAAATACTGGAATGTATGCAGAAGAATAATCTCGAATATTCTGAAGTGGTACTCTACAAAACAGTTTGCGCAGATGTAAAAGAACTGCTGGAAAAAAAACACGACATGATCGTATTTTTTACCCCGGGTGGTGTAAAATCTTTGTTTGAAAACAAACCTGACTTTAACCAAAATGGTACACTGATCGGTGCTTTTGGCCCTATTACTACTAAAGCGGTAGAAGATGCCGGTTTGAATCTGCAACTAAAGGCTCCCCTGCCAAATGCACCATCGATGGTTGCTGCCCTTGATTTGTACCTCGCTGCACAAGCCAAGAAGAAATAAGGAAACGCTTTTCCGATTTCCTCCGTTTCATCTGTCCAATCTGGCAATTCTTCAAGCTATTGAACCGGCACTGTATGTCTATTTGAGTGCAGGAAAAATCATCCCGGTCAGTGTAACCGCAGAGCATCGCTAATGACATTGGATTAATCATTTTTTGCCGGCAGCTTCTTTTTCCGCTTTTTCCTTTTTGCGTTTTTCGCGCTTTTCGCGTTGCAAATCATCGAATTGCAGAAATTGTTGCTTGCTCAAAACCTGTCGCAATGCGGCATCTCGTTGGCGATAGATAGCAATGGCTCCTGCACGGGATTGCGTGGCATCCGGTTCGCCGGCATATAAAGAATCGAACTGTTTGGAAACCAGCAGATTGATTTCAAAAACCTTTACGGCGCTCAGCGAATCGAGCTGAAGATCCTTTACCATCTCATCGGTATAGAATCGGGCCTTTTCTTCGGGCGTTCTTTTCTTGTAGGGTTGAGCAATAAGTGATTGCGTGCACAGCCATAATGCTGTGAGGATACATGTATATTTCATAGTAGGTAAAATATTTATGTGCTAAATAAAAAATTTCGTGTTGTTAACCCCCGGTCAGCCCTTTCAGGATATCACCAAAACCGCCGGCCGACTGATTTTGGTTTTGATCCTGCTGTCCTCCGCCCATTACACCACCCAAATCGTCGAGATTGATTTTGCCATCGTGATTTGCATCAAGTGCACCTGAACCCAAATTCTTCAAAATCGACCCCACATCAAGGCCTCCGCTGCCGCCTTCGCTACTACCGGTGAGTGAACCAATGATATTATCGATATTGAAACTGTTATCGCCCGGATCATTAGTTTTATTGATCAGTTTACCAATGACTCCAGGAATAATTGCAGATGCAATACCTCCGGCTTTTTCGCTATCGAGTCCCAGGGTTTTCATCAATCCTCCGGCGAAATCACCGGTTATTCCGCTTACGGCACTTTGCGTATTACCGGATTGCGCATTGTTGAACATACCCATCACATCACTTAATCCCCCCTTGGCGATCATATTTTGCAGCCCTCCAAAAATAGAACCGGTCGCCATTTGCATGGCTTGTTCATTCTGTTCGTTGGGAATTGCAGGATTGTTAACGATCTCGTTCTGCGATTCCGCTTTTACGAGTTTAAACAGTTCTTCGAGCATGGTGCTATTTTCTTTTAATGTTGTAAATGTAAATGAATTTCATTTCAAAAAAAATCTGCTTCTTGATTCAAGCATATTATTTTTCCGTAACCTTATCATCGTGTCGCCCCCCATGCAGCATTTTAAAAATATGCAATAAAGAAGGAAACAGGGCTTGCATGGTTTCAACAGCGCCGTTTGTAGAACCCGGTAAGGTTATGACCAGCGTTTTTCCTACAAAACCCGCTACACCACGCGAAAGCATGGCATAGGGCATCCGTTGCTGACCATATTGCCGGGCTGCCTCCATGATACCGGGCACTTCCCGCTCTATCATTTCACGTACGGCCTCAGGCGTAACATCGCGGGGGGAAAGTCCGGTACCTCCGGTAAACAATAACAGATCAACGTTTCGCGCGACATGCGATTGTAAATTTTGTCTGATCACTTCCACCTCATCAGGAATAATACCGTAATCGACATTTTCGACCCCATATTTATGCAGCAATTCTATAACTTTTTTACCAGCCTTATCTTCCTTTTTACCTGACGCAATCGTGTCGCTGCAGACGACCACGGCCGCTGAAAACCCGGGACCCGGCTGATCGAAATAGTCGTTTTTGCCACCGCTTTTTTCTACTAATTTAATCGACAGAATTTCAACGCCCTTGTCAATTGGTTTCAACATATCATACAGGGTTAAAGCGGTAACGGCGGCTCCATGCATAGCTTCTACCTCTACACCCGTTTTATAAATGGTGGCTGCTTCCACTATAATTCGAATTTCTAATGTGCCGGTTTCGTATTTTATTTGCGCAAATTCGAGCGGCAAGGGATGACAGTCTGGAATGACGTCGCTTGTCTTTTTGATGGCCAGTAATCCGGCAGCACGTGCAAATTCAAATACATCCCCTTTGGGTACCTGCTTATTCATTACCGCTTGCATCGTGGCTTCAGCACTCACTTTTACCACAGCCTGGGCAATAGCTGAACGTTTTGTATAAATTTTTTCAAGAATATCGGTCATGCTGCAAAGTAAGAATAAAAACAACAAAAGAAAGCAGAGGTTATACAGACATTTTCCTTATGCAGTGTATTTCGTCACGACGTACTCAATTGTCTGTTTTGGCCATACCGATCGGTAAAAGTTGCAAAATCTTCTCAGTCCTTCTTCAATGATTTATTATCTTCGTCATTCAAATTACATTATGTCATTTAATATCAGTGAACTTTCAGGACGCAAGGGATTAAAGGAAAACCTTTTTGAGAAACTCGGACAGGCAGCTAAAGAAACGGGTACTGTGTCGGTGGAGGACAGCAACCGACTCGCTAAAGAATTTTTAATTGGTACTGCCAACACTTATGGCAGTGCTACTTTTTACGATTTTACCCGTCCGGAAAACCAGGGCAAAAAAGTATATGTCTGCGAAGGCAGTGCATGTTTGTGTGCCGGTACACAGGCCAACCTCAAAGAAAAATTGCGGGGCGGGTTTGCTGAGCATGAGATCGGCATGATGTATTGTCTCGGTCGTTGTCATGAGAATGCTGCTTTCCATTATGACGGAAAAAATTATTCAGGCAATGCTATTGAACAATTAGCTACCTTGAAAAAAAATCATGACGAACAAGCGCCGGATTCCGATATGGTCGCCAATGATCACTATCATGTTGCGCATCTGGGTACTGCAGTATTGACGCAGCCGTTTACCGGAATAGATGCTTATTATGAATTACTGAAAAGTTGTTTGCAAAAATCACCTGATACACTGTTAGCTGAATTAAAAACAAGTGGTCTGCGCGGCAGAGGCGGGGCGGGTTTTCCGAGCGCATTCAAATTAGAGAGTTGTAAAAACACCCCAAGCGATTTGAAGTTTGTTGTATGCAATGCTGATGAAGGCGATCCCGGGGCTTACAGCGACCGTTATTTACTTGAACACCAACCCCATTCCGTATTGTTGGGTATGATGCTGGCTGGTTATATGATCGGCGCCTCCTGGGGTGTATTGTATATTAGGGGTGAATACCCCGAAAGTATTGCGATCTGTGAAGCAGAGATCAAAAAATTGTATGCAAAAGGTTTACTCGGTCAGCATATCCTGGGTAGTACATTCTCCTTCGATTTTAAAGTGATTCATGCGCAGGGTGCCTATATATGTGGTGAAGAAACAGCATTGCTTTCATCGATCGAAGGGCAAAGACCTGAAGTGAGGGTACGACCACCCTATCCTGCACAGGTGGGACTTTTTAACAAACCTACCGTTGTGAACAATGTAGAAACGCTGGCTTGCATACCGTTTATTTTACGCGAAGGTGGTGAACGTTTTGCCACCCTGGGCGTTGGTAAATCAACCGGTACCAAACTGGTATCGCTCGATAGTTTTTTTAATCGTCCGGGAATTTATGAGGTGGAAATGGGCACCGCATTGAAAACCGTCATCCATGATCTGGGACAGGGATTTAAAAAAGATATTAAAGCCATGCATATAGGCGGACCCTTAGGTGGACTGGTTCCCGTATCGAAGATTGATGCACTCAATATCTCGTTTGAGAGTTTTCACGAAAATGGATTTTTATTGGGGCATGCGTCAGTAGTATGCATCCCACAACAATTCCCACTGATAGAATATCTCCATCATCTGTTTGCATTTACAGCACATGAAAGTTGTGGTAAATGTTTCCCCTGCCGTTTGGGCTCAACCAGAGGTGCTGAAATGTTGCATAAAGCGATACATGAAGATTATGTAATCGATCAGAAGCTCCTGACCGATCTGTTGGAAACCATGGAGATCGGTTCGTTGTGCGCGCTCGGAGGCGGACTACCTTTACCGGTAAAAAATGCACTGATGTATTTTCAGGATGAATTACGGCAATGGATAGCCTGACCATTGGGCTGAAAAGTGTATTCGCCCGACAGAACGCAACTTGCTAAAACCCTTTATGGTGTTGCCTTCACAGATCGAAAAAATAGTGAACAGGCGAATTAAAAGCACGTCAGTGTAAGCGCGGCATACCCAATCATTATCTTTTGTAGACACTGCAGCGGACTCAACTAATTTATTTCCCCAAAAAAGTCTTTTCCCATAAAGAAATTCGCTACATTTATCTTCTTATAAGCTTCTCTTAAGGCGTATCGAAATCTGGCATGTCGAAACACGAAAACAAGATTCACTGGAAAGAAATTTTCAATCTCCGGCAAATGGCCTTCAATATTGCGGGGGTTGCATTTATCACCTTTGCGCTTAAAGGATTTATGATTCCGAATCATTACCTTGATGGTGGCGTAACAGGTATGTCTATCCTGATCCATGAGGTGACCCACTGGCCTTTCGGATTGATTATACTCCTTTTGAACATTCCTTTTCTTTTTCTGGGAAAAAAAATACTGGGAAAAACGTTTGCCGTGCAAAGCGCCATTACGTTGGTCTTACTTTCCATTTCGATGTCTGTTTTTCACATTGAGGCGGTTACTACCGACAATGTCCTGATCGCCCTGTTTGGAGGCTGCCTGATCGGAATTGGTATGGGATTGTGTGTACGGGGTGGCACGGCGGCAGATGGGGCAGAAGTACTTGCTGTAATGACCATACGAAAAATTGGGGTCAATTCGTCGGAAGTTATTTTTGCGATGAATACATTGATATTTCTGATCGCCTTTTTATCCTTTGGGATATCAACGGCTCTATATTCGATCATCACTTATTTTGCTGCTGTAAAAACCCTCGATTATGTGGCTGATGGATTTGAACAATACACGGCGCTCAACATCATATCGTCAAAAAGCGAAGAAGTAAAATCGATCATCGTGAAGAAATATGGTAAAGGTATTACGGTGATCAAAGGCGAAAGAGGATACTTGCCTGACAGCTTTGATATCAAAAGGGATTGTGATATCATTGTTACTATTGTCACACGCCTTGAATTATTGAGAATTAAAACTGCGATCAGCGAATTAGACCCTACGGCATTCATGTATATTCAATATATTAAAGAAGCAAGCGGAGGTATTTTGCGTTATAGGAAAAAACACTAGTATGTATCAGTGGGAGAAATTATATACCTATATTGAATCATTGCTCAAAGAGCAATTGAAGCCCCATTTGCGCTATCATAATTGGGACCATACCCTTTATGTAATGGATGTATGCGAACGCTTGTGTGCAAAAATATCGATCGACGGGCACGAACTTTTGCTTATCAAAACAGCAGCCTTGTTGCATGATACGGGCTTCATCATCAAATGGCAGGGACATGAAGAGGAAAGTATAGTACTGGCAAAAAAAGTATTGCCTGATTATGGCTACACTGCGCATGATATCGCGCTCATCAGCGGCATGATACGGGCGACGATCATTCCGCAACGACCATTTACAATGCTGGAAAATATTCTCGCAGATGCCGATCTGTATTACCTCGGCACCGATGATTTTGAACAGATCGGCAACCGCTTGTATCTTGAACTGAAACATTATACCCCCACCCTGAGCGTTGAAGAGTGGAATCAGATACAAATCAAATTTTTACAAACCCATCACTATCACACAGCATATTGTATTGCTGCGCTCAGCGAAAAAAAACAGGCTCATCTTGCAAAACTTTTAAGCGCTTCCTGATCGGCATTTTATCTTACTTTTGTAGTACCCTAATTCTTTAAAGCGTATGAAAAAATATTTGCTGATGCTGCTGTGCCTATTGAACGGTTTATCAATTTTTGCACAGGCCATGAAAACGTATACAGATCCCGAAAATGTATATTCAATGGAATATGCTGAGGATTGGAAGATGAAAGAGGATAAATTCGGTAAATCGAAAATGATTTCATTCGACTCCCCTAGAACTGATGAAAATTCACGTAAAGGGGATGCAATGCTGGCATTGAG
>CAZFKA010000093.1:0-11490 GCA_964519155.1 uncultured Bifidobacterium sp. | reverse complement strand
AATCTATGGTATCGCGATGGACTAAATTTGTGGAGACAGCATGCAGGGAAATCTCATGATCTTTTACCTTCAATTCTTCATACCGTCTTTGGGCGCGCACTTCCTGACGGGCTGTTAGAAAGATCTTAAGTTCTGCGTCCGGAAAAACAGTTGTGCCAATGTCTCTGCCATCCATCACGATTCCCCGTTGTAGACCCATGGCTTGTTGCCGGCTAACAGCAAAATGTCGCACAGCAGGTAAACTGGCCACTTCGCTTACATGATTGGAGATACTCATGGTACGAATGTCTTCTTCCACGGGTTTTCCATTCAGATGAATGATGTTTTCGATAAAGGAAAGCTCGATATTTTGCAAGGCAATAGTCACTGCTGTATCGTGTAACGGATGGATATGGTGTTGCAAAAAATACAGGGTTATAGCCCGATACATGGCTCCGCTGTCAATATAGGTGTAGTGTAGTTTTTTTGCCAATTGTCTGGCCAGCGTACTTTTGCCGGTAGATGAATGTCCATCAATTGCAATGATGATCTTTTGCATGTGTTGCAAAGAAAATGCATTTTGTGCAGTCAGCAAAACACACCCCGACCACCGGAGCGGTAATTCAAGCCATTGCAATAGAGCCTGATCAGCGCGAAAGGAATAAAGCAGTGTTCACGCCAACTAGTCGATGCTCATTTTTTTTCTTAATAAAATTTAAACGTCCATAAAAATTATTTTGTGCCAAGGGGCAAAGGGTATATTTGTTGATCAAAATCAATCAGTCATGAAACAACAAAAGTACTTTGTCCTCTTTCTTAGTATCATTCGTATCCTGGTAGGTGTTTTGTTTATTTTTTCAGGACTGATCAAAGCCAATGATCCCTCAGGGCTTGCATACAAAATGGGAGAGTTTTTTGAAGTGTGGGCCCGCGACGGTTATGCACCCAAACTTATGCATTGGTTCAATCAATATGCCATGGCCTGGTCGATCATCATGATCACTTTCGAAATCGTTGCCGGCGTTGCGCTGATCATTGCGTATCGGTTTCGCTTGTTTTCATTTCTCATACTCTTGCTCACTATATTCTTTACCTTTCTCACTGCGTATGCGATGTTCAGTGGTAAAATTAAAGAATGTGGCTGTTTTGGTGATTGTATAAAATTGCAGGCAAATGAATCATTTTTAAAAGATATTATTTTGCTGATCCTTGTTAGTGTTCTGGTGTTGTTTCGCAAAAAAATGGATCAGTTGCTGCCCTTGCGAACCGCGACCATCGTGATGCTGATGTCGTTGATCCTCTCGCTGGGGTTTCAGCAATATGTATTGGCAAATCTACCCTTAAAAGATTGCTTGCCTTATAAAGTGGGCAACAATATCATCACTGAAATGACCCCGGGTAAAAATTATGTACCTGAAGAGGTGAAAACAATTCTCGTTTACAAAAAGGATGGGGTAAAGAAAGAATTCGATCTCACCAATTATCCATGGCAAGATAGTACATGGACATTTGATACCACGATCACTACTGTAGTAAAGAAAGCACAGCATGAGCCCCCGATCAAAGATTTTGTGATCACAAACACTGCGGGTGATGATGTTACAAATGTTTTGCTGACTTATAAAGGACACCTGCTCTTATGGTTTGTACGTGATGTTGCCACAGCCAATACGCGGAATATTGATCGTTTGCGGGTATTGATTGCCGACTGCAAAAAGGCAGGAATTCCAATCATCGCCCTGAGTTCTTCAAATGGTGCCGAGATAGTTAAATTCAAAAATGACCACCAACTAGACATAGAATTTTATGCCATCGATCAAACTGTTTGCAAAACCGCCATGCGTACCAATCCAGGTCTGATGTGGATACAGGAGGCGAATATTCGCGGCAAATGGAGTTATAATGCATATCCTGAATTGTCTGCTTTACATGCAGATCTTGCGCACAATCAGGAACCGTTGTTCCCCGAGCAACCACTTGAACCGGTAGCAGATTCGTTGTCTGCTGACTAACATGATCAACAAATCGCAGCAACAGTTCTTTCACCACAATGTTTCCTGAAGGGCTTGATGTATATTTACCATCATTAAAGTTGATATTGCTTGTTACAATTTTTACTCAAACGCTTGATCAATAGTTTTCTGGTTTTACTAGGTGTAATCATCGTTGTGTTTGTTTTGTTTTTTGTGTTGCTGCCTGCTGATACCGCCCGCTTGACTATGGGACAGCGTTCAGATGCAAAAACCCTCGAGCATATCCGTAAAGAATTGTATCTCGACCAACCGGTACACCGCCAATTTCTTTTATACCTGAACGATCTTTCGCCCCTCGCGATACATACTGACGATGTTGTTGCCCAAGCGAAATATCATTACTTCAGGCTATTGGGCACAGGCAAGGGGAGGGCATTGGTGCTCAAAGCGCCTTATCTGCGACGCTCATATCAAACACGTAAGGAAGTGAACGAGATGCTGCTTGATGCATTTCCGGGAACATTGATTCTCGCCACCTTATCGATCGTGGTCGCATCAGTTTTGGGTATTTTTTTAGGTATTGTGGCTGCTGTCCGTCAAAATACCTGGCTCGATACCTCTGCAATATTCAGTAGTGTGTTAGGTATATCGGCTCCTTCATTTTTTGCGGGGATGCTCATAGCCTGGGTATTTGGATTTTTGTTGAAAGACTATACCGGACTAAGTATCGTGTCGCCCATGTGGGATTACGATCCGTTTACGGGTAAACATCTCGTATTGAAGAGTCTTATTTTGCCCGTGTTTACGCTGTCGATTCGTCCACTCGCTATCATCACACAGATCACCCGCAGCGCCATGCTCGATGTATTGAACCAGGATTTTATCCGAACAGCGTATGCAAAAGGGCTGGGTCGGAATGCGGTGATCTGGCGGCATGCCTTGCGTAACGCGCTTAATCCTGTTGTGACTTCCATTTCCGGCTGGTTTGCCGAATTACTGGCAGGGTCGTTTTTTATCGAGTATATTTTCGGTTGGAAAGGCATTGGTAAGATCACGGTTGATGCATTGAATAAGTTCGATTTTCCCGTAGTTATGGGTGCCGTTTTGTTTACTGCATCCATTTTTATCGTCATCAATGTGTTGGTTGATGTGTTGTACCGTATCATTGATCCGAGAATACGGCAATGATATTTTGGCAGTATCGGCGTCGGCCATACGCGTGAATTGGCAATGTTTTACCTTTTGGTGATAAAATATTTTGAATGAAGAATTTATTACTATTCCTGCTGATTATGGTTCCGGGGCAATTTATCCACGCCAAAAAGCTGTCGTTCGATTTTAGCATGGGTGTCGGCTATCAACCCAAATACAAACTATACAAAACCGGAGGGGCAGCCCTGGAAACATTTACTACAAGAGGTTTTTTTTCTGCCGATTTTCTGACCGATCTGTTGTTCGCGATTCACACAGATCAACGGATCGGGTTGAGTGTAAATCTGCTCAGTTTGCCCGCTTATTATTTAGCTGACATCACTGCCACGCAATTTGCCCAACGGCATCCACAGCGCAATCGAAAATCGAATATGCAAAGCGATCAACTTGCCATGGATATCAGTGTTGTGTACCGAAAGTATTTTCAAATGAAACACTCTCCATACGTTCTTTTCGTAGACATCGCTCCCGGTATCAGACCCCTGACTTCACATGCAGGACTGGTATTTATGGATGCTATCGAAGGAAGCGATTCTGTCAATTTATTTACCCTAACATACGATACCCCTCAACCCCTCAACTGGATATGTAAATGGGAACTCGGTTGCCGACGGGTGGGCAAAAAGAATGCTATAGCACTATCCCTGTATTACCGCAAAGCGAGGTATAACCCATCAGGAACGTATCAATCGATGGTCAACACGACGGATTTTAACTATGGTACTTTCAAATCGCGCAACCAACAATTCGGATTGCGGTTCAGTTTAGGTATTGGAAATTAAACCCCTAGGAGGAATTTTGCGTTTTGTATCACTTCTCCGCAAAAAAGGGTTGTAGGATTTTCAATAGTTTCTCAGGCATCGGCACGCGTTTCTTGATCACCGGATCATAAAATGTCAAGGTGACTTCTGCTTTATGCAAGAGTTCATTTTTTTCATTATACAGCTTGTGGTAAAAAGTGATGAACGGATGCTTGTGTAATTCCATAATGACGGTATCGATACGAATCAATTCTTCGTATAACGCCGGTTTGAGAAACTTGGCATTCATTTTCACAACGGGCATCACCGTACCATCTTTCTCCATTTCGCTGTACGCATAACCCGCATCCCTGATCATATCGGCCCGTGCCACTTCGTAATACAATGCATAATTACCATAATAGAGAAATCCCATTTGGTCTACTTCACCATAACGTACCCGGATATAAGTTGTGCTGTTGATCATTTTTTTACGGTTTTATGACCCGGCGTCAGTTAAATATTGTTTTCAGTAAATTCCAGTTCGGTATACCGTTGTTTTTTGCGTATGAAATAATCGACTATTATGCTGCCCGGATACACTGCGGACCGACTGTCGGTTTTATGTACCCGACGCACCTCTTTTCTTTTCCTCCACCATTTGCCCACATGCAGAAAGAAATTCCAATGTGCCCTGACGATCGTTCGCACTTCCATCCATTCCCCTTTCAACAACGACCGTAAACCGCTAATTCCATCCAATACCAGCCGAAAAGGCATTAACCACATCAACCTGCCGGTTGGCAAATTTTTGAGCAATAGCACCAAACTGTTGCGATAATTATAAAACAATTTCTGTGGACTGCCATAGCTGATCACACTGCCACCGATATGGTATACCGTACTGCTGCCACAATAAGCAATTCGATGACCGGCATTTTTCATACGCCAGCACAGATCTACTTCTTCCATATGCGCATACAAATCAGCATCCAATCCGCCTAACGCATGGTATACATTTGCCCGTACAAACATACAACCCCCACCGGCCCAAAATACTTCAATGGTATTGTCGTATTGCCCCTGATCTTCTTCCAGGGTAAAAAATAGGCGCCCCCGACAAAACAAATAACCCCAACGATCAATAAATCCACCACCGGCACCCGCGTATTCAAACATTTTTTTGTCTTTGTAATATTTGATCTTGGGTTGACAGGCAGCGACATCTTCATGTTTTTCCATCAATTGGTGTAGCGGCTGAAACCATCCGGGGGTGACTTCAAAATCGGCACTCAGCAATACATAATATTTTGCCTGTATCTGTTTCAATCCCTCAGCGTAACCATTTGCAAAGCCTCTATTCACCGCGATGCTGACAAGGCCAACCTCCGGAAAATGCTCAGCCACATAGGCCGCCGTATCATCGGTACACGCATTATCAACAAGTATCACATCATACTGTCCGACAGCTTCCTGCAGCAATAAAGGGAAAAATAGTTTGTGCAGATCCCGGCCATTGTAGCTGAGCACAACGACAGCGGTATCCTGTTTGCAAACAATCATGCCTGCAATAATTATTTATAAACGGGGGTATACTTAGTGCTCTCTGGCACTTCTATCTTTTCGGTACTTTTATAATGACGGGTCCAGAGTCCGTAATTGCATCCGACAAAAAACAAGAGGAAACTAAACAAACCCAGGTAAAATAAAAATTTTGACTTTGACGGCTGGTTCAGCTCAATATCTACCGGGTTGTCAATTAATTCGAATTCGTTTTCCATGAATCTTATTTTTTTAAAGGTTGGGCAAAAATAAAAATTAAAACGGGTATATGCAAATTACTTTTTCTTTTTTTGTCGATCAACGCCGCTGCTCTCTTCGACACAATTGCGACGCTCCGTTCGGGCTTCCATGCAATACCCGGCTGTCCATGCCACGGGCGCTATTTTCGAACACGATCATTCCTAACACGAAGCAGGAGGTGAGTGCGTTTGCCATGTATTTGGGCGCAAGGCTTCGGTAAAGGGTTCATGCGGTGAACGCCGCTAAATCGCTATCTTTGCAGGATGTACCGTAAAGTCCTTTTTCCCTTGATCTGCTGTTTGTGCACCGTCTCTGCTTTTGCTCAGCCAAGCGCTCCAAAACTATTTAGTAAACAAGGCTAGTATGGGTTTAAAGATCACCATGGCCAAATCATTATTCCGGCCATATATGAGGCTGCTTTTGCTTTTCACGAAAATCTGACTCCGGTCAGGCAAAAAGGAAAATGGCACTATATCGATACACTCGGCCGACCCGCTCATCAATACGACGGAAAAATCTTAACCTTCGCCAAAGCGCGTCCCTATTATCATCAATTAGCGGTGGTGCAACAACACGATCAACAAGCCGGCAACCGTTATACCTATATCGATCGCTCAGGGTATGAGGCATTTGTCGATTTCTCCGCAAACGAATTGGGCGATTTACAGGCAGGTTATGCCCTGATCAGGGTGGGCAAAAAATATGGCATTATAAATGCCTGTCAGGATTTGCTCCTTGATATTCTGTACGATAAAATCGACAGTTTCAGTAAGGGTTATGCAAAGGTCCGTATCGACGGCCGTACCTCCATCATCGATCCTTATGGCCATTCTTTCCCTGCCGGCAGTCGCAACGATCAGGTCTCCTTCAATGAAAAAGAAGCCCCCCATACGCTGTTTTTTGCAAATATCGATGGAAAAATGAGTCCCGCATCAATCACTAAACTCGACCAAATGGCCACGCAAATGAATGAACATCCCGAACGTCGTTATGTGATACAAGGTTACGGAAACGGGGGGTACGTCGCATTGCAAAATAGTTGGCATTGCGTCAATACGGTGTATGTTTATCTTATTGAACGCAAAGGCATCGCCCCGGAGAGACTCTTGCTCCGTTATGGACTGGATGGGCCTTACCGAAGGGTTGACCTCCAGGAAGCGGTGATAGGCGATGAGTGGCAACCCCGCACACCACCACCTTTTCCGCGTTTAAATTGTTACGAATAAGCTTAGCCCCTTTTCAAACACCCGCTGCGCCTACACTGCGTATTTTCAAATGAATTTTCCGGTTTAATCTCCGTTTTCAATACCTATATTTGCAGCCTAAAAATTGCAAAACACTATGGCGCAAGATCTATACCAGCATCCCGACTATTATCTTCTGGATGAACTTTTGACCGACGAACATAAACTGATCAGAGATACAGTACGGGCCTGGATCAAAAAGGAAGTGAGTCCCTTTATTGAAGACTGGGCGCAAACCTGTACTTTTCCGGCACATCTGGTTCCGCAAATGGGTGAACTCGGTATTTTTGGTCCAACCGTTCCGGCTGAATACGGCGGTGGGGGCCTCGACTATATCAGTTATGGTATTATGATGCAGGAAGTAGAGCGTTGCGACAGCGGCATGCGCAGTACAGCCAGCGTGCAGGGTAGCCTGGTGATGTACCCGATTTATGCCTATGGCAGTGAGGAGCAAAAGCGTAAATATCTCCCCAAATTGGCTAGTGGTGAATATCTTGGATGTTTTGGACTCACTGAGCCTGACAGTGGTAGCGACCCCGGTAGCATGATCACCCACATCAAAGATGCCGGCGATCATGTGATACTCAATGGAGCAAAAATGTGGATCAGTAATTCTCCCTTTGCTGATATTGCAGTGGTTTGGGCGAAAGACGAACAAGGCATAATCCGCGGGATGATCGTTGAAAAAGGAATGGAAGGGTTTTCTGCACCCGAGATACACGGCAAATGGAGTCTCCGCGCAAGTTGTACCGGAGAGCTGGTTTTCGATAATGTAAAGGTACCGAAAGAAAATATTTTTCCGAATGTACAAGGTCTCAAAGGTCCCTTGGGTTGCCTGAGCAAAGCGCGTTACGGAATTGCCTGGGGTGCACTGGGGGCAGCAATGGATTGTTATGACAGCGCGCTTCGTTATACCAAAGAAAGACAACAATTTGGCCGACCGGTGGCGTCGTTTCAGTTGCAACAGAAAAAGCTTGCCGAAATGATCACCGAAATAACAAAGGCACAGTTATTGGTTTGGCGACTGGGCGTTTTGATGAATGAAGGACGGGCAACTCCGGCCCAGATTTCCATGGCGAAACGCAATAGTTGTGCATTGGCACTGAACGTGGCACGCGAAGCACGACAAATGCATGGAGGTATGGGCATTACCGGCGAATACTCTATCATGCGCCATATGATGAATCTTGAGAGTGTAATTACTTACGAGGGCACGCACGATATACATCTACTCATTACCGGAATGGATATTACCGGTCTTAATGCCTTTAAATAAGGGGAAAAGCTGCTTTTTTGTGTTGAAAATGAGCAACTTATGCGCTAAAAATTATTTTTTATTGTTGTATATTTGTTGAGAATACTTTGCCAAATGAAATTTGAAGACATCATTCGGATCATTTCCGAAGATTTCACAAAAGCCTGGAATGATTGGGATATCGATAAACTGATGACCCATTTGGCAACGCATGTAGAAATTCATTCACCCAAAATAAAAGTGGTATATCCGGAAAATACCGACTGTACATTGATCGGTAAAGAGGCGGTACTGGAATATTGGACCCGCTTAAAAAAAATATCGGGTGATTACCGCGTCGAGCAGATCAGTTTAAAAAAAGAGGATCGCGAAGTTAAAACGGTCAATAAAGTCATCGGAAAGGGTATCACGATTTACGAAACTTTCATCGTAAATGAATATGGTAAAATAGAGTATTTAAAATACGAATATGAATCAAATTAAACGTTATGCCCGCCCAATTTCAACAGATCATTTTGCGTGTTACGCAGTCGTTCATTGAAACGTTCAATAAACGTGATTTCGAGCAGCTCAAACATTTTCTGGCATCGAATTTTTTTGTGGAGTCGGAGAATATCCGTAAAATTTTTCCTGACAATATCGACGGCAGACTGGAGGGAGTATCTGCGGTAATTGCTTATTGGACATTACTCGCTGAAAATTTCCCCGACCTGCGTTTTGATCCGGATATAGACGACATCACAAACGACGGGAAAAATATCGCTTATAGGGGGAAACTCATGAATGGAAAAGTTTTTCAGGCCCGTTTCACCATGAATGAATACGCCAAAATTGAATGTATGGTGATGGACTATCCGGAATCAATTTGAATGCCAGGCTATAAGCCCCTTCATCGGTTTTTGCATCACCGATCCAAATCGCATGTCGTACTGGCTACACAAATTTTCTAAAATGTCACTCAAATAAAAGGCCACCGAACCGGTAAAATGAACCGGTACTTTGTGCGCTTGCGGATACCGAAGCAGATGATGAATAAATAAATCGTTCAGACAATCTTCCGCAATATTTTCGATCATATAGTGACCCCGGTGCGCAAATACAAAACGCGCAAAACCCGCGAGGTAACGATTGGGTAATGGTTTGCGGTAGAGGTTATCGAGTATAAGATCTTTGTCGGTGTCAAACATTTCGCTAAATTTTTCCTGTAGGTCCTTATCAAAAATTCCATGCAGCGCGTATTGCAATATTTTTTTACCCAAATGGGTTCCGCCGCCTTCGTCACCCAGTACATAACCCAATGTAGGCGTTTTAAATCCAATTTTTTTTCCATCGAAAAAAGCGGTATTGCTGCCCGTACCCAAAATACAGGCAATCCCTTTTTCGTGCTGGCAACTGGCTCGAGCCGCCGCAAGCATATCGCTGTGTACGGCAACTTTTTTTATACCGAAATACGAACGTAAACTTTTTTCAATTCGTTTTTTATTATCGTTACTGCCAATACCTGCACCATAAAAATGAATTTCATCGATGTTTTGTTTTTCCGGGCGAATTTTCAACTCATTGCGGAATATATGCAGAATTTCATTTTCCTGGTGAAAATAAGGATTGATGCCCTGGGTTTGCAGATTCTTTTTTTTGCCCTGGGTAAGCAGGCACCAATCTGTTTTGGTTGAGCCGCTGTCGGCAATGAGGATATTGTGTTGTGACATATTACAAAGGTAAAAAAACAAATTATTTTCTCATTTGAGATTTCAGCGACTGAATCCGGCTTTTCAGCAATTGTGCAGTTTCATCTGTCGGATTGACCATAAGAAATTGATTGATCCTTTTTTCGGCCAGACTTATTTTTCCAACGGTTGTGTAAAATTGTGCGGCTTCCAAATCAACATTCATCTTGTCGTAGTCGAAATAATGATAGGCCGGATTAAAAATCGTATTGATAACTTCCGCTAAGCCGGAATGGGGCAGTGGATTACAATTTCGAAAAATATCGCCCTGTGGAATATCATCTGTCTTTTCATACACCGCTGCTACCGGATCTACATATGTGCACGCATAGATGGAGTCGTTGTACAAAGCATAATGTAAAGCATCGTTTGAGCGACGATAGAGTATGACATAGTCGAAATGTTGCTGTTGGTCTTCCGAAAAGAACTGTGCGGGTTCGTTGATCAGCCTGAAATATTTTTCAAAAAAGGCCGTGCTGAAAATGTCCAGGTCGCGAAGATCGATATAGGTCCTGAAATGGGGTTGAAGTTTCCACAACAAATAGGATGAGGTCAGGTAATCGGAAAAACATTTTTTAGCCGACAATTTTTTTTCAGCGACAAAGCTTGCCGCACCAGCCGGATTGTTAATACTCAATACTTCAAGCCCAAAGCGGTCGCGCGACGAGGTCAGGCTATAGTACTTGTTGCTGACTACCAAAAGATATAAGGCCACACCGGCGATAGCGAATGCCCCTGAAAAACGGTCGATGTTTTTTGCTTTTTCTTTGATCAGTACGGCCACCATGGGCATGACACTCAATACAAAAAAAACGATATTGCGATAAGCGGTACAAGCCAGAAATAAAAAGGCCAGACAGATACTTAGATACCCCATTGAAGCATACGGTGCATCTATGGCTTCTTTTTGTTTGCGGTAAACACGAATAATTTGCCAGAAAAACAAAAACGCGAGCAATAGAAAGACCCAGGATTCTTTATGCCAATAATCAATCGTCATTAGGGAATCGAGTTCGGTGGTGTATTTATTTTGTTGTACTTGTCCGAAGATATTCAGTGGTCGAATGAGTAATAAAATTCCCCGGGGATTCAGCAGAATAGCGGCTGTACTCAATACTGTCAATAATGCCAATGTCACAGGCAATGCTTTTTTATCTTTTTTCGCCTGATAAAAATGCATCGCTGTAAAGATAAATACCATTACAATGCCGGTTGCGTAAGCTTCATGCATATTACACCAAATCGCCTGAAGGGGGACGATCAGCCAAACCAGCGGTGATTGCTTTTTTTCATACAATAACAACAAATACAAAAAGATCATCACCAGGAGATGTGAAAACATTTCAGGACGGCCGATGATCCTGTATTCGATCGTAAAAAGCAAGAGTACCGCCGTGAGAAAAAAAATGGCAGGAGCATGCATGTCCCACAAACGGAGTATTTTGCGGAAGAAGAAGAGTATCAGCGTCGTTACCAGCATTTGCATAATAAAGACGCATTCGGGGCCCCATTGTCCGGCAATCATGGCGGCCAGCACTTAGTAGCCACATTTGATAT
>CAZFKA010000092.1:0-11548 GCA_964519155.1 uncultured Bifidobacterium sp. | reverse complement strand
GCAGTACGCGGAGGATTTCGTCATAGCACACGGCCCATTACCCTGAGCAATGCAATGATGGCAGAAAATAATGCGAATATCCCGCTGGTGATTAATACGCCATTTTCGATTTTGCAAACGTTACAATCGCAAAAACTACGTGAATTACATTTCGTTTCGCAACAAGAAATTGACCAATGGTATCGGCCAATAAAAAATTATCAACAGACGCAACCCTTTGAGCAGCGAAACGTTGTGGTCATTGTGCTGGAAAGTTTTGGTAAGGCGTTTACCGGTATTGGCGGGCGTACAAGCTATACACCCTTTTTGGATAGCCTCATGCAACATAGCCTGACCTTTACCAACGCTTACGCCAATGCCACCCGTTCGGCCGATGGGGTGCCGGCAATTTTATCGGGTATACCGTACCTGATGAACGACGCTTTTCCCATGTCGCCTTACGCCACCAACCAAATAGACGCACTCCCGTCATTATTGAAGGAAAAAGGGTATACCACTTCTTTTTTTCACGGCGGGGCTAACGGCACCATGAATTTTGATTCATATAGTCGCAATGCCGGATTTGAACATTACTACGGACGAAACGAGTATCATAACGACGAAGATTATGATGGCACCTGGGGGATTTGGGACGAACCATTTCTTCAATATTTCTGTCAGCAACTCAATGCGCAACAGCAACCCTTTTGCAGCGCTGTGTTTACCTTGAGTTCACATGAACCCTTTCATTTGCCTACCCAATACGCCAACGCTTCATTTGCTACGCGGTCTGGTATCAGCCGGGGGATTTCCTATACGGATATGGCCTTGCGTAAATTCTTTGCCGAAGCTGCTCAAAGCCCGTGGTTCCATAATACTTTGTTTGTGATCACAGCCGACCATCATTATTTGGCTTACCACGACCCGCAACAATTTTACCAGCAGGGCATCGGTTTGTTCGCCATCCCTATTATTTTTTACCAACCGGGTAACACCGCCTTGAGTGGATTTAACGACCACCTGATACAGCAAATTGATATAATGCCCTCTGTGCTCGACCTATTGCATTACGACCGTCCCTTTTTTAGTTTTGGGAAAAGTGTTTTCGATACGACTGCAACTGCTATGGTATGTACAGCAGTTGATCAGCAGTATTTTATGCTACACGAACCCTGGTTAATCACATCGAACTTCGATCAGGTGCAAGGCTACTACGATTTTGCCCATGATACTTTATTGCAAAACAATCTTCGCCCAAACGCTGATCCTTCCTTTGCCGAAAATGAAAAACGTTTTCATGCATTTTTACAGTTTGTCAACAATTGCGTTCTCCATAACCGCCAGTCGTTAAAAACATACAGAAGCCCGTTGTAAACGTATTGTTTTTAACGATAGTTTATTAGAAACAAAACTAGTGCGCTTTGCCAGAGTTGGAAGAAATCATTTAAATTTGCCAAAATTTTTAATTTATGTCTACAACAACAAAGTCAACTATTGATTTAAGTATTCCATACAAAGTAGCCGATATCAACTTGGCTGAATGGGGTAGAAAGGAAATCCGTCTGGCGGAAGCCGAAATGCCCGGTTTAATGGCGATTCGGGAAGAATTTGGAGCTGCTCAACCGCTGAAGGGTGCACGTATTGCAGGTTGTCTGCATATGACCATTCAAACCGCAGTTTTGATTGAAACGTTGGTTGCATTGGGTGCTGAAGTTCGTTGGAGTTCATGCAATATATTTTCGACACAAGATCATGCGGCAGCAGCCATTGCAGCAGCGGGTATTGGTGTCTTCGCCTGGAAAGGGCAAACCCAGGATGAAGCAGACTGGTGTATTGAACAAACTTTATTTTTTGGCAGTGAAGACCGTCCATTGAATATGATTCTCGATGATGGTGGCGATCTCACCAATATGGTATTCGATCAGTATACTGAACTGATACAGCATATCAGAGGTTTGAGCGAAGAAACGACAACCGGTGTTCATCGTTTGTATGAAAGAATGGAAAAAGGCACTTTACCTATACCGGCGATCAATGTGAATGATTCGGTTACCAAATCGAAATTTGATAATAAATATGGCTGTCAGGAATCATTGGTGGATGCGATCCGTCGTGCAACGGATGTAATGATGGCTGGCAAAGTAGCGGTTGTTGGTGGTTACGGAGATGTGGGTAAAGGAAGTGCACAGTCGCTGCGAGGCGCCGGAGCTCGAGTAATTGTTACCGAAATCGATCCGATTTGTGCGTTGCAAGCAGCTATGGATGGTTTTGAAGTAAAGAAAATGGAAAATGCTGTTCAGGAAGCTGATATCATTGTCACTGCCAGTGGTTGCCGCGATCTGATTTCTGAAAAGCATTTCAGACTGATGAAAGATAAGGCTATCGTTTGTAATATCGGTCACTTCGATATCGAGATCGATATGGCTTGGTTGAACGCTCAATATGGTGCAACCAAAAATACGATCAAACCACAGGTTGATCTGTACAATATTGAAGGAAAAGATGTGATTGTGTTGGCAGAAGGTCGTCTGGTGAATCTCGGCTGCGCAACCGGGCATCCAAGTTTTGTGATGAGCAATTCATTCAGTAACCAAACGCTTGCCCAGATCGAATTGTGGAACAATGCATCAAGCTACGAAAATAAAGTGTATGTATTGCCTAAACACCTTGATGAAAAAGTTGCCCGTCTGCATTTGTCAAAGATCGGTGTGGAACTGGAAACCCTCACTGACGCACAGAGCGCCTATCTTGGTATTCCTAAAGAAGGCCCATACAAAACCGATATGTACCGTTACTAATCAACAGTATTAAGTTAAATATTAAAAAAAGAGACCGCGTCTATTGGATGCGGTTTTTTTATCAATAGGCAGTAGAGTAAATTTTCCGGTAAAGCGTTATGTTAAATCGTACCGGAAAGAAGTCGTTAAAACCTCGTCGCAATCTCACAAAACATCCTCACCCCAATACCGATTGCTTGCTGATAAATATCAAAACCGGCATTGTGAACAGGAAGGGTGAAATTACCTTCATGCGAAGTGCCTAAACGGAAAAAACAACCGGGCACATGGTGGGTATAAAAACTGAAGTCTTCTGCGGCCATTCTGCGGTCGAGCTCTGTTACATTTTCTTCCCCAAGGGTGTCAACAGCTATTTGTCTGGCACGCCGGGTGGTATCGGCATCATTCAACAAAAAAGGATAACCCAATGGGATCTCCACTGTTGCGCTTCCACCCATGGCTTCACACAATTGCGTTGAATGTTTCTTGATGAGTTCATGTGCTTTGGCTCTCCATACTTCATCCATGCATCGCAATGTTCCTTCTATACGCACACTGTCAGGTATTACATTGCCGGCATTGCCTCCATGTATCTGACCAAAGGAAAGTACGGAAGGATTCAACGGATTATTATTGCGCGAAATAATTTGTTGCAGACTCACAATCAGATTGGCTGCAATGGCAATGGGGTCAACTGTTTGATGGGGTAGGGCCGCGTGCCCGCCTTTGCCATGTACCGTGATATAAATTTCATCGGCACTCGCCATGTATTGCCCTTCTCTGAATCCGACTTTGCCATAAGGCAGATGAGGATAAACATGCAAAGCAAAAATGGCTTCAGGTTTTGGGTTTTCCAAAACTCCTGCAGCAATCAACAGACTCGCACCACCGGGATGTTTCTCCTCGCCTTGTTGAAAAATACATTTGATACTGCCTTCCCATTCATCACGCGTTTCTTGTAAAATTTTAGCCGCACCCAACAAACAGGTGCTATGAACGTCGTGTCCGCAGGCATGCATGATTCCCGTATTTTGCGAGCGATAGGGGGCTTCATTTTTTTCCGTAATCGGTAAGGCGTCCATATCAGCGCGCAAAGCGATAATTCGTTTAGAGGGGTTCTTTCCTTCAATTAGGGCGACTATACCCGTACCGGCAACACCTGTAGTATGCTTGACGCCATATTCACTGAGCTTTGACGATATGAATTTAGCTGTTTCAAACTCCTGAAATGAGAGCTCGGGATAGGCATGAAGATGTTCTCTGATGGCAATGAACTCATCGAGGTACGCTGCACAACTTTTTTTGATCAGATCCGGATTAATGGACATTGATATTCTTTATGGTGACGATATCCGGTACGATGAAACAAGAAGGGAAAGCGGCACTCACTCTTCGCATAAATTTGGTTGCATCGGCGCGGTCATCAAAATTACCGACTTTTATCTTGTAGGAAGGTACATTATAACTCATGTAAGATGGGGTGCCGGGAAAAGCGCGTGAAAAAGCATTTTTTGTTTCCAAAGCTTTTGTACGGTCTGATCCATTGTAAATAACTACCCTGAATCCTTTTTGCGTGTAAATGCTCCCGGTAACCGTCTTTTTGCCATCGTGCGACACGATAGGCCGATACAAAGGAATTTCTCTTTCTTTCACATCAGCTTCCGCTCTGGCAACCAATGCCGGACGCTTGTCGAGCAAGTCTAAACGCGGATCTTTGTATATGGTGACGTTTTCTTCAGGAGCTACGGCAACAGTATCTACAATACCCATTTCAACTTGGGCATGCGCGGTCAGCGAAAAAAAGCAACAAATGAGGAAAAGGATTTTTTGCATAACTGAGGATGCAAATATAAAACTATTTTCGAACAGGAAGGTTTGTACATGTTTTTTAACCCCATGTTGTCAGTTGAATTGTTATTCTTTTCGGTGTAGTTCTTTCTTCCAATGAAAATACCCAAAAACAGCTACTATAAAAAGGATTAACGTATACACGGCAGTGAGTTCCAGGCCCTTGTAGATTTGTAAAGGAATGGCCAGTGCATTCGAAATATTGAGCAGCACCCAGTTTTCGAGTTTGCGATATATCATGAGCCAGGTGCCCGCCCAGGCGATAGCGGTGACGAGCGCATCGGCTGCCGGTACATTGCTACTGGTGAATTTTTTCAATACAACATACAACAGGCCAAAAAGCACAATACCCATAACACCCGTTTGCCACCATTCTTTGTTGGTCGCGCGGCTGATCGCTACTTTATTTTTAGTGTTCCACAGAAAGATACCGGCTATGCTGATGACCAGATAATATAAGTTTAGCAGACTCTCGGCATAGAGTTTTACAGCATAGAAAACATAAATGTAGAGGAACACACTGATAATACCGGCGTAAAAATTAAGGGTCTTGTTTTGCCACGCCAATACCACCTGTAGCAGGCCAAATAATATGGCCAGCCATTCTGCTGTGCTGGTTTCACGGCATTGTGCCAGGATGGAGTCGATGAAGAGGATACGGGATTTATTTTGACAAAAGTACAAAAGTCGGGTGTACCCCGGCAGTGCATCGACCAAAAAAGTGTAGATCAAGGAAGATATTTACAAATAAAAAAGCCACCCTTGACGAGTGGCTTTATGACTATTTTCTTTGCTGTTAGATTTTAAAGTGTGCAAATGCTTTATTTGCATCGGCCATACGATGTGTATCATCTTTCTTCTTCACGGCATTTCCTTCACCTTTTGCGGCGGCCATCAATTCATTAGATAATTTGTCAGCCATTGTACGTCCGTTTCTATCGCGTGAATAACGAATGATCCACTTGATGGTCAGTGAAATTTTACGGTCAGGTCTTACTTCAGAAGGAATCTGAAAAGTAGCACCACCAATACGACGGCTACGTACTTCCACACCGGGAGCAACATTTGCCATAGCGCGTTTCCAAACATCATAGCCGGGTTCGCCCATTGCTTTTTCAATTTTCGCCAATGCGTCATAAAAAATGGTCAGGGCAATACTTTTTTTGCCATCCCACATCATACAGTTTACGAAGCGGGTTACTAATGGGTCTCCAAATTTAGGATCCGGCGCTAAAGGGATCTTCTTGGGTTGTTGTTTTCTCATGATTTGTAATTTTTATTGACGACCTCTGCCAGTGTTCTTTCAAGTATTACCACTTTACTCTGTCAGCAGGTCAAATTGTAGAAATAATTATTTTTTTGCTTTTTCCTTTTTCGTACCATATTTACTACGGCTTTTCTTACGGTCTTTTACACCGGCAGTATCCAAACTACCCCGTACAATATGATAACGTACACCCGGAAGATCTTTCACACGACCTCCTCTGATTAATACGATAGAGTGTTCCTGCAAATTATGACCTTCACCCGGAATATAGGCAATAACCTCAATTTTATTGGTTAAACGAACTTTTGCTACTTTACGCAAAGCTGAATTCGGTTTTTTAGGTGTAGTCGTATACACACGGGTACATACACCACGGCGTTGCGGACAAGCATCTAAAGCACGCGATTTTGATTTTGCACGAATGATCGTTCTTCCTTTTCTTACTAATTGTTGTATTGTAGGCATAATTACCTTATTATTTTTTGGGAGTGCAAATGTAAAGCAGATTTTGTTGAAAACCAATATTTTTTTGCAAAAACCTGCCAAGGCTTATTTTTTACTCTTTTTACCGCGGAAAAAATAGAAAAGTCGTGGTTCAACTACAGCGTTGAACCACGACTTTTTCGTCTATCCGCTAAAAAAGGGATTTAGCCCATTTTAGCTGTTCCGGCTTTTACAGCGGCTTCCGCAGCTGCTTTGCTCAGCATCGTTGTCATCTTATTTCCTTTGCCGTCATTGCCCTGTGCCATGTAGCCACCACGAGCAGTAATCGTTATAACAGCATCTTTCATTTCAACATTTTTTTCTTTTGTTTTCATGCAGTACGCATGGATTGCATTTGGATTTGACATTTTAATTGGGTTTAATTGCTGTAAATATAGATAAAATGCCCGTTTGGTAAAGCAAATGCTGTCCGGTGCTTTTCCACAATCCGGGTAATTTGTGTTTATAAGCTTTTAATCAACCAATATGATTTGCAAGCGTTGGTTCAGGTGAGTGCTGAAAATATCCAACACTGCGTCATAATCTTCATCAAGCGACACACTCAGTGTATTGCTGTTGCGTAATATCAAAAAAATGTGCTGACAGCGAATCCAACTGAGGTCGTTGAGCATATCGGAGAGCGCATCCAGATTGCGGCCGAAATAATCGGGGAAGGCTAATGCCGCCGAAATTTCGTCGTAAAAGCTATTCATATCTTCAATCAATTCTTCGCGCATGACGCCGATGAAAATACCGGTGCTTTCATCGTTTAAATACGCTTCTGATGAGCTGATCTGTATCATCTTGTTATTTTATTTTTACAAAGGTACGGTAGTGATCTTTGGTATACCAGGCCGAACGGTCGTTACCGGTTACCAGTCGCTCCGGCCCCCGGTTTTGTGCTTTTTGTCGGGGCTTGACATCCCACTCCCGGTAACGTAGCGGATTTCCTTGTGGCGATTTGAGCGGCAATCGTTTTTCCCGATTTTGAAATGCTCGTCCTCCTTCATACCCGTCCGGTGCAGTTCCATTTTTTTCAACATATTGTAATACCGTTCGTACATATGTCGGAACCGAATCTGCCGGCGTGGCCCTTTGTTTGTTGTCTGCCTGAACCGTTGATGGTGGCGCCGATCGATTGATGGGGTTTTGCCGACTATAATATCTGCTCAAGCCGGCCAGCACAACTGTTATCGCCAATAGTGCAACCAAAAGCGGTTTATTTTTTCCGATCATCTTGCATTTTGTCGGGTAAAGATAGGGGTAAACGCAACATAAATCGAGCGAAGCAACTTGAAGATCCGATTACTGTTGATGGGGTCAACAAAATTATTGATTTATCTTTACCTTTAGCAAAACAACGAGGTATGGGAAAACTGAGTAGCGCCATTACAGATGAGCATAAGAAATTTATTCAGGCACAAAAAATGTTTTTTGTAGCCACTGCACCCCTGAGTACACATGGACATATTAATGTATCACCCAAAGGACTCGAGCACTTACAGGTCATCGACGAAAATAAAGTAGCGTATCTCGATTTTGTGGGCAGTGGGAACGAAACGTCCGCCCATGTACTCGAAAATCAACGCATTACGTTTATGTTTTGTTCGTTTGATAAAGTGCCCAATATTCTCCGTTTATACGGCAAGGGAGCGGTCATTCTGCCCCATCAACCCGAGTGGCAGACCTATGTTTCGCGATTTGAGGCTTATGCCGGTGTACGACAAATTGTTGTGGCTGAAATTTACCACGTTCAAACATCCTGTGGATTTGGAGTGCCTATGTATGAATTTATCGGCGATCGCCAAATTCTTTTTGAATGGGCCGCAAAAAAAGGGGATACGGGTATTCAGCAATATCAACAAGAAAAAAATCTGTTCAGTTTAGACGAATTGCCTACCCATTTAAACAAACGCTAGTTTACATTTTATTTTGTAGCCCTTACAACCAATCCGAAATTGCTTGTCATGCGGAGTACATTGCTGCTTAGCGTATCCATCGTCCAGTTGTTGCCACCGCTGATTACAGCGCTTGCTCCACCGGTTTTTGTAAACGTAAACACATTGCCCGATTTGGTATAGGTATCTGTTTCGGTAAAGGAGTAGGTCGTACAATTGAAATCAAGCGTGTTGGCTGTGAAGATCATCGTGCCTGCGGCAGGGGTGCCGTCCCAATGGGAGATATTCCATGTACCGGTTTCAGCGGCCGTTGGATTGTTGACAAGCGGAGTGGTTTCCTTTTTTTTGCAGGCAGAAAAAAAAACAGCTCCAAATAAAATGATGGTGATGAAAGTGATGCTGTTGAAATTCATGTTGTGTTGTTTTTATTCAACAACAAAAGTACAAAGCAACATAGCGCATATTTTACCCAAAGCAGGGTATTTTTCAATCAGGAAATCGACTTTTGAGCAATCGACTAGTACAATAAATGCTTTTTGCTGCTGTTTTTCCAGGATGCTTTGTATTCCGCATCAGCAAAATAAACCTTCAAATCAGCTTTGTATTCCGCATCAACAAAATAAACCACTTTATCGGCTTTGTATTCCGCATCTACAAAAAACCATTTGCCATCATTGCCTTTCGCTTTGTACTCTGCATCTTCTTTGTAAACAATAAGATCGGCTTTGTATTCAGCATCTACGACAAACACTTTTACTTTGGCTTTGTATTCAGCGTCAGCACTGAAAATTTTTTGAGCACTTCCTACAAACGGGATAGCGGCTAACAGGGTAAAGGTGAGGAGTATCTTTTTCATGTGTTTTTGTTTATATCATCAAATATAAGCCAATGTTGGTTTACATCGCGTTATATTCTTAGCCCAAATTTGACCTTTTATTTTAAAAAGGAATTTTCAGCCAAAACTTTCTGAAAAAAAACGGGAACGCAATACGGCGAAAAATCACTTACCAATTTTTGTGCAGCCCTAAAAATTTTACCTGACCATGGGTACAAAACAGACGACAAGGTTGATCGGCTTACTGAATTACACCCAACTCTTTGCCAACTTTGGTAAAGGCTGCAATAGCTTTGTCGAGATCTTCTTTTTCATGTCCGGCGCTGATTTGTACACGGATGCGGGCATTGCCTTTAGCCACCACCGGAAAGAAAAATCCAACCACATAGACTCCTTCGTCAAGCATGCGCGCAGCCATTTTTTGTGCCAGCACCGCATCGTATAACATGATCGGAACTATAGGATGTATGCCCGGTTTAATATCGAACCCCGCGGCGGTGATCTTTTCGCGGAAATATTTTGTATTTTCCTCAAGTTTGTCTCTGAGCGTTGTGGTTTCACTCAGCATATCCAATATCGCGATTGACGCACCCACTACACTGGGAGCAACCGTGTTTGAAAACAGATAGGGCCTGCTTTTTTGACGCAACATGTCAATCACTTCTTTACGTCCGCTGGTAAAGCCCCCACTGGCGCCACCCAACGCTTTGCCTAATGTGCCGGTGATAATATCTACCCGGTCTATTACATTACACAATTCATGTACGCCACGACCGGTTTTGCCCATAAACCCACTCGAATGTGATTCGTCGATCATTACGATGGCATCATATTGATCAGCGAGGTCACAAATTTTGTCAAGCTGCGCAATGGTTCCATCCATACTAAAAACACTGTCTGTGGCAATCATTCTGCTACGGCAGTGCTGTGTCGCTTTCAATATTTCTTCTAAGGCTCCAAGATCATTGTGTTTGTACCGATGACGTTCTGCTTTACACAAACGTACCCCATCGATGATAGAAGCATGGTTTAGTTCATCTGAAATAATGGCGTCCTGTTCATTCAGCAAGGGTTCAAATAAGCCGCCATTCGCATCAAATGCCGCACAATATAAAATGGTATCCTCAGTACCTAAAAACGAAGATAATTTGGCTTCAAGTTCTTTGTGAATATCCTGTGTTCCGCAAATAAAACGCACACTACTCATGCCGTATCCTCTTTCATCGATGGCTTTGTGAGCGGCTTCTATGGTTTTTGGATGCGAAGAAAGTCCAAGATAATTGTTTGCACAAAAATTTAAAACCGGCAGACCGTTGGCAATGATATGGGCCGATTGTTCGGAGGAAATTATACGCTCTTGTTTAAATAATCCGGCTTCTTGAATTTCACTGATTTCAGTGCGAAGTCTGTTGACAAAATTTTGATTCATGGGGTAAAAATAAAGGATTGCCCGAGAATATACAAAGGCAATTTTTGCGCGCGAATAGTTCGCTTAGAGAATCCGCGCTGGGGATTGAAAATCATGTAAAACGTGGATTACAATCGCTGGGGAAGCATTGCTCAAACAGCTAATTGTCATAGCTCTGTAAAAAACGAAACAAGTTGCTGATTTTTGCCAACCGGCACAAAGTTGTCTCTGTCTTGACAAAAAAAATATACCGAAATGAACAAAAATTTCTTATTGTGTCTTTTACTGATGTTGAATTATGTGAGCGCAGATGCGCAATGGGTGCAAACTAATGGTCCATATACCTGGTGGGTTGGCGAACTCGTTATTGATGGCGCCAATGTGTATGCCGGTACGGCAAATGGGTTTTATCATTCAACCAACAATGGCAGTAGCTGGACCCAACTCAACAATGGACTGTCCAGCACTGAAGTACACGCTATTGCAAAAAGCGGTAACACCTTGTATGCAGGTACCGGTGCAGGCGTATTCATATCTACCAATAATGGAGCAAACTGGACTTCTTCTTTGCCCGGACAGGTGATCAATGACATCGCGGTAAGTGGTAGTAATATTTTTGCCGGCACTGCCACCGGTGTTTTTCTTTCCACCAACAATGGAGCCAACTGGAACGCCGCAAACAACGGACTGGGAAATACCTATATTTATTCATTGTTTATCGATGGAAATGATGTTTGGGCCGGTACCGGACTATACCCTTATAAGTCAACCAATAACGGGGCAACCTGGGTGGTTCAGTCCACAGGCATTACCCCCTGCGGCTTTGGCACATTTGAAGTACATGATTTCGAAAAGGTGGGCAATGTAATGATGATCGGCAGCAACTCTGGGGCATTCAAATCAACCAATGGAGGTAATAGTTGGACAATGTGCAATACCGGTTTGCCCAATCCGCCGATGGCCGCCTGCCCTGTCGTACTCGAATTGGCAACAAACGGAACCGATATTTTTGCAGGTACTTTTGCAACAGGTGTATATAAAACAGCCAACAAT